>JBAVML010000167.1:0-30261 GCA_049690035.1 Chthoniobacteraceae bacterium
GACGTGACGCTCGACTTTTCCACCGGCACGTGGGGCGCGCGCGCCCCGGTCGGCATCACCGGGGGCAGCGACGCGGACTGGGAAAATTTCTCCGTCCAGTGGGACGGCTACGTGCGTGTGACGCAGGCGGGCGACCGTTTCGCGACGGTCAGCGACGACGGGAGCCGGATGTGGATCGATGTGAATGGCAACGGCGTGTTCGACACCGATGAGTTGCTCGACAACGGCTGGGGCGGCGTGCAGGGCGCGACGATCCGCGACCGGTCGCGCCGGCTGCCCATCGGCACGTATCGCATCCGCATACAGTATTACGAGATCAGCGGCGGGAATGAGTTTCACCTCGTGAGTTCGCCGTTCGTGCCGCGTGCCTTCACAGCGGGCGCGAACAACGCCGTGCAGGTGGTGAAAGTGCTCGTGCTCAATTTCGAACCGCGCATCCCTTCACGCCAAAACCGCAAGCTCTGGGAAGTGTACGGCTGGATGGACCCGCGACGCCTCGCCGCGCAGTTCGAAGCGGACATCGAGTTCGCAACCGGAGGGGCGATCGACGTGCAGATCGTGGAAATGCGCAACTTCGACGAGTTCCCAAAGTTCAGCGACGGCTTCCGCTACAATCCCGATCAGTACGTGCTCAATCGCGACTCGAACACCAACTGGCACACCGGCAACGCGGACTACTATTTCCTGATGGAACGCGAGAACCTGCCCGCGCTGGTGAACTCCAATCAGGTCGATGAAGTGTGGTGTTTCGGCGATCACTACTTTGCGCTTTTCGGCGAAGCCTACATGGGCGGTCCGAACTCGTTTTTCATCAATGGCCCGAGCTTCCCGAACATCGGCTTCGATCGCGCCGTCGCCGGCTACGGCTTCAACTACGAGCGCGGCGTGGCGGAAATGGTCCATGACCTCTGCCATCGGACCGAGAACCACGGGCAGCGAGCCTTTGGTAATTGGAACCTGACGACACCGGTCACGGCGTTCGACAAGTTCAGCGCGAACTTCCGCGACTCGCCCGGCCAGACTGCCGGGATCGGCTCGTGCCACGTGCCGGCGAATGGTGATACCGACTACGACTATGGCAATGTGCGCGTGGTGCAGAGCACGGCTTTCGATTGGGCGAACTATCCTGCGACCACGGGCGCGACGACGGCCGTGAGTCGCGCCACTTGGGGCATGGGCAGCGCGCCGGACTATCAGCGCGACTACCTGAGCTTCTATTTTGGAATGATGCCGCGCAATACCGGCACTGCGGCGGACGGGCGGCAGGCGAACTGGTTCAAATACATCTGGGACTTCAATAGCTACGAGCCCACCACCGGCGCGGCGCGACAGGAGGATGCCTTCGGTTCCGGACCCACGATCCGCAACAGCGGCGGGACGACCGCGGACTTCACGGTTCGCTACTACGACGTAACCGGCATCAACCCAACGACGCTCGATAGCAGCGACATCCAGGTCACCGGTCCCGGCGGCTTCTCCCAGATCGCCACGCTCGTGAATACCGGCACGCAACTCCCCACAACCACCGGCACGGCGCGCACGGTCACTTACCGGGTCACCGCGCCCGGCGGCACATGGGACGCCGGCGACTCGGGCACCTACCACATCAATGTCCGGACGACTCAGGTGCGCGACACGCTGGGAAACAACGTGCCCGCAGGAGACATCGGAACCTTCCAAGTCCTGATCGACAATCCGGCGGTGCTCAACGTCGCTCAGTTGCTGGCCAGCGGCCAGGCGAGCGTGGCGAATACGACGATCGACATCGGGCCGATTGGCAATCTTTTCGACGGCAGCGTGGACACGCTCATCCGCACGCCGAACATCGACCCAGCGGTGGTGACGCTAACCTTTACCACGGCCAAAACGATTCACGGATTCCGCGCCTACTTCACCGGCGCGAGCGGCAGTCCCGCCTACCAATGGCAGATCGAAACCGCCAACACGCAGGCCGACCTCGACGCGCACACCGGCTCGTGGCAGCAGGCAGTCGCGCTTACCGGCACGACCTCGGATGCGTATTCCAGCGTGACCCTCGCCACGCCGATCACCGCGAAGCTCGCGCGGCTCACCGCCACGCGGCTCACCGGCGACGACTACGTTCACATCTGCGAATGGCAACTCGTCGGGCCGCCCGTCAATGATGCGGCGCCGCCCACCGCCGCAGGCACGAGCGCGAATGTCTCCACCGCCGGCGGAACGGCACAGTTCATCACGGTGACTTACACCGACGCGACGGGGGTGAACGTTGCGACGCTCACCGGTTCCGATCTCCTCATCACCGGCCCGAACGGCTTTAATACCACGGCGACCTTTTACGACGTGGATAGCTTCGTCACCGGAACGTCGCGCATCGCCACCTACTGGTTCATTCCGCCCGGCGGGAATTGGGATGCCACGGATAGCGGCACCTATTCCTTCGCACTTCAGGCCAATGAAGTGCGCGACATCGTCGGCAACGCCGCTGCGGCGCAGACGCTCGGCTCTTTCACGGTGAACATTGCCCCGCCCGTGCGCCGACCGTCTTATGATTTGGCTGAAAGCAACGCCGCGCAGTGGCTGAGCGGCGCGGACAGCGGCACGGCATCGACCTCGCTCGACTCGGCGCGAAAAGTTCTCGGCGCAAACGCAATCCATTTCACCACCAATGGCGGCTTCGACACGTGGCTGCGCTTCCCACCTGCCGACGGCGCGGACTGGGATCTCACCGCCGCCAACAATCTCTACTTCAGTGTCTATGCGGTGAACACCAACTCCCCGCAGTTCCAAAACAACAGCCCGTGGATTCGGCTCAACGACATCGCGGGTGGTTACTTCGAATATCGTTACTACCAGAGCGGTGCGCAGAGCGATCCGCTAAACACCGCGCTCAATCAGTGGCGCGCCTTCACCGTGCCGCTGCGCGCCGCGGACACCGTCACCAACGGCTGGCGGCGCACGATCGTCGGCTCCCCGCGTCTCGATCACATCGGCTCGGTGGAGTTTCACGCGGATACCTGGGGCGCGGGCTTTGACCTGTGGTACGACCGCGTTGGCTTCGACCTGCCCGTGAGCGTGACGACGGCCACCTTCGATGCCAATGCGCCGCATCGGCTGCTCGTGGACTTCGATCAATCCGTGGCGGCGACGCTGGCCACCAGCGACCTGCAACTGCAAACCGTGCCCGGCGGCGTGGTGATCCCCGCAGCTTCGCTGGCGCTCTCCTACGACAGCCTGCTTGACGTCGCCACCGTCACCTTTCCCGGCCAGCCCGGCGCCATGCTCGCCGGCGGGCAGTACCGGCTCACGATCTCCGCAGCGGCCGTGGCGGATCCAGCCGGCAATACGCTCGCGGCAAACTACGTCTTCGACTTCACCGTGCCCGCGGATTTCGACGGCGACGGTTTGCTCGACACGTGGGAGCGGCTCTACTGGCCCGTCACCACCGGCCACAGCGCCGCGGATGATTTCGATCACGACGGCCTTTCCGAATTGCAAGAGCTCGCCTTCGGTCTGAACCCCACGCTTTCCGATGCAAAGCTCCAGCCCGCGGTGGTGACGGAAAACGGCTACCTCACGATCACCATCGCGAAACATCCCGGCGTGACCTACCAAGTGCAGAGCGCCGGAACGCTTTTCTCGGCTCAGCCCTCGTCCTTTAGCGCCGCGACGACGACCGTTCTCACCAACAATGCAACGACCCTGAAAGTGCGCGACAACGTGCTCGTCGGCACGCCACCGGGTCGCTTTCTTCGCGTGGTGGTAACCGCGGCGCCGTAGGGAAATCGCGGGCTAGGAGCCGGCAGCGCCGCGGTCGGGACGCTCCGTGCCGACGACAAACTTCGGCCCCTCATGTTTGCCCGCCAGCTTCGCGTCCACGCTGGTCGCGATCTTGCCGTCGCGGATTTCGATCTTGCGCGGGGTCACGGCGGCGATTTCGGGGTCGTGGGTGACGAGTGCGATGGTGCTGCCGCGGCGGCTCAATTCGTGGAAGAGATTCAGGATCGTCTCGCCGGTGTGCGAGTCGAGGTTGCCGGTGGGTTCGTCGGCGAAGACGATCTTCGGATCGTTGACGAGCGCGCGGGCGATGGCGGCGCGTTGTTGTTGTCCGCCGGAAAGCTGCATCGGCCGGTGTTTGGCGCGGTTGTCCATCTCCACCATTTGCAGCGCCGCCATCGCCCGCTCACGGCGCTCGCGGGCGCCGCAGCCGGCGTAGATCATCGGCAGCTCGACGTTCTGCAGCACGCTGAGCTTCGGCAGCAGATTGAAGAACTGAAAGACGAACCCGATCTTCTGGTTCCGGATGCGCGCCAGCTCCCGCATCGTGCATTCGGAAATCTCGGTGCCGTCGAGCTTGATGCTGCCTTTGCTCGGCGAGTCGAGGCAGCCGAGGATGTGCATGAGCGTGGATTTGCCGCTGCCCGACGGGCCGATGATCGAGATGAATTCACCGCCGTCGATGTCGAGATCCACGTTGTCCAGCGCGCGAATCTCCTCGCCACCGAGGTGGTAGATTTTGCTGACCGCGCGGAGTTCGATGAGCGCCATGGTGCTTCTGCGAAAAGCGCTAGCTCGGGCCGCGCCGCTCGCCCCCCGCGGGACTTTGGCCGCCTTTCGGGCCGCCGCCGGTCGCGGGCGCGCCGCTTTTGGCACCGCCGGCGCGTTTTCCATCCGCGGCTTTTCCCCCACCCTACGCCGCCGCGCCGAAGGCCTGCTGCACTTTGCCCGCCTCTTCGGCCGGCGTGACGAGCGAGACGGTCTCGCCGCCCTGCAACCCTTTCGTGACTTCCGCAAAATCGTAATCGCTCACCCCGATCGTGATCGGCACGCGCGCGAACTTGTCGCCGTCCTTCACGTAGGCGAAGCGATTGCCTTGATCGGTGAAGACGGCCGCCAGCGGCACCGCGATGACGTTGTCCGCCGATTGCAGCGGGATGTTGAGGTTTGCCGTCATGCCGGGACGCACGCCGGAGTTCTCGTCGTTCTTCACGATGATGCGGGTGGCGAAACCCTTGATGCCATTGCGGATCGTGGCCTGCGGCGCGATGCGGTCGAGCCGGCCGATGAGCTTCAATCCTGGCACGGCTTCGACCTCGATCTCGACTTTCTGATCCACGCTCATGCGCGTCACGTCGGCTTGGTTGATGTGCGCGTTGATGATGAGCTCGCCGAGGTCGGCGATGGTCAGCACTTCGGTCCCGCTATTGACGCCGCTCGCGCCAGACACGGCCTGGCCGACGGATACCGGGCGCGTGAGGATGGTGCAATCAAACGGCGCGGTGATCTTGGTCTTCGCCAGCTTGTCCTCGACGATCTGCAGCGTCTTCTGCGCACGCTCCAGGTTGTTCTTCGAGATGTCGTACTGATTCCGCGCGGTATCGAGCTCCAGCTTGGTGTTGTCGAAGACCTCCTGCGAGAGCAGCTTCCGGTCGGCGAGCTCCTTGGTGCGGTTGAAATTGAGTTCCGCCTTTTTCATCGCGAGACGCGAGCCTTCCGCCTGGAGCCTCGCGCCTTCGATCTCGATCTGCCGCTGCGATTTTTCCGTCTGCAGGTCGGTGTCGTCGAGGGTGAAAAGGATCGCGCCCTTTTTGATCCGATCCCCGATATCGACCGGCAGTTGATCGATCCGCCCGCTCACCTCGGGACGCACGGAGACTTGCTCCGCCGGCGTGATCTCGCCTGCGGCGGAAATGGCGAAGCTGATGTCGCGCGACGAAACGACCGCGGTGGTCGGGCGCGCCGATTTCTGGCCGGGTTCGACCTTCTCCGCCGTCTTCCAAAACTGCAGCTTCTCCGGCAGCCACTTGCTCGCGAAATAAAGACCGGCAAGTGCGCCAATGGCGATCAGCCAGATGAGGGGAGGTTTCTTCATGGAATGCAGACGGAGCGTAAAGCGCGGGTGGGATGGCAGCGGGAAAGTAATCCTCCCAGCGCAACTACCAAAGAATCTTCCGGCATGCGCTTGCTGGGGAGCACAGGCGTCTCGCCTGTGGCTTTCGGCGTCCCGCCGGAAGCACCGGGCGTTGGGGACGTGTGGGTCCGGGGCGGAGCGCGCAAACAACAGGCGGGACGCCTAGCTCCCCAAACAATCGCCGCGCTGCACGCGCTATCCCAGCAGCTCCTTCACCAGATCGCGCTCTTCCTTCAGCTCGTTGACCGTGGCGTCGATCTTCGCGCGGGAGAAGGGATTGATCGGCACCCACTTGGCGATTTCCCATTTGCCATCGGCATTGGTGCGGATCGGGAAACTCGACATCAGACCCGCCTCGACATCGTAGTCGCCCGGGGAAGAAACGGCGACGCTGTACCAATCGCCCTCCGGCGTCGGCGTGGTGAGCGAACGCACGGTATCGACCACCGCATTCGCCGCGCTCGCCGCGGAGCTGCTGCCGCGGGCCTTGATGATCGCCGCGCCGCGCTGCTGCACAGTGCTGATAAATTCGCCCTCGAGCCACGCGTGATCGTGAATGACCTCCGTCGCGTTGCGGCCATCGATGCGGGCGTTGTGGAAGTCGGGATACTGCGTGGCGCTATGGTTGCCCCAGATGGCGACATTCGTGACACTGGTGACATCCACACCCGCCTTCAGCGCGAGCTGCGACTTAGCGCGATTCTCGTCCAGCCGCGTCATGGCAAACCAGCGATCCGACGGCACGCCCTTCGCGTTGGCCTTCGCGATCAGGCAGTTCGTGTTGCAGGGATTTCCCACCACCAGCACGCGCACATCCGACGCCGCGTTGGCCTCGATCGCCTTCCCCTGTCCGATGAAAATGCGGCCATTGATCCCGAGCAAATCCTTGCGTTCCATGCCCTGCTTGCGCGGCACCGAGCCGACGAGCAGCGACCAGTTCACCCCGCGGAAACCTTCGTCCAGCGAGGCCGTGGGGACGATGCCCTTGAGGAGCGGAAAGGCGCAGTCCTGCAGCTCCATCACGACGCCCTGCAACGCCCCGAGCGCCGGCTCGATCTCGATGAGGTGAAGGATGACGGGCTGATCCGGACCGAACATGGAGCCGGAAGCGATGCGGAAAAGAAGCGAGTAGCCGATCTGGCCGGCCGCGCCGGTGACGGCGACTTTGATGGGAGATTTCATGGTAGGTGGAAAGCGGCGATCAGCTTCAACACTCCCGCCCCCACGGGCAAGGCTGGAATCACCGCCGCGCCGAGAACATCACGAGGGAGCCAATCGAACGCGCTGCCGTGGGGAGGACCTCTACTTGCCCCTCTCGCTACCCGCCACGTAGCCCAAGCAACCTAGCTCTCCGGCGCCTTAGCGCTTTTCATACGGGTTAGGCGTCATTGGTGTTGTTTTGGTTGTCGGGCACGAGCGATTGCTGCAACGGCGACCACCGCGAGTAACGCGATAGAACTGAGTAAGAAAGCACCACCAAAAACGAGGGAGCCAAGGCCGACAGTCTCGATCCAAGGAATCGCTTGATCGTCCTTGAAGTAGTCGGGGTGAGAGACAAGCAGCAGGGCAAGAACTAATCCGCACAACGCTGCGAGAGTAAGCAAAATCATCGACGCGGGGAAGTACCTGCCACCGAGTTGCCTCGACCAGACAAAGCTCACCGCAGCAAAGATGCCTGTGATGCAAATAAGCCATGAAAACGGATCGTCCTCCATTCTACTGAGCGCGTGAGATGACGCGTAACGACCCCAAGCTTCGCGACCGTGGAGTGCGGCGCGGCACCCGCCTGGTGGGCGGAAAGGCGGCGGCGGGAGCAGGTGTGTGACGCACGGAGCGGTTCGCCTGCAGCACATCGTTCGGCGACATTCGTTGCGTGTTCATAAGGCGTCCGTAGTCCGCCACACTCGGATCGTCGAGAGTCTGTTGCTGGCATCGAACTCCCAAAAGACGGTAACACAGGTCGCGAAGACGATCCGATAACAGCCAAGTTCTCCGCGAATGAATGTGCAGGATGTAAGACCGTCACTGCCTCGATTGCGCTCGTCGAACCAGTGTCGCTTCCGAGCTAGGCTTTCTACGTCCTGCAACGGGGTTCCGACCGGTGTTTGGTTGAGTAGCCACATCCGAATGCGTGCGTCTGACCAATGGAGGGGATTGGTGAACCACGACACGGCGAGGAGTGTAACGAGCGCTATCACCGCTAAGATGCTAATCGTCCGTTTCACAGTGCGCGCGTGATGTCGCCGAACTCCTCACTATACGACTGGGGCGTTTCTGGCTGTCGCATCGCTGGGGAGGGAGAAGAGGGGTGGCATCTCAGTGGGAGGAAGGGGCTGTGCCGGGGACCGCGGACATGGGCGACGGATAACGGGAGGAGGGGTGGGCTGTCGAGCATGTGCTCGGGGGAATGGATTCCACCGTGCCCAAGCTTCTGCTTGGGCCGCGCTGACTGCCGGAGCTCTGCTTCGTCTGTTGCCCGGAGTCGCAGAGAGGGTGAGTGGCGGACCTCGGTTTGGGAGTGGCAGGCGGGGATGGTCCCGGCAAACCAATCGAAAGCCCAGGGAGCGTCCCGGCGGGGACGGGACGAAGACCCGCGCGTTCCCCGGGTGTCCCATTCTTTATGGGACGCTGGGAGCGGCGCTCCCTCCGCGTCCCATTTCGGACGGCACGGCTCCCCAGCCCGCGGTTGAGTGTCCCGTGAGCAATGGGACGCCCAATCACGGCGGGAGCGACGACCCCGCCGAGCCGGGGAACCACCCCGCGAGGCGCACTGACCGTCCCATTTTAGACGGGACATCTACTCCCGCTGGCGGTAGCGTGCCTCCAGCGTCCGGGAGCCCCGCTCCGCCCGCCGGTCGCCGACTTCTCCCCAACAAAACCGCCCATGCGTCTCCAACGGTACTTTCCCAGCCTCGCGGCCGAGCAGGTCCCGTGGCTGGGCAATTTCGCGGCGAAGCTCCCGGCGTGGCAGACCGTGCTGGGGTTGTCCGAGGCCGAGGTGGCGGCGGCGGTGGCCGATGCGCGCTGGGCGGCCTACGTGCTGGGGTCGTGGCAGGGCGCCGTCCGCATCTTTGCCCGCACGGCGACGGAAAGCGTGGAAGCGGCGCTGCATGGGGAAGGTGTGCCGCAGCTTGCGGCCTTTGCGCCGCCGCCGCTGCCGGACGGGGTGGCACCGGCGGCCAATGGCGCACTCGACCGCATCTTTCGCCTCGTGGGAGTGCTGAAGCTCCACCGCGGCTGCACGGCTGCCGTGGCGCGGGATCTCGGGATCGGCACGCGGCCCGAGACGGCGCGCGCGGTGCCCACCTTCCGGCTCAAAGCCGGACGCGGCGCCGATGGGCAGCCGGAGACGGTCATCGGCTTCTCCGTGCACGGGCACGAAGCCGTCTGGATCGTCTCCCGCCGCAACAATGGCGAGGAGGAATTTCTCGCCATCGGCGTCGGCACCCCTTGGCGCGACCAGCGCTCGCTGCTCACGCCCGGCCAGGCCGAAGTGCGGGAATACCGAATGCGCTTCTGGGATAAAGGCGAGCCCAATGGCGAATGGACTGCGTGGCGTTCCATTGCCGTGGCTCCCTAGAGCCAGTCCGGCACCGGGGAGAGGAGAGTCGAAGAAACGAACTACTTCCCCCGCCCCGTCTCGCGGAGCAGCTGGTCGTGGCGTTTCATGATCGGCTTGATCTCCGGATCGCGATCCCAGGCGGCGACGGGCTGCGGGAGGCGCTCGCTCCAGTTGGAGGTGCTGACGGCGCCGGGGTAGTTGAAGCGCTGGAGGCTGGCGAAGAGATCGGTGATCATGGTGATCGCGATCCAGGCATTCGAGGCGAGCAGCGCGCGGAGCAGGCGCGCGTGGACTTCCGCCGAGTAGGGCATGATCCGCGGCACTTCGAAGCCGGCCCAGCCGGCGAGCCGGCGCACTTCATGCCAGGCGCGGTCGCGGTCGGGCCAGGTCTCGGGGCCGCCGTGCTCGGCGGCTTCGATCTTGGCCATGTAGCCTTCCCACGTGGCGCGCAGGGGCTCGAAGTCGTGTGTGGCGTAGGTGGTGACCGAGAGGCGCTGATACTTCGCGCCGGGGATCATGGGGCCGCCGTCGTATTCATTTTCCCAAACGGGGATCTTGAAGCCGGCGATGCCGAGCTGCGCGAGATTCGGGCGCACGTAGTCGGGCACTTCGCCGAGATCTTCGCCGATCAGGCGGTACTGGCCGCACTCCTCGATCAGCACTTTCAAATACTCCTCGCCGTCGGCGCAGTTGGCGAGCTTGTGGGCGGGGGTGTCGTCGGCGCGCGGGGTGAAGTGCGGGAGGTCGCCGCTGGTCACGGCCTTCGCTTCCTCGTCGCTCAGGGGCAGGAATTCGGCGTTGCGATCGGGCCGCCAGGGGAAGCTGTAGATGCGATAGAAGCCGAGGATGTGATCGATGCGGAAGAGGTGGAAGACCTCGCGCACTTTCGCCACGCGCTGCCGCCACCAGGTGAAGTCCTGGCGGCGATGCACGTCCCAGCGGTAGAGCGGGATGCCCCAGTTTTGGCCCCACTTCGTGGTGAAAGGATCGGCCTTGAACACCCGCTCCGGCGGCGCCCCGCCGCACCAGCGGTGATCGAACAACTCCGCATCCGCCCACACGTCGGCGCTGTAGTAGGAGACGCCGAAGGGGATATCGCCCATGAGCGCCACGCCCAGTTCCGTGGCCGCCTCGCGCAGCTCCCGCCACTGCGACCAGGCGATCCATTGCACGTAGCAGAAGAAAGTGACCCGCTCGGCGAGTCGCACCCGCTCGCTCTGGGGCTCAGCCTGGAGCCACGCCGTGGCCTTGGCGAGGGTCTGCTGCTCGGGCGCCCAGAAGTCCCAGCGCTCGCTGCCGCCATTGGCCTCCATGAGCGTGCGGAAGAGCGCGTAGCTCTCGATCCACGCGGTCTCATCGGCCCGGAATTTCCTAAACTCCCGCGCTCGCGGATCGCTCTTCTTCTTCGCCGGCCCCGCCATGAAGCGCGTGAAGGCCCGCTCGAGCAGCGCCATTTTCAGGCTCCGCACTTCCGGGTAATGCACGGCACCTTCACGCAACTCGTCGAGATTCACCCCGGAGACGATCTTCTTGATCTCCGCCGCGGTGAGATCGGGCACCGCCTTCGCCGTGAACTCGATGGTCAACGGATCGAGCGCGACGGAGGAGATGGCGTTGTAGGGCGAGTTGTCGTTGCCCGTTTCATTCACCGGCAGGATCTGCACGACGCCGAAGCCGTGCTTCGCCGACCACTGCACCAACTCGCGCAGCGCGCCGACGTCGCCGATGCCGAGATCATTCTTTCCGCGCAGCGCGAAGACCGGGGCGAGCAGCCCGGCGAGACGAGTTTCCGGCGTGAGTTCCATGCGAAGGCGTTTGCCATAGACGCCCCCCGTCCCTCGCGCAAGCGGCAACGATGACGACCGCCGATTTGCCGTCCTCCGGGGCGCGCCGAGCTATTCTTCGATGCGGTAGAGCGCCGTCTTCGTGCGAATGATGAGCGCCTTGCCGACCACCGCGGGCGTGGCGAAGCAGCCATCGGCCAGTTCGTTTTTGGCGAGCACCTGGAAGGTGTCGGCCGGCGCGACGACTTTGCACTTGTTGAATGTGTCGAAGAAATAAAGCCGGCCGCCGGCGTAGAGCGGCGACGCGGCGTAGTCGGGACCGATGCGTTCCTTCCACACGATGTCGCCGGTCGCGGTATTGACGCACGAAAGGATGCCGCCGCTCGACACCATGTAGAGCCGCTCGCCCACGACAATCGGCGTGGACTGATCCGGCGCGCCGGTCTTTTGCCGCCACACGACGTGGCTGCTGGTGACGTTGCCCTGCAATCCGCTCGCCTTGATCGCGATTATCTCCGCGTGGTTGAAGCCGCTGCTCACATAGATCTGCCGGCCGTCGAAGATGGGCGTCGGCACATTGGAGAAGCCCTTGTAGTCGAGGCACCAGATTTCCTGCCCATTCGCGGGATCGTAGCTGTAGAGCCGGTCCGCGGCGCAAGTGAGCGATTGCGGGCGTCCGTCGAGCTGGAAGACGACCGGCGTGCCGTAGGCCTTGTAGTGATCGGGCGGCTGGCCATTGAGATTGCCCAAGCCGCTGCGCACGGTCTTCCACAGGAGTTTGCCGGTGCTCTTGTCGAGAGCGACGCCGTACTGCTTGTCCACACCATCGCAGGCGATGAGCAGGCGGTCCTGGTAAAGCACCGCGCTGCCGCCCGGCCCATTTTGGTGATCGACGACCAGCTCGCGATTTTCCCACAGCTTCCCTCCGTCCTTGGTCGAAAGGCACGCGATCCCCATCTCGCCGAAGTCCACATACACGCGGTCGCCATCGAGGATCGGCGTCGGCGACGCGTAGCTGTTGCGCGCGTGCTTCGCAGGCACCACCTCATTGCGGAAGACTTCGACGTTCAGCAGCAGCTTGCCCGAATCGAGATCGCAGCACAGCGCCCGCAGCTACCGCCCGTCTTCGAGTGCCGTCGTCATCCACACCTGCTTGCCGCTCACCACCGGCGAAGACCACCCCTGCCCCGGCAGCGGCGTCTTCCATTTCACATGTTCGGACTCGGACCATTTCAGCGGCACGGTCTTCGCGTCGGAGTGACCTTGGTTTGGCCCGCGCAGTTGCGTCCAAGCGTCGGAAGCATTCACCGCGGAAGCGGCCACGAGGGCGATGAGAAAGACGCTGCTCTTCATCTTGATCACCGTTAGCGCTTCTTCGGTTTCTGCCCGCCGATGAGCTGCACCGCGGCCTGCGGATCCTGCGCCTTCGTCATCACCTGCTCGTAGCTGATGTAACCTTCGAGATAGATCTGCGCGAGCGAAGCGTCGAGGGACACCATCCCGTACTTCGAGCCGGTGAGGATGTCGTTCGCGATGCGAAAGGTTTTGTTGTCGCGGATCAGCGCCGCGATCGACGGCGTATTGATCATCAGCTCGAAGACGGCGATGCGCCCCGGCTTGTCGATCCGCGGCAGCAGGAGCTGCGAAAGCACCGCCTTCAAATTCGACGCGAGCTGCACGCGCACCGTCTCTTTGCTGTCCTCCGGGAAGGCATCGACGATGCGATCCACCGTGCGCGCCGCGCCGGTAGTGTGCAGCGTGGAAAAGACGAGGTGCCCCGTCTCCGCCGCCGTGATCGCCGTCTCCATCGTCTCCAGGTCGCGCATTTCTCCCACGAGAATGACATCCGGATCCTGCCGCAACGCGCGCCGCAGGCCATCGGCGAAATCCGGCACGTCCGAACCCACCTCGCGCTGGTTCACGATGCCCCGCTGGTGCTGGTGATAGTATTCGATCGGGTCCTCAATGGTGATGATGTGGTTGTCAGTCGTCGCATTGATGACATCGAGCATCGAGGCCAGCGAAGTCGTCTTGCCCGAGCCCGTCGGCCCCGTCACCAGGATCAACCCGCGCGGCAGATCGAGGAGCTGGCGCACGGCCGGCGGCATCCCGATTTCCTCCAGCGACATCATCCGCTTCGGCACCGCCCGCAGCGCCAGCGCGAGATTGCCGCGCTCGCGGTAGACGCTCACCCGGAAGCGATCCGCCTCGCGAAACGAAAACCCGAAATCCACGCTGCCCACCTCATTTACCTTTTGCAGATTCGACTCGCTGGTGATCGCCCGCGCCAGCGTCTCCGTGTCCTCCGGCGTCAGCGGCCTCACCTCTAGCTTCACCAGCCGCCCATTGATCCGCACCGCTGGCGGCACGCCCACCGAGAGATGCAGATCCGACGCTCCTTCATCCACCACGAGCCGCAGCAGATCCTCCATCGGGATGAGCCCCTCGCCCTTCGCCGCGATGCGCGGGGCCGTGCTGGGGGTGGACGATTTGCCGAGATTGAACAGAGCCATGGGAAGTGACCATCCGCTTAACCTGCCGCGGACGGCTTGTCCATCGCGGCACGCAATTGTAACCGTGGAAAGCTTGAAGAACGTGGCGCGGTTTTTCACGCTCATGATCATAGTCGCTGAGCGCATGAATCTCTCGTCGCCCCAGTTAATGGCCCGGAAATCGACCGGGTGGCGGTTCGGCATACGCGCTCCCGCCGAGCCAGCAACGCGCCGGAAATCTCCTGACAACCACCAAGCTCGAAAGTAGCCGCCATCGCCCCATGAAGGAACCTGCCGACACCAGCACGACCCTCGCCTCCGCCCCACACCGTCGGGTCCAAACTGCCGAACCCGCCCAGGAGTTTGCCGCGCCCCGCACGAATGCCTCCCCACGGCGCACGGCAGCGACTCCGCAATGGCACGATGACGAGGAAGATGGCGGCTTCCTGGAAAGGAACCGCACGGCACTGGTCGTCGGCGGCTTCCTGCTCGCCGCTGCGGGGTGGTTCGTCTTCCCGAAACCCGTGGAGAAGATCGCGGCCGTCGCCAAAGCGCCCGACGTGCCTCCGTTCGTCTTTCGATTTGAAGCCACTCCCAAGCCCACACCAACCCAGATCGCGACGCCGGCTCCGCGACTGAACGAGAGAAAGCCCGAACGGATTCCCGACCCCAAGCCAACCGAAGACCCGGCTCCCAATCAACCACCACAGGCGTCCAAGCCAGCGGCTCTCACGACCACGACTCTCGGTGGCCCCGCTCTCCCCGGACTGGTTTTCGGTCATGGATCCGGCGGCACCATCGGCGGCGATCCGAACGGAAAGGGAAGCGGGGGCGGCGGCAGCGCCTATGCGGCCGCGGCGAAGGCCCGGGTCCAGCAGGTCTTGAGCAACGATCCCAAACTCAAACACGCTCCTTCGATGGAGATCACCTTCACCATCACGGTGGATGGCTCCGGTCGAATCATCGCGGTCAAGGTCAATGGCTCCTCCGCGGATCAGGCGTTGCTGGACCAACTCGAGGGTCTGCAACTGCCCGCGCCGCCGCCCGGGCAAAAGCGCTTCGAGTTTCCGATGAAACTCAAAGTGCTTCGCGGCTAGCGCGCACCCGTCCCGATCGGTTGCCCAAAGTAAATCCTTACCGCCCGTTTTCGCGGAGATGCCGTTCGCGCGGCTCGCGGAAGGCCTCCTCCAAACTCGGAAAAGTCTCCACTTTCGACACCCGCAGCCACACGCCCCATTGGATGGGATACTGGTCGGCATCCCCCTTCGCCGGCCCCACCACCTGGCTCCGCACCACCCCCAGCACCCGCACCGGCGTCTTATCCGGAATCCCCCTCAGCGAATCCCCCAGCATCTCGATCGTCTTCTGATTGCTCGGCGGATAGATCTCCAATTGATACGCCGACTTGCTCGATCGCGGCACCCGGAGCGTTCCCACCAGTTCCACCTCCGCTTTCGCACTCCCCTCCTTGGCGCGGCGCTCCTCCTCCTTGGCTCGAACGACCTCCTTCTTCGGGGCAGGCTGGCAATTGATCGCCGTGAAAAACACGACGACGACGAAAACAAGCTGAAGCGGTGCTCTCATCCCGCGAGAGATTGCCTCAAGCCAGGTGGCCTGTGAATCGCCGAATGGCGCTCAGCGTTGCTTCGCGAAGGTGAGCGTCTGATGGTAATTGGCCCGCTTCGAACCGTCTTTGAAAACGGTCAGGGTCTCGACCACGAGCTGACTGCCCGAGAGCTTGACGAAGAAGAACTCGTTCGCGAATCCGGAATCTTGCGTGGCAAAGCCGTATTTGTCCGGCGCAGGGTCGCCCACGGAGTCACCCAGCAGCGTGAGTGTGAGCGGGCCGTAGCGGGAATTTTCGGGATGAGTCTTGCCCCACCACACAAACTGCGTGGAGGTAATCTCGATCTTGGGAATGGATCGCGTGGCCGCGTCAGTGTTGATCCACGTCCCGTCGAGCGGGCCGCCGAAGGCAACTGAGCTAAGGATGATGAATGAGGCGATGATGGCGATGTTTGTTCTCATAGCAATGCGATGGCTAAAGGCTCTCCGAATGTTAACACAAGGTCCGCCTCTCCGTTCGTTCGCTCTGGCTTGGAATTTGATTGTGAAGGTCATCTTTTCGCCGAGCGGACATTGAGCGGTCACCCCGGCGCATTGAGCCACGCGGCGTTCGCAATGAAGGGGGCGGCGACCGCGCTGATTTCCGGCGCGCGCGGGTGCTCGGCTTGACAAGATTTGTCACCGCTGCGCTAGTCTCGCTTCGTTCGTCCTCGCGTTGGGATCGATCGCCCAACTGCTCCCGGGGCGCGGCTCAGCGGTGCGACGCGCGTCCTCCATTTACCCCGCCCCGCCTTTCCCATGCCCCGTGCTGTCTCCTCCCGTCGCGCCGTGATCGAAGTCCTGGAAAGCCGCATCGCGCCGGCGGCGGTGGCCAATATCGATCTCTCCAGCCTCACCGGCACGAATGGATTCAAGATCAGCGGCGTGGCGGCGGAGGATCGCGCCGGGGTCTCGGTGAGCAATGCCGGAGATGTGAATGGCGACGGTTTCGATGACGTGATCGTCGGGGCGAATCTGGCGGACCCGAATGGCTTGTCGTCGGGCTCGAGTTATGTGGTCTTCGGCCGGGCGGCCGGCTTCGCGGCGAACCTTGACCTCTCCAGCCTGGATGGCACGAACGGCTTCAAGCTGAATGGCGCGGCGGTGGCGGATAACGCGGGAGCCGCGGTGAGTGCCGCGGGCGACGTCAATGGCGACGGTTTCGGCGACTTGATCATCGGAGCCCTGGGCGCCGATCCGGGCGACACGAATACGGGCGCGAGCTACGTGGTTTTCGGCCGCAGCAGCTTTACCAGCACGGCCGGCACGATCGAACTCTCCTCGCTGAACGGAACGACGGGCTTCACCATTAGCGGGGTGGCGGCGAATGACTCCGCGGGTCGCGCGGTGGCGGCTGCCGGGGATGTGAATGGCGACGGCTTCGACGATCTGATCATCGGCGCCTCGACCGCGGATCCGCATGGGACCGATTCCGGGGCGGCCTATGTGGTGTTCGGTCACGCGGGTCCATTCGCGACGAATCTCAATCTCTCCGCGCTCAATGGCGCGAATGGCTTCAAGCTCAGCGGCGCCGCGGCGGACGATCGCGCGGGCG
The DNA here is from genome assembly GCA_049690035.1 of Chthoniobacteraceae bacterium. Classification (GTDB taxonomy): domain Bacteria; phylum Verrucomicrobiota; class Verrucomicrobiia; order Chthoniobacterales; family Chthoniobacteraceae; genus Chthoniobacter. The sequence goes on from JBAVML010000167.1 coordinate 16,889, forward strand.
TGTCGGTGAGATCGGCAGGCGACGTGAACGGCGACGGCTTTGCCGATGTGATCGTCGGCGCGGGCCGGGCGGACCCGAACGGTTCGATCTCGGGCGCGAGCTACGTGATCTTCGGCCGGGCGGCGGGATTTGCCGCGAATCTCGATCTTTCCACGCTCAATGGCGCGAATGGCTTCAAGCTCAGCGGCGTCGCTGCCAACGACTACTCGGGCCGCTCGGTGAGCGGGGCCGGGGATATCAATGGCGATGGTTTCGACGATTTGATCATCGGCGCGCACTTCGCCGATCCGCACGGCAACTACTCGGGCGCCAGCTACGTGGTCTTCGGACAGGCGGCGGCGTTTGCGGCGAATCTCGAGCTCTCCATTCTCAACGGCCCCAACGGCTTCAAGATCAGCGGCGCCGCGGCCTACAGCTACTCGGGCGTCTCGGTGAGCGCGGCGGGGGACGTGAATGGCGATGGTCTCGACGATCTGATTGTGGGCGCGTTCGGCACCGATACGCACGGCTCGCTCTCGGGCGCGAGCTATGTCGTCTTCGGAAAGACCGGCACCTTCACCGCGAACCTCGATCTTTCCAGCCTCACCGGCACCAACGGCTTTCGAATCAGCGGCGAGGCCCTCGACGACCGTTCGGGCAGCGTGGTGAGCGCCGCGGGCGATGTGAATGGCGATGGCTTCGACGACGTGATCATCGGCGCGCTCGGGGCCGATCCGCACGGCTCCTACTCGGGCGCGAGCTACGTGGTCTTCGGCTTCGACACCGGCGCGGTCACTCACCCCGGCACGGGCAATGGGGAGACGCTCACCGGGGATGCGGCGGCGAATGTAATGATTGGCGGTCGCGGCGCCGACACCTTCCTCGGCAATGGCGGCGCGGATGTGCAGCGCGGCGGTGAAGGCAACGATGTGCTGGCGGTCAGCGACCTCACTTTCCAACACCTCGCGGGCGGCCGGGGCTTTGACACGCTGCGCCTCGATGGCGCCGGACTTTCGCTCAATCTCACCACGCTTCCCGACAACCGTCTCACCGGCATCGAGCAGATCGATATCCGCGGATCGGGCAACAACGCGCTGGCGCTCGACCTCCAGGAAGTGCTCAACATCTCGGGCGAATCGAACACGCTGATCGTCCGCAATGACGCCGCCGACACGGTAGCATTCGGCAGCGGCTGGACCGCGGCCGGCTCGGAGACGATCGCGGGCGTCAGCTATTCGGTCTTCACCCAGGCCGCGGCGACCTTGAAGGTCGAGAATCCCACTCCGTTCTTTAGCATCGCCGACGCCTCGGTGCTGGAGGGCAACAGCGGCACCACCAGCCTCGTCTTCACCGTCGCGCGCGGCAGCGCTGATCTGGGCACGACCGTCACCGTTGATTATGCCACGGCCAGCGACACGGCGGTGGCCGGTCAGGATTTCACGGCGAAGACCGGCACGCTGACCTTCGGTCCGGGGATCACCACGCAGACCTTCACCATCGCCGTCACCGGCGACTCGGCGATCGAGCCGGACGAGACTTTTTTCGTCAATCTCTCGAACAGCAGCGGCCCGACGATCGTGGACCCGCAGGCGACTGGCACGATCATCAACGACGACGGCACGTCCCTCCTCACCATCGCCGACGCCAGCATTCTCGAAGGCAACAGCGGCACCACCGGCCTCGTCTTCACCGTCACTCGCGCGGGCGGGGATCTGAGCGGGACGACCACGGTTGATTTCGCCACGAGCGGCGGGACCGCGACGCCCGTGCAGGATTTCGTGGCGAAGACCGGAACGCTCACCTTCGGTCCGAACGTCACCAGCCAGACGATCACGATCAACATCAACGGCGACACCTCGATCGAGCCCACGGAAACCTTCACCGTCAATCTCACCAATGCCACGGGCGGGACGATCACGGACGCCCAGGCGCTCGGCACGATCATCAACGACGACACCTCGCTGTCCATCTCCACCGACCACAAGACGGCCACCTTTATCGACGTGGACGGCGACCTCGTGACGGTGAAAACAACCAAGGGCGCGTTCACCGACACGGACTTCGTCTTCGGCTCCGTGGGCGGCAATCGGCTGCAACTTCAGAAGCTCACGCTCGACGCGGACTTCACTGGCGCGGGCATCACCATCACCGCCAAGCCCTCGGCCAGCGGCGGCAATGGCTTCGTGAACGTGGGCTACCTCGATGCGGTCGGCGTGGACCTCGGTACCGTGAGCATCGCCGGCGATCTCGGGCGGCTCGTGGCCGGAACGGTGGGTGGCGATCTCAAGGTGCCCGCGCTCAAATCTCTCGCCGTGCAAAGCCTCGGCCTGCTCGGCACCAGCACGCAGGCGGCGGGCGGCAGCCTCGGCGTTTTCATCGACGGCGCGCTCCCCACGCTCACCATCGCGGGCGATCTGCGCGACGAGGTGATCACGGTCATGGGGCCGGACGGAAATCTCGGCACCGCCACGATCGGCGGATCCATCTCGGGCAGCGCCGCGACCGGCTTCTCAGTCGGAGGAAATATCGGCGTGCTTAAGATCGGTGGCGATGTCCGGACGACCGGCGGTGCGGTCGAGATCGCGAGCAGCGGCGTGATCGGATCGCTCACCATCGGCGGGAGCGTCGCTGGGGCTTTGACCAATCCCATCGTCATCACCCCGCTCGGAACGAATGCGGCGGCGAAAGGTCCGGTGGATGTCGTGCTCAAGAGTCTCGCCATCGGCCATTCCGCGGAGTTCCTCCTCGTCCGTGCCGGCGGCGCGGGCGCGCAAAATGCCGACGCGTCCATCGGTGTCATCACCGTCGGCGGCGACTGGCTCTCCAGCAGCGTCGTGGCCGGCGTGAACCTGGTGGACGGCTTCGCCGGCAATAGCGATGACGTCAAGGCCACCAGCATCCGCGATGTCCCCACGCTCCGTTCCACGATCGGGAGCTTCACGGTGAAAGGCCAGGCGCTCGGCACCACGAGCCTGACCACGGACATGTACGGCGTCGTGGCCGAGCGCATCGGCACGGCGAAAGTCGGCGGACGCACGTTTGCCTTCACCAACGGCGCGGCGCCCGAAGCCTTCTTCGCCGCGCCCACGCTCGGCGGCCAGGGCGCGGAGAATCCGCAGTTCGATTTCACCATCCGCGAACTCGGTTCGACCACCCCGGCCGGCATGGTTGCCGGCGGCGTCGCGTTCCAACTCGGCGACGGCAAGACCGTGACCTTTACCGACGTGGACGGCGACCTCGTCACGGTGAAGCGCAGCGCGGGCACGTTCGTCGCGGGCGATTTCAATATCACCCCTGCGGCGAGCGGCGGCGGGCAGCTCACGAAGCTCACCATCTCACCCGCGCCCGGCGATGCGGTGGTCAACGTCACCATCACCGCCAAGCCCGGCCCGGACGGAGGCAACGGCTTCGTGAACCTCGGTGAAATCGATGCGAGCGGCGCCGCGCTGGGCACCGTCAGCATCGTCGGAGACATTGGTGAATTCACCGGCGGCAAAAGCCTCGCCGGCAAGACGGGCACCGCAAGTTTCACCACGCACTCAATCGGGGCGCTCGGCACTGGCGCCAGCCCGAATCCGGTGGGCAGCGACTTCGCCGGCGGGCTCGGGAAACTCGTGGTCGGCACCGATATTCGCGGCGCCATCCTCGGCACCCAGGCGAAGATCGGCTCCGTCGCCGTGGGCGGCGACTTCATTCGCGTCGGAACGAATGGTGCGCTCTCCGCGGGTCACGGCATTGGCACGGTGAAGATCGGCGGCACGCTCCTGGGCGCCCGGATCACCAGCACGGGCGGCAGCCTCGGCGACGTGATCATCGGCGGCGACCTGCTCGGCGACGGCGTTGGCCCGGCCGTCATCGAAGGATATGGCACCGACGCCAATCCTCCGGCGAAAGGCCCCGACCTCGCGATCAAGAGCCTTACGGTCAAAGGCAGCGTGAAGAATGCGCGAATCGAGGCCGGCACCGGCATTCACACCGGCAACGCCGACGCTAGCATCGGCGCCATCAGCATTGGCCACGGCTGGCTGGCCAGCAGCGTCCTCGCGGGCGTGAAAGCCGGCGACGCCTTCATCGGCACCGCCGACGATACGAAGACCACGGCCGTGGACAGCTTGCGCGACGTGACCGCGAACTTCTCCACCATCGCGAGCATTACCATCAAAGGCCAGGCACTCGGCAGCACGGTGGTCGGCGATAGCTTCGGCATCGTCGCCGAGGTCATCGGCAAGGCGCAGATCGGCGCGCGCATTTTCGCCTTCACCAAAGGCGAACGCACTCCCACCGACGCCTTCGCCGCGGCGCCCACCGGACCCGGGCCTGCGCCGGACAACGCCGTGAGCGACTTCTTCCTGCGCGAGATCGTCGTCTGACGCGGCTGGAAATCGCGCGAAAAAAAAACGGGCCGTGTCTCGCGACACGGCCCGCTTGGGAATCGAGCGCTGAAGGGTCTTACGCGCCCATGCCGGCTTCGAAGCTGCCGGCGGCGGGGGTGATGAGGAGATTGTCGCGAACGTAGGCGATGCCATTCGCGCTCGTGGTGTCGAGGTCGCGGTGCGCGCTCTCCGCTTCGACAACGAGCGGGGCAGTCTTGGTGCCCATGAGCTGGCAGTAGCGCGAAGGGTAGCCGACCATGAGGAGCAGCTCGACGTAGCGGTTCATGTTCAGGTCACCGCTCGGGAGGTCGGTAAATTGCATGCCGCGGTCGGGCCAGTTCGGCTCCATCGCGCGCAGCGGAAAGTCGCGGCGGATGACGAAGTTCTTCACGTGCGCGGCGTAGATGTACTCGCCGACCATGAGGAAGCGCGATTCCCAGCTCTCGCCTTCCCAGCAGTGCGAAGGATCGGCGTTGACGGCCATCGTTTCGTCCTCGTCGGTGATGTCCACGAGGGTGAGGAAATCTTCCGCGGTCGCGGCCGCGGTGCCGGGGTGAATTTCGTGCGCGAGCTTGATGCCGAGCTTGCGCGCGTGGTCGCGGATCTTGCGCGTCTTTTTGACGAAGCGCTCCTTGCCTTCCGCGATCAGATCGTAGCCCGGACCCGCCCAGAAGCCCCACGGATAGCCGGTCGCCACTTCCCAGCCGTAGGCGGTGCCCCAGAACATCGGCAGCACTTTCACGCCGAGATCGGCGCAGAGATCGAGCATCTTGAGGCAATAGTTTTCCGCCCACTTTTCGATCTCACCGACGGACTTCTTCGCCACATCGGCGGGGATGAATGGGCGGATCGTCGGCGAGCCAGTCCACGCCGTGGTGTGGACCCAGATAGGGCAGTGGCCGCTCACGCCGTCGATGGAGAGCCCGGCGTCGGCGAAGGTGGCTTTGATTTCTTTCGCGGACTTAAAAAGTTTGCCGCCTTGCAGCATATAGTTGCTCGGCTGCGCGCCGGTCGCGCCGCTGCGTTTTGCGTAAGCGAGGAAATCGGCGAGGGACTTCGCGCCGTGCTGGGCGCCTTCGATGGAGGGGTGGTAGCAGGACATGGTCGGAGGAGTTTGGGAAAGTGCTCTCGTCTAGCGACTGCGCCGCTGCCGCGCAACGCCATTGTCGCTCCGCCCAGCCTTGCACCGGACCACGCGCCATTGCAGGCTCCGGCTTTTCCTCCCAGAAACCATGACCCGTCTTCTCCCGCGCCTCATCACCGCCGCTGCGTTCCTCCCGTGTCTCGCGCTCGCCGAAGACCTTTCCGACTACCGCACCGTTCGCACCGCGACCACCACCACCATCCGGGCGAGCAGCGCGGCGGCGGTCGGGGCCGTCGGCTATCTCGGCGTGCGGGTGACGATGAATGCGGCGAACGAAATCGCCATCACCGGACTCGCCGACGGCTCGCGCGCCGCCCGGGCCGGTCTGGCGATCGGCGACGTGATTGCCGGCGCCGAAGATCAGCGCTTTGCCACCGTGGCGGAGTTCCGCGACTGGCTGCGGGCTCACGCGCCGGGCGAGGGCGTGGCCCTCACCATTCGACGGAAAGGCGTGGCCGCCACCCTCACCGCGACGCTCGACTCCGCGAGCCATCCGCTGCAGCCGAGCGAGGAGCGCGGCTACGTGGGCATCAGCTACGCCGAGCCGAATGACCGCGGCGCGGTGATCACCAACGTCACTCCGAAATCGCCCGCCGCCGCCGCCGGCGTGAAAGCGGGCGACCTCCTCACCAAAGTCGGCGACTCCCCGATGCTCTCTCCCTCGACCCTCAGCGACGTGCTCACGGAAAAGAAACCGGGCGACGAACTCCCCCTCACCTTTCTGCGCGGCGAGGCGGAAAGGCCGGTCTCGCTGAAACTCGGCGCCGCGGCGAATGGCCCCACCTCGCTCGCCACCGTGCTGCCTTCGATCTGGAAGCGCGACACCTATCGGCTCGCGGTCATTGGCGTGGAATTCTCGGACACCAAGATGAACCCGAAAATCCCCGTGGAAGCGTGGAGCGAAGCGCTTTTCAGCCTCGGCACCTACCACGACAAAACCAGCGTCACCGGCCAGAAAGTGCATGGCAGCTTCGCGGATTTTTACCGCGAGATTTCGTGCGGCAAATTCACGGTGAGCGGGAAGGTCTTCGCGCCCGTGGCCATCGCGAAGAAGCGCGAGGAATACGCCACGACCTCGCGCGACGCGGACCAGGCAGCCTTCTACAACCAGATCGTGGATCAACTCCTCGAGCGCGAGGGCAAGGAGGCGCTGAAAGATTTCGACGGCCTGATCTTCATCTACGCGGGCGAGCGTTATCCGCGGGTCAATCGTGGCGCGATGTTCTGGCCGCACCGCGCCAGCTTTGCCCGCGCGGGCAAGCGCCTCTCCTACTACATCTGCGCCGAGGGCGGCGCGACGATGATGTCGATCAGCGTCTTCTGCCACGAATTCGGCCACATGCTCGGCCTGCCCGATCTCTACGCGCGACCCGAGAATCCCGGCTCGGAGGGAGTGGGCGTGTGGTGCCTGATGTCGAACAATCGGGGTGGTGGCCAGCCGCAACATCCCTCCGCCTGGTGCAAGGAACAGCTCGGCTGGCTGAAGCCCGCGATCATTGATCCGACAGTGCCGCAGAAGCTCGTGCTCGCTCCCGTGGAAGGCTCGACCGACGAGTGCTTCAAGATCCCGCTCCGGCCCGATGGCGCGGAGTATCTGCTGCTCGAAAACCGCCGCCGCACCGGCTTCGACGCGAGCCTGCCGGCGGAGGGGCTGCTCATCTGGCGCATCGTCGGGCGGCGTCCGATCCTCGAGGAATCTCACGGCGTCGAGGGACCGGTCGGCCCGCGCGTTTTCCTCGGCAGCGTGCCTTACCCGAGCCCCTCGAACAACGCCTTCACTCCCTTCACCACCCCTTCCAGCCGCGCGCAGCTCGGCGGCGGGCGCTCCGTTCATCTCACGAATATCCGCCAGCTCGCGGACGGACGGGTGAGCTTCGAGATCGGCTACGAGTATCAGTAGTGAATGGTGATTCGTGATTGGTGAATCGTGGGCGCCCCAGCTATTCACTAATCACCATTCACCAATCACCTCCTGCGCACCGCACCATGCTCGAAGACATCGCGAAAATTCTTTTCCACGAAGGGACCATCCTCGTCCGGCTCGACGAGCTCGCGGCGCAGATCACCGACGACTATCGCGACAAGGAGCTGACCGTGATCGCCGTGCTCAACGGCTCATTCATGTTCATGGCCGACCTGCTGCGCCGGGTGCCGTTGCCGCTGCGCGTCGATTGCCTGAGCGTATCGAGTTACCATGGCGGCACGGAAACCTCGGGCACCGTAACCTTCGACCAAAACACCCTGCCCGACATCAACGGTCGCCACGTTCTGATCCTCGACGACATCCTCGACAGCGGCCTCACGCTGCATGCGATCACGGCCAAGCTGCATGCAGAAACGAAGCCGCTCAGCATTCGCAGTTGCGTGCTGCTGGCGAAGCGCAAGGTGCGCGCCGTGGAAGAGGAGGCGAACTACGTGGGCTTCGAGATCGGCGATGAATTCGTCGTCGGCTACGGACTCGATTTTCAGGAACGCTATCGCAACCTGCCCTTCGTCGGGGTGCTCCGGCGGGAGCTCTACGCAACGAGCTGATGTCGATGTTCACACCTCCATTTCGGGTGCAGGAAGGCGACGCCGTCCCGACGCACAAGCCGCGAAGCACCGATGGCGAAGTCGCTGAGTTGCAGGGCGAGGTCGAGCGCCTGTTGCTCATCACCGAAGCGCTCTGGCGCATCCTCAAGGAGAAGCATGGGCTGGATGAACACGAACTGGTGAAACAAATCACTGTGATCGATCTCGAAGACGGCAAGCTCGACGGCCGCAAGCCCGCGACGCCGGCGCAACCGTGCCCGAAATGCCAGCGGATGTTGGCGAAAAATCGGCCGCGCTGCCTCTTCTGCGGCGAGCCGATCGCCGCCGATCCATTTCAGCGCTGAAGTCGTTCGGCCAGCCGCTCGGCGAGGCGGCGAAGTGCGGCCGAGGCGTCGAGCGGATCGAGATGCACGTCGAGCAGGCAGTAGCTCGCGGTGTGTTTCGCCGCGGCGTCGAGCGCGTCGTCCAGCTGCTGCTCGGTCTCGACGAGAAAGCCTCGGCCGACGCCGAGCAGTTCGGGGAGACGATGATAGTTCCAGTTGAGAACGTCGTTGAACGGCCCTTCGTGAATGTGCCGCTCGGTACCGTAGCCGAAGTTGTTCAGCACGACGACGACGGGGTTCAGCCCGCAGCGCGCGATGGTGGAAAGTTCGAGGCCGGTCATTTGAAACGCGCCGTCGCCGACGATCACCAGCGGCCGCCAATCCGGCCGCGCCATTTGCGCGCCGAGCGCGGCGGGCACGGCGAAGCCCATCGACGCGTAATACGCCGGGCCGAGGAATTCCGTGCTGTGCCGGATGAAGAGATCGCTCGCGCCGAAGAGCGCATTGCCGATGTCGGCGACCACGATTGTGTTCTCAGTGAGGAATTCGTTGAGCCGCTCGAAGACCCGCGCGATCGACAATTTGCCGCTGCTGGCCGCGGGCAGGAATTCGCGTGGCCGTGGCGGGTTCGGGATCGTGCCCGGCTCGTGCCGCCGCAACTCCCCCGCGAGAAACCCGCGGACGAAATCCTTGAAGCGCACGTTTTCAAACGTGTGATGCCGGATCGCGAGCTTCTCGCTGGTCGCGTAGATCGATTTTCCCAGGTCGAGCTTCGCGGTGTAAATGCCGAGGTTGATGTCCGTCATGAACGCGCCGAGCAGCACCGCGCAGTCGCTCGACTCCACATACGCGCGCACTTCATCGCGGCCCATCGCGCCTTCGTAAATACCAAGGCAGAGCGGGTGCGCCTCGCTGATCACGGACTTGCCGAGGATGGTCACCGCGAAAGGGACGTTCGCCTTCTCGATCAGCGCGAGCACCTCGGCCTGGAGGCCGAAGCGATGCACCTCCACATCGACGAGCACCACGGGCTGTCGCGCCGCATTCATCATCCCGACCGCCTCGGTGAGCGCCTCGTTTAGCGCCAGCGGGTCGCTGGTCTCGTGGATCTCGCGCGGCCGGTATCCTTCGCGCCCCGGCTTGTCAGCGAGATCGCGCGGGAGTTCGAGATAGACCGGCCGCTTGTAACGCAGCGCCGCGTGCAACACGCGGTCGATTTCCGCGAACGCGGTCTCCGGATCGTCGAGCACCGCGGAAGCGACCGTGATTTGGTCGAACACGAGCTTCTGCGTGTCGAAGTCGCGGACCTTGTGATGGAGCAGTGGATTGCGATCGCGCTCGTTCATTCCCGGCGCGCCGCTGATCACCACCACCGGCGACTTTTCCGCAAACGCGCCCGCGATCGGGTTCACGACTTTCAACCCTCCAACACAATACGTGACGCACACCGCCCCGAGCCCCGCGACGCGCGCATACGCATCCGCCGCGAAGCCCGCGCCCTGCTCGTCGCACGTCGTCACGATCTTCAGCTCGCTCTTCGAAAGCTGATCGTAAAACCCGAGCACGTAGTCGCCCGGAATGCCGAAGACATGCCGCACGCCGTAGGCCGCGAGCCGCTGGATGAGGTATTCGCCGATGGTGGTCATGTGTAGAAAATAGGCAGTCGTCAGTGAGCAGTAAGCAGAAACAGGTTCGACGCGCGCGCTTCTTCTGACTACTGACCACGGCTTACTGCTCACTCTTCATGAACAGCGGCTTTCTCGACAAACTCATCGAACGCATCGGACGGGTGCGGCCGGAGGAGGTGCAGTCGTATTTGCTTCGGCTCGCGGATGAGAAGGGTTTCCTCGAGACGATCTTCAACGCGATCCACGAAGGGGTGATCGTCACGGATCTGCAGGGGCGGATCAATTATCTCAACCGTTCGGCGTGCGAGATCTTCGGGCTCGAGCGCGAGGAGTGCATGGGCAAGGCGTTCTCCGAGCGGCTGCGCGGGATCGAGTGGGACAAGCTCGTGGAGGCGCAGAAAGTGGTGAGCCGCGACATGGAGGTCTTCTATCCGCAGCATCGCTTCCTCAATTTCTATGTCGTGCCGCTGAGCCTCGACGCGCCGGCGAAGAAACGCTCGAAGACGGTGGTGCAGGAGATGGTGGGTTACGCGGTGATCCTGCGCGACATCACGGAGACGCGGCGCTCGACGGAGGAGACGATTCAAAGCGAAAAGCTGACCGCGCTGACGCTGCTCGCGGCGGGGGTGGCGCACGAGATCGGCAATCCGCTCAACTCGCTGCACATCCATCTCCAACTCATGGATCGCAAACTGCGCAAGGTGCCCGAGGCTCAGCGCAAGGACTTGCTGAACTCGCTCGATGTGGCGCGCGAGGAGATCACCCGGCTGGACTCGATCGTGCAGCAATTTCTCGGCGCCATCCGCCCGGCGCGGATCGAGGCGCGGCTGGAGAATATCAATGTGCTGGTTGCGGAATCCGTCGCGTTTCTTCAGCCGGAAATCGCCGACCGCAACATCCTCGTCGAACAAGAACTGCACCACGGCCTGCCCCTGCTCGAAGTCGATCGAAACCAGCTCAAGCAGGCCTTTTACAACGTGATCAAGAACGCCTTTCAGGCGATGAAGACCGGCGGCATCCTGCGCATCCGCACGGATGTGAATGATCAGTGGGTATCGGTGAGTTTCGCGGATTCCGGCGGCGGGATTTCTTCGGAGAATATGAGCAAAATCTTCGAGCCCTACTTCACCACCAAGGCCGGCGGCTCCGGGCTCGGGCTGCTCATCGTGCGCCGCATCGTGCGCGAACATGGCGGCGAGATCGACCTGTCGAGCGATCTGGGGAAAGGACTCACCATCACCATCCGCCTGCCGCTGGGAAATCAGCGCGCCCGGCTCCTGGTGGAGAACTCGAAATGACGGCGCGCGCGGCTTCGCAAAGCTCCGCGTTGATCGGCCCGCTGCTGGAATCGCGGACCATGTGCGCCTGCATCGCCGGGGCGGCCGCCGTGCATTTCGCGACCATCGCCACGGGCTTGGTTGGATGGCCGTGCCCAGTGCGCCATGCTTTCGGCATCCCCTGTCCCGGCTGCGGGCTTGGCCGCGCGGGCGCGCTGCTGCTTCGTGGCCAGGTCGCCGCTTCGCTCCACGTCCACGCCTTCGCGGGGCCGGCCATTGTCGCCATCGGCTTGTTTGCTGTCGCGACGTTTCTTCCGAATGCCCTCCGGCATCGACTCGCCCGCGCGATCGCCAGCCTCGAACTGCGCGTGCCTCTTGTACCCGCCTTTCTCGGCGCGCTGCTGCTTTACTGGTTGCTGCGGCTCGTGCTCGATGCGCGCGGGTTCGTCCAACTCACGACCTGAGCAGTCGGCCAGGCGGCTCCTGCGATTGGAGAGTTGCCGCCGCTGGCGCGAGGCGGCATGGTGCGCGAGCTTTCCGCTGAGCCATGCCCGAGACGGTTTCATTTGAACATTACGAAGTGCTGACCCGCGACGACGGCTCGCTCTACGAGCTGGGCCGCGGGGCGATGGGCGTCACTTACAAGGCCTTCGACACGAGCCTGAAGGTGCCGGTAGCGCTGAAGGTCATCAACGCGACGTATCTGAATAGCGAGGTGGCGCAGCAGCGGTTCATCCGCGAGGCGCAGAGCGCGGCGAAGCTGCGGCATCGCAATGTGGCCACGGTCTATCACCTCGGGACGGAGGGCGACGCGTGGTTTTACGCGATGGAATTCATCGACGGCGAGACGGTGGATGCGCTGGTCAAGCGCCACGGTCCGCTGGAGCCGGCGCTCGCTTTGCAGATCGCCGCGCAAGTGGCGCGCGCGCTGAATGCCGCGGTGCCACACGCGCTGGTGCATCGCGATATCAAGCCGGCGAATCTGATGCTCGTGCGCGAGGACGACGAGTTGGTGGTGAAGGTGATCGACTTCGGGCTGGCGCTGACCTCCCTCCCCGGCGAGGCGCAGGACGAGAGCGCGGGCAGCTTCGTGGGCACGCCCCACTTTGCCAGCCCCGAGCAACTCCAGAGCAAGGACATCGATGTGCGCTCGGACATCTACAGCCTGGGCGTGACGCTGTGGCTGATGCTCGCGGGAACGACGCCCTTCACTGGTCCCGTCGAGCAGGTGAAGCGCAAGCATCTCGCCGAAGATCCGCCGTTCGAGATCTTCAAAACGCTGCCCGAGCCGGTGAAAGCGATCCTGCGCAAGGCACTGGAGAAAGACGCGTCGAAGCGCTATCAGACGCCGCAGGAATTTCGACGCGCGATCGAAGAGTGTGTCGCGAGCATGGCCGACGCGGGCGCGGAGGAGCCGAATCTCACGAGCCTGCTCGCCGATGCGCAGCAGCGCGCGGGCGAGTCGCAGTTTGAGACGAATGCGGTGATCGCGGGCTACTGCAAGATCGTCGAATCGACGGGCGACACGAACATCGGCCGCACCTTCCGCTGCTACGACCCCGAACGGCAGCGGCACATCCGGCTCCTGGTGCTCAATCAGGACTTCGGCGCGGGCGGCACGGCCTACACGCAGATCGAGCGTGAGGTGGAGAAGATCACGCCGGTGCAGCACGAGAACCTGACGTCGATCTATGAGTTCGCGACCATCGATGGCTCGAGCTTTCTGGTCATGGAATGGACGGAAGGATTCTCGCTGCTGGAGCTGCTCCGTGCGCGGCGGGAGCTGGAAGCGAGCGAGGTGCTGCTGTTGCTTCAGCAGGCTGCGCGCGGCGCGGACTACGCACTTTCCGCGGGGCTCAATTGCGTCGATTTCGCGTTGCACCAGATCGCGATTCACTTCTCCACGCCGGTGGACAAGGACCAGCTCATGCACACGCCGCTGCTCGCGTGGCCGCCGTTCATCGTGAAGTTGAATCCGCTCGGCGTGACGCACGAGATCGCGGCCTCCGAGACGTGGGCCGGCGGGCAGACGATGGTGGAGGGCGCACGCGGAGCCGGCCAGGAGGTCGCCCCGCGCGCGCGCTACGTGCAGGCGCTCGGGGCGATCGCCTATGAAT
>JBAVML010000168.1:0-2185 GCA_049690035.1 Chthoniobacteraceae bacterium
AATCATATCGATCCTTTGAAGACCAACATTCGCGAATCCGAATCGATAATCAAACGCGAAAAAGCTCCAAACCGCTCTTTTGGCGGGAGTTGGAGGGGAACTTCGGGTAGGGACTTCTCTACGGCGATTCAGCGGGCCACCGCTGGAACGCCCCCTTTCGCCTCGATCAGGCGAAAGAGATCGCTCTCCGAACGAAACGTTGCCAACCAAGCAAGGCGTACTTCCACAACCGAAGCATCAGAATTGCAGGCGCACACCGCACGCGGCGCCTGATCTCCCCAGTTCCCGATTTCGTGTCTTGCCGTCGCACCGCATTACGCTCAGCGCTGTCCTCAGGTACCCGCGGCTGCGCCGCAAAACGTGCTCGATTCCGATAGCCTCACGATTCGAGACAGTTCAAAGCTCGGCAGTGGCTCCCCGTTCAGAATTGCCTCGTAGAGTTTCGCCAGGTGAGCAGCAATGATTTCCCACGTGAAGTTTTCCGCCACCAACGTTCGCCCCCGCTCGCACCGAGCCACCTCCGAACCGGTGTCGCGCGTCGCCGCAAACACCCCGGCGAGTGCCTCGGCCATGCTGGAAGGGTCCGGTGGGGCAATCCAACCAAGATCGAACCGTTCGATCAAACTCGCCAACGGAACCCCTGGCGTTGTCAGGACAGGAGTGCAACAGGCGATGGCCTCCAGGACCGAGATGGCGAAACTCTCAGAGAATGACGGCAGCACGAACAGGTCTGAGCCCTGCAGTAGCAGCCGTTTGAATTCACCGGAAGCAAATCCCACAAAATGAGTGCGCTCGCGCAGCGAGCCTGCCTCCACTCTTGCGCGCACTTCCTCCTCGTATTCACGCGCTCCACTACCGGCCACGACAAGGGTGAAACCTCTTTCCGTGTGGCTCTCCAGCGCGTCGATCAGGATCATGAGCCCCTTTTTGACATGCAAACGGGACATGAACAAAATGATCGGTTCAGCCGTCGGCAAACCCAAACGCTGGCGGAGAAGGGCTCGAGCATTGGGAATCTCCGCGGGGATGTGCAAGCCGTAAGGGAGCACAATCGCCGGAGCCTGCAGGCCCACGTCAGCCGATTCCGCCCGCTCTTGCTCTGCGGTGTATTCGATCGCGGCGCTGGCATCCAGATTTGCCCGATCGAATAACTCAAGGAAGAGGCGTTTGCGGCCCCGGCTTTGCTGCAACGACCAACGGCACAAAAGACCAGAGGGCCTGCAGATGAAGGGAACTTTGCGCGCCCGCGCCACCAGCATGGCCATGGACGATGGGTAGGAGAAAAGCGCGTGGACGTGAAGCAGATCGTAGTCACGGACGTGGCGCCAAAGCCAAAGCGTGAAGTCCAACGAGAAGGCGAATTCGCGCAGCGACCCGATTCGGGGGGAGAATCTCCGGAAGAATCGAACAGGAACACCGCTCCACTCGATCCGACGGCCGAGCGGGACATCGAGAACATTGGGGCCATCGTCGTTCGTGGTCGCAATTTCCGCGTCGATCCCGCGTTTCCGCAGGGAGCCGACGGCTTCCAAAACGGCCTGGCTCGGACCACCGCGGACCGGTGATACCGACGTGATAACGTGCAGAACGCGCACTGATCTCAATTCTCTACGTGCCGACAATCGGCGCAATCTCCGCCGATCGTGTCTTGCGATGCGCGGTCGGGGCGGACGCTCGGGGAAGCGACCCGCGGAAGATCCACAGGATCCCGAGGAGCGCCAACACGACGTAGCTCATCATCACCAAATCTTGCATGGATCTGCATCCGGCGAATAGGGCCATCAGCCAGGCACCGTAAAGGATATTGCGCGGCATGGTTCTGGGCGGGGCGAGCAAGCCAACGCCCCACACCCCCAAGCGTCCATATAGCCAGCCGCCGAGGAAAACCGCGATCAAACCACCCGAGGCGTAAAATTCACCAACGACGGCGCTCGAAAGGGACGCACCGATTTCGATGTAGTCCTGAACGCGGAAACTTGGCGCCAGCGGTTTACCCGGCCAAAGCACTCGTGGAATCGGGCGGATCAGTGCAAAAAACATATATTCATGCCACACGTACGGGTGGAACGACGGCACGAGGTGGATGCTCTGGGCCAGGCGGAGGAAGTTGTCGTCAACGGCGATCGAGGACATATCGACAAGCGCTGCGCCCTCCTCGGCTTCGGTAATCATTTCCACCCCTTCC
>JBAVML010000169.1:0-13344 GCA_049690035.1 Chthoniobacteraceae bacterium
CTGCTCAGTTGTAACTGGTTTTTGGCCATTCTTAGTAAGGAATCCTCGGAGTCCAAATGGGTTCGATGGGAGGTTAACTGGGCCATGGAACACCGGGTGGGTAAGGTTCTCGCCGTTGATTTGGCGAAGGTTGATCCAACATCCATTCATATTGGTCTATTTTCCGTGCAACGGATTGATTTTTCGACTTCTCCGTCAAAAGCATTTGAGCAAATTCTTAAGATCATCAAACCCAGTCCGCCTCCCGCGGCTCCAAAATCTCAACGTGCTACGAAGCAGTTGCAGGACTTGATAATTGAAGAACCCAAGTCGACCGATCCATTCATTGCTTTCAAAGAAACTGGCAAGCTTCCCCCTGTGATACCGCAGCTTCGCCATGGTATGACGTGTCCAAAATGTGGGACTTTTATGACCAAATACCGCTATAATTCTTTTTTGAGCCAAGAGGTTTTTACGTGTGAGAAGTGCGGCAAAAAATCGCGTCAGAGCATTTGATAGTCATGCCGTCGAGACATCAAGGAAGCGGCGCTCCTTGTTCAGCGGGTCGCGAAAGCGGAACGTGCCGGACTCCAACTTCGCCCATTCCGAGCCGAACGCATGGGCCGACATGCAGAGCACCAGCACGCGCGAGCGCTCCAGCCCTTCCTCGATCTTCGCCGGGATGCTGTCGCCCGGCTGGAGCACCCATTCATCGAACCACACCTTCACCCCGTCCTTGCGCAACCGCTCCGCCAGCGGGCGCACCAGCGCCTTGTCCTTCGCGCTGTGGCTCAGGAAGACATCGTAGGCAAAATCATCCGGCATGATTCGTAACTGGGTGGACCCTCGGAACCGTGTAGGCGACTTCGGTTTCCGAGCCAATCATTAACGTCGTGGCAAACCGAACGATCCCGCTCGTCCCCCCTCGTTACGAAGTTGAGGACTTCGTAACGCAAGCTACGGGGGAAGCTGAGCTTCGTGGCTGGGGACGGTTCCAGTGAGACGCAGCCATTCTCGCCGCCCGCCGCGCAGTGTAACTGCCCCACAAAGCTGGCGCTCCCAAGGCCTCACCTTGGGAGCGAGGAGGAAGGTCGGAAACTTTTGCCGCCCGACATCGATTTCCGCGCGGGGAGCGGTGTCCGGCGTTTGCCGGAAGGCGGTTCCTGCGCAGGAAGCGGCAAGAAAGAGTCGTTTGATGGTGATTCCTACGCAGGAATCGGCTTCAAACTCTTGTTGGAAGGCGGTGGCGACGCGGGGAGCGCGGAGAAAATGTTGCCGGGGGGTGGTGGGAGATAAGGAATCGGCAGAGGGGTTTTGCGGGGCGCCGGTAGGAATGGCCAAGGCGCGGGCTGGCGCTCGCGAGGGCGTTTGTGCATGCTCAACGGCGCGACTATGGCTGAGTTTATCCCCACGAATTCGCTCGAGATCCTACTCCGCAATCTCCTCCGCGACAAACAGACGCCGGTGTGGAGCTTCTTCACGCCGCTGGCGGCGGCGGAGCTGTTCATCATCGCGAAGCATTACCCGGAGCTGGATGGCAGCGATGCGGTGGCGCCGGAGGGGGAGAACCCGGCGGTGTGTACCTTTCACGGTGGGGAGCGCTCGTGGATCGGGGTTTATACTTCGCGCGAGCGCGCCCGGCAGGCCATGGAGGTGTGCAACGTGCCAAAGGATCAATTTACCTGTATCTCGGCGCAGGGGCACGGACTGCTCACCTATCTCAATACCATGGACTCCGAGCTGTGGATCAATGCCGGGCTGACGGAATGCCAGTATCACTGTGACCCGGACATTATCGATCTCCTCGTTTCGCGCCCCGCGCCGCCGCCACCGGCGGGTCCCGCGGAGCTGCTCGCGCTCGATCCGGACGCGGAGCCGCCGGCCTTTCTGGCGCCGCTGCACGATTTCCTGGCGCAGCAGCCGCGGGTGCGGGCGGCGTGGGTTTTTGAGAAGGGGGAAGAGGGCGGGAAGCTGCTCTACGACGTGGGCCTCGTGGCGACCGACCCGACGGATAATGACATCCTGAGCAAGGTCTCGACGGTGCTGCGGGCGGTGAGCCCGGTGACGGTGGAGGCCACGGCGATGATGATGATGGCCGACGATACTTCGCTGCGCCGGCTGGCGAACGATCAGCCGCCGTTTTACCAAGCGCCGGATTTTCTGCCGGCGGCGCGATCGTAGTGGCTCGAAGGTGAGAAGCCGGCGGCGGAGCATCCTCTCGGGATGCGGATCCGCTTCCGATGTTCCTCGGCGCGCCCTGGGAGGGAGGTCTAGCCGCCGACTTCTGCCTTCGCTTCCGCGGCGAGCGCGGTCGAGAGGTATCGCTCGCCGGTCGAGCAGGCGACGGTGACGATGAATTTTCCTTTGTTCTCCGGCCGCTTGGCGACCTGGCAGGCGGCCCAGACGTTTGCACCCGAGCTGATGCCGGCGAGAATGCCTTCTTCCTTCGCGAGGCGGCGCGCGATGGCGAATGAATCATCGTTGCTCACTTTGATGCACTCGACGATCTGCGGGTTTCCGGCGGAATCCTTGAGGTGGAGATTGTTCGGCACGAAGCCGGCCCCGGTCCCCTGAATCTTGTGCGGGCCGGGCTTGAGCGGTTCGCCGGCGAGCGTCTGGCTGATGACTGGTGAGTCCGCGGGTTCGACCGCGACGGATTGGAAGCTGGGCTTGCGCGGCATGATCACCTCGGTCACGCCACTGATCGTCCCGCCAGTGCCGACGGCAGCGACGAAGATGTCCACCTTGCCGTCGGTGTCCGCCCAGATTTCCTCGGCGGTGGTTTTTTGATGAATCGCGGGATTCGCCGGGTTGTTGAACTGCTGGGGAATCCAGGAGTTTGGCGTGTTTTTGTGGAGCTCTTCGGCGCGCGCAATGGCGCCCTTCATTCCCTCGGCACCGGGCGTGAGCACGAGCTTCGCGCCGAGCATGGCGAGAAGCGTGCGGCGTTCCAGCGACATCGTCTCGGGCATGGTGAGAATGAGCTTGTAGCCTTTCGCCGCGGCGACGAAAGCCAGCGCGATGCCGGTGTTGCCGCTGGTCGGTTCGATGATCGTGGTGTCCTTGGTCAGCACGCCGCTTTTCTCCGCGTCCTCGATCATGGCCATGCCGATCCGGTCCTTCACGCTGCCGAGCGGATTGAAGAATTCGAGTTTGATCGCGACCGTCGTGGAGGGATCCACGCCGAGGCTGGCAGGGATCCGGTTGAGTTTAACGAGCGGCGTGCCGCCCACGGTTTCGACAATGTTGTTATAGAGCTTGCCCATGGGAAAAATTTGGTGAGGGACATTTCTACACGTCCGTAAAGGACGCCAGCAAGGACGTTGTTTTTTCCCAAAAAAAGAGATGCCAAAGATTCCGTTTGAATTGCCACTCGCGGGTGTTACCTCTGCGTCACCTTTACCAACCCAACAACACTATGGCCGAATTACTCAACGCTCAGGACATCAAGAATTGGCTCAAGAAACTGCCCGAGTGGGAGCTGGAGAAAAAACACATCGAACGGCTTTTCGAGTTCGACGATTTTTCGCAGGCGATTGAATTCGTCAACGGCGTGGCCGAGATCGCGGAGGAGGAAGATCACCACCCGGAGATCGACATCCGCTACAACAAAGTGAAGGTCGCGCTCTCGACGCACAGCGAGGGCGGCATTACCGATCTCGACTTCGAACTCGCGGAGAAGATCGACACGCTGGTGGACGAGTAGGCGGCTCCGTGTCGCCCGAGCCTACGCCTGCGCGAATGATCGTCTGCGGCCTGATTGTCGCGGCGGTCGCCGTGGCGATCTGGTGGGTCGTGGAAATTCGCAGCGCGCCGCCGCCCCCACCACTGGTGACGATGCCGGGGAGCGGGAAATGACCAATGGAGAATGACCGATGACCAGCGGCCGATGATCCGAGCGAACTGATCGCAGGAGCGAAAAGCGCTCGACTGCGATTGGTCATCGGTCATTTTCCCTTGGCCGTTTCTCCTCATGCCTGGCGACACGCACTTGCAGGATCCGGTGCTCGCGCATGCGCGGTTGGATTCGCCGCTGCTGCGCGAGGACATGACGATCGAAGAGGCTCTGCGCGTGATCCGCGAGAAGGGCGTCGGCGAGCGCATCGTGTATTTTTATGTCATCGATGCCGATGACCGCCTCGTAGGCGTCCTGCCGACCCGGCGCTTCCTCGTGGCGTTGCCCGAGGCGCGCTTGAGTGACCTGATGATCCGCCGCGTCGTCACAGTGCCGGATCGCGCGACGTTGCTCGAAGCGTGCGAGCTTTTCGTGCTCTACAAGTTTCTCGCCTTTCCAGTGGTGAATGCGGACCGGAAGGTGGTCGGGATCCTCGACATCAGTGTCTTCACCGAGGAGGTGCTGGATTTCACCGAACCCGAGCAGGTGACCGACACTTTTGAAACGCTCGGCTTCCACCTCGCGCAGGCGCGCGGTGCTTCCCCATGGAAGGCGTTCCGGGTGCGCTTTCCCTGGCTGCTGGCGACGATCGGGAGCGGTACTGCAGGTGCGGTGCTCGCCGGGGCGTTTGAGCACACACTGGCTCGCACGGTGGTCGTCGCCTTTTTCCTCGCCCTGGTGCTGGCGCTCGCAGAAGCGGTGAGCATTCAGTCGATGACGCTCACGCTGCAGGCGCTCCGGGCGATGAAACCGGACTGGAATTGGTTCTGGCAGGCGGCCCGGCGTGAGTTCGGCACAGCGCTTTTGCTCGGAGCAGGGTGTGGCGCGCTGGTGTTTGGGGTCGTCTGCGTCTGGCGGCGGACACCCGCGGCCGCCGGGGTCATCGCGGCGACGATTTTTGGGTCACTGCTCATCGCCTGCCTTTCCGGAGTAGTCATGCCGACGCTGCTGCACGCGCTGCGTCTGGACCCAAAAATCGCGGCTGGCCCGGTCACGCTGGCGGTGGCCGATGTGCTGACGCTGCTGCTCTACTTTTCGCTCGCGAGCTGGCTGCTTTGAGGAAGTTGAGAGTTGAGAGTTGCAAGGCCTCTGCCTTACCTCTCAGCGATGCCTGCTTTCCCCGCCATCATCGCCCCGTCGATCCTCGCCTGCGATTTCGGTCGCTTGCACGACGAGGTGCGACGCGCGGAGGCGGCGGGTGGCGACTGGCTGCACCTCGATGTGATGGACGGGCATTTCGTGGACAATATTTCCTTCGGTCCAGCGTTCGTCGATGCCGTCGCCAAGGTCGCGAGTGTGCCGCTCGACGTGCATCTGATGATCGAGCGGCCCGATCACTATCTCTCGCGATTTTCCAAGGCCCACAACGTGACGATCCACGTCGAGGCGCATTGCGATGTGGCCGCGACACTCGCCGAAATTCGCGCCAGCGGACGTTCCTGCGGACTCTCGCTGCGCCCGGCGACGCCCTTTGCGGAGGTGGAGCCGTTCCTTGAGCAGATCGACCTCCTGCTGGTGATGACGGTGGTTCCGGGCTTCGGCGGTCAGCCGTTCATGATGGAGGCGATGCCCAAGGTGCAGGCAGCGGCGGAGGGGCGGAAGCAGCGCGGGCTCAGCTACCGGATCGAGGTGGACGGCGGGATCAATGCGAAAACGGCGGCCATTTCCGCGGAGCGTGGTGCGGATACGTTTGTGGCCGGCACTTCGATCTTCGCCGCGCCGGATATGGCGGCGGCGATCCGCGAGATGCGCGCGGGGATTTAGCGATTGCCGGGTGTGGAAGCTGCGGCTACAGCTCCCGCGCATGAAGTTTGCCCTCCCCCTCCTGCTCGCCGTCCTCATGGTCGGCTGTGCCTCGACCCATCAGAAAAAGGCCGTCGCCAAAACGGGCGAACGCATGACCGTGCGCACGACAGCCTACACGCACACCGAAGCCGGCGGGGCGAACAACGCGATCGGCACCCGCCTGCGCTTTGGCGGCAGCACCTATAGCGCGGCGTCGGACTGGTCGTGGCTCCCGCTCGGGACGCGCTTCCGGATTTTGGAAAATGGGCGGTCCTATGTCATCGAAGACTACGGCTCCGCGCTCGTCGGACGGAAAACGATCGACCTTTATGTGCCGAGCATGGGCGAGGTTCGTCACTGGGGAGTGCGCAATCTCGACATTGAAATCCTCGAGTGGGGCTCGAAAGCAATGAGCCTCAAGCTGCTCAAGCCGCGCGCCACGAGATCGTACATCCAGACCATGGTTGCGGAGTTGCAGAAGGCGGTGCCAGCATCGGCGCCGCAGGCTTCGACGGCGGTGGGATCGACAGCGCTGGCGACCGCGAGCCTCTGATTCGCTTCTCGAAAGGTTGAAATCTTGCGCGCGCGGGCAGCGTTGCGCTTAATCCCGCGCGTTCGTTCTCCGGACGATTCAGCGCCCCATCTATTTCCCAATGAACATCCTCGTCACCGGCGGTGCCGGATATATCGGCAGCATTTGCGTCGAGCAGCTCCTGGCTGCGGGTCACGCGGTCACGGTCTTCGACAATCTCACCGAGGGGCACCGCAAGGCGGTCGATCCCCGGGCGAAGTTGCGCGTGGGCGATCTCCAACAGCGCTGCGACATCGAGGATGCGATGGAGGCGACGCGGCCCGATGCGGTCATGCACTTCGCCGCCAATGCCCTCGTCGGCGAGTCGATGCAGAACCCGTCGAAGTACTTCCGCAACAACGTCTATGGCGGACTGAACCTGCTCGACGCCATGGTCGCCACCGGCTGCAAGAAGTTCGTCTTCAGCTCGACCTGCGCGACCTTCGGCCCGCCGGATCGCCTGCCCATCGATGAGACGATCCCGCAGCGGCCGATCAATCCTTATGGGGAGTCCAAGCTGATGTTTGAGAAAATCCTGCGCTGGTACGACGAGATCCACGGCTTGAAGTTCGTGGCCTTGCGTTACTTCAACGCGGCCGGTGCGACGGAAAAATATGGCGAGGATCACCGCGTCGAGACGCACCTCATTCCGAACGTCCTGCGGGTGGCACTCGGCCAGAAAGATCACGTGGAGATTTACGGCACGGACTACGAGACGCCCGATGGCACGTGCGTGCGGGATTACATCCACATCCTCGATCTCGCCCAGGCCCACATGCTGGCGCTCGGGACGAAGGAAAGCGCGTACTACAATCTCGGGACCGGCGGCGGCACGAGCGTGCGCGAGGTCGTGCGGATGTGTGAAGAAATCACCGACCGGGAGATCAAGGCAATCGCGAAGCCGCGGCGGCCGGGCGACCCGGCGCGGCTCATCGCAGGGTCCGACAAGGCGAAAAGCGAGCTGGGCTGGAAGCCGAAGTACGAGGCGATCGACAAGATCGTGGAGAGCGCCTGGGCTTGGCACGTGCGCAACCCGCAGGGCTACCAGGATTGAGGCGCGATCGATTGAATCCGTCGCGCCTAATCCTCGTTTTTCCCGCTTCTGGCGCTGGGTTTTCCCTTGGCAATGTTTCACGTCGTTAGATAACGTCCGCGTTCTCAATGAAAAAGTTGCTGCTTTCCATCGCGGTCCTGCTTCTCGGCCTCACGGGAGCGCGGGCGCAGTTCGGCAGCTTTGGCGACGTGCCGATCGAAATCAATGCCGAGGAAACGCGCTTCGAGAGCGGGCTGGCGGTGGCCGAACACGATGTGGTTATTCGCTACGCGGGAACGACGATTTATTGCGACTACGCCCAATACAATCCCGACACGCGCGACGTGCTGGTGCAGGGGAACGTGCGCATTTTCCGCGATGGGCAGCAGTTCACGGGGGAGCGCGGCGTTTACAATCTGGAAACGAAGGTGCTGCGCGCGGCGGATTTCCGCGGGGAATTCACCCCGTTCGATTTCGGGGGAGACACGCTCAGCTCGATGACCGGCAACGGCTACCTGGTGAAGGGCGGCATTTTCACCACGAGCGACTCGTCGAAGCCGGACTACGTGATCAAGGCGCGCACGGTCCGCATCTATCCAAACGATCGGATCATCTTCCAGAATGCGCGCTTCTACGTCGGCAAGACGCCGATCTTCTGGTTCCCGTATCTTTACCAGTCGTTGAACAAGGAGCAGGGCTTCCTCATCACGCCTGGCTACAGCAGCGTGTTGGGTGCGTATCTGCTCGGGCAATATACGTTTCCCCTGGCGGAGAACATGTCGGGCAAGCTCCACGTCGATCTGATGAGCGATCGCGGCCTCGGACTTGGTTTTGATGCTCGTTGGGAGGAGGCGGGCGGGAGCGCGACGGAATCCAGCGGCCTGCTTTCCGCGAGCGAGACCAAGACGGACGCCGAAAAGCGCGAGCACAAGCAGGGAAAAGGCTGGGGTCGCTTCCGCAGCTATCTCGTGGACGACGCAAGTCCGGAAAAAAACAAGACGTCGCTCGCCCGCGAGAAGGTCGATTCCACGCGCTATCGTGTCTCGCTTCAGGATCGCACCTATTGGACGGAAGACATCTACACGTCGGTCAATATCAACAAACTGAGCGACCGCCGCTTTCTGCAGGACTTCTTCCCTGGCGAGTTCCGCCAGAATCCGAACCCGGATAACTCCGTCTCCATCACCAAATGGGACGAAGACGGCACGCTCACGCTGACCGCGCGCAAACAGATCAACGAACAGTTCGACAGTACTGAGCGCCTGCCCGATGCGGCGTTGGATATCAAGCGCCAGCCGATCTTTGGCAATAGCGGCGTCTTCTACGACGGCGAAACGAGCGCCGGCTACCTGCGCCGGAACTTCACCGTCGATTCTCCGTTTCCCGACTACGATACGTTCCGCGCTGATACGTTCCATCAGATCTCCTTCCCCGGCACCTACGGTGGCTGGCTCTCGCTCGTCCCCAAGGCCAGTGTGCGGGGCACCTACTATCAGGACAGCGGCTTCACCGAAGATATCGCGGCGACAACCGAGGAAGTGGACGTGATCGACCCCGTGACGGGCCTGCCCAAGGTGGATCCCAAGACCGGCAAGAAACTGACGAAGATTCAGATCAAGGATCCCGCCCGGCACGAATTGCGACTGGAAGGTTCGGTCTTCCGACCGGTCGTGAATGCGGGGCTGGAGGCATCGTTCAAGTTTTCCCGCGCCTACGAAGATGTGCAGTCCCGGATGTGGGGTCTCGACGGCCTGCGCCACGTCGTGCAGCCGTATCTGAACGCTTCGTTCACTTACACGGGTGAAAGTCCCGATCGCATCCTTCAGTTCGACCGGCTCAATCGCTCAACCCAGCTCCCGCCGATCGATTTTCCGCAGTTCAATACCATCGACTCGATCGACAACTGGTCGATCGTCCGCCTGGGTCTGCGCAATCGCCTCCAGACGCGACGGGACAATCTCACCTTCAGCTGGCTGGAACTCGACACGTTCTTCGACGTGAACATCGATCGGCCGGACTTCGGCAGTCTGTTGCCCCTCTCGGATACCGGGACGTTCTCCAATCTGTTCAACCGCCTCCGCTGGAGCCCGCTGCCGTGGGTCAACTTCCAGCTCGACTCGCAAGTGCCGCTCTTCGACGACGGATTCACCGAAATCAATACCTCGACGAGCTTCCTCGTGAATTCGAATGTGCGGCTGTCCGTGGGCCATCGCTATATCGAGGGAAACAACCAGTTTCCCGACAGCAGCCTGCTCAACGTCGGTGGGTACTTCCGCTTGGGGGAAAACTGGGGCTTTAGCTTCGCCGAGACTTACGAGTTGCAAGACAGCGTCCTCGAAGGACAGACCTACCAACTTCATCGCGACCTCTCGAGCTGGGTGGCGTCGCTCGGGGTATCGGTGCGCGACAATGGCGGAGTGCAGAAGGCCAGCAGCAACAGCACCCTCGAATACGGCCTCCTCCTCACCTTCACGTTGAAGGATGTTCCCGGGGTGCGTATCCCGCTTTCCTACGATCCTTCCACCGCCGGCGGCACCGGCACGGGCAAGAATCGCTAGAGCGGCAGAGCCCCGCTCGTCGTCGCCGTCGCACGGGACGGCTCTGCCGTAGGATGGGGCGGGTCGATGGCAGGTGCCGGGTGGGAGCGGACCATTCGCGGCGGCTTTTTCCCGACTCCGCGCTTGCGCCAGCCAGGCTCCTTGCGTTGAATCCCGCGTTTCTCCGCCCTCCGCTGTAGTGCAACCCCACCTCGGGCGAGACCAATCACGAACACCCTATTTCATTCAATGGATCTCTGTATCATCGGTTCCGGTTATGTCGGCCTCGTCTCGGGCGCTTGTTTCGCCGAAGTCGGCCACCACGTCGTCTGCGTCGATAACGACCAACGTAAGGTGGACGCCCTTCAGGCCGGGCGAATCCCCATTTACGAGCCCGGCCTCGAGGATCTCGTGCACCGCAACGTCGCGGCCAAACGCCTGCGTTTCACCAACTCCACCGAGGATGGCGTCGATTCCTCGGAGATCGTCTTCATCGCCGTGCCCACCCCGCCGCAGGCCGATGGCAGCGTCGATCTCACCTACATCGAGAAGGTGGCCCGCGAGATCGGCAACGTGCTCAAGCCCGGCCAGTACCGTGTCATCGTGGACAAATCGACGGTCCCCGTGAAAACCGGCGAGAAGGTCGCCGACACGATCAAGCGTTACAACAAGACCGCCGAGTTCGACGTCGTCTCGAATCCGGAATTTCTGCGCGAGGGCTGCGCGGTGCCCGATCTCATGAACCCCGACCGGGTAGTCATCGGCAGCGCCAGCCAGAAAGCGACCGACCTGATGAAGCAGGTCTATGAGCCCTTTCATGCGCCGATCCTCGTCACCGACGTCAACAGCGCCGAACTCATCAAGCACGCGGCGAACAGCTTCCTTTCCCTGAAGATCAGCTACATCAACGCCGTCGCCGCGATCTGCGAAGCGAGCGGCGCCGACGTGGAGATGGTCGCCGACGGCATCGGCATGGACAAGCGCATCGGCCGCAACTTCCTCAACGCTGGCCTCGGCTACGGCGGCAGTTGCTTTCCGAAAGACGTGAAGGCTTTCATCGCCATCAGCAAACAGCTCGGCACGCCCTTCACGCTTCTCGAAGAAGTCGAGCGCATCAACGCTTCCATGCTGGACCGCTTCGTCGGCAAGCTGCGCGACAAGCTCTGGGTCTTGAAGGATAAGAAAATCGCCGTCTGGGGCCTTACCTTCAAGCCCGACACCGACGATGTCCGCAACTCCGTGGCTATCGAGCTCGTCAATCGCCTCGTCGCCGAAGGTGCCCAAGTCACCGCTTACGACCCGAAAGGCGCTGAGAAAGCCGTTGAGTGGAAGCTGATCGATCCCGCCAAAGTGAAACTCGCCCCCACGCCGCTCGCCGCGGTCGAAGGCGCCGAAGCGCTGCTGCTCGCCACCGAGTGGAAGGAATTCGCCAATACCGATCTTGGTGAAGTGAAGAAGGCGATGCACACGCCGCTGATCTTCGACGGCCGCAATCTCTTCAACCCCGAGACCATGCGCCAGCTCGGCTTTACCTACTTCGCGGTCGGCCGGCCCTGACTGGCTGCGGTGCCGTCGATCGGAGGGATTTTGCCCGGATGAATGGCGCGCCGATGGCAATCCATTCTTGACGCCGCCCCCGCCAACCTCCATACCGCAGAGCGTGAAGACTATGGCAATCCTTCCGGTTTCCCCTCTGACAGGCGCGACTCGTCCCCTCGCGCTCGCGCTGTGCATCCTGCTCGTTCCTGCCATGGCTATGGCGAATCGGCCCAAGGTGAAGTCGCATCACAAAGTGCCGGCAGACTGGAGGAAATTTGTTGCCGCGAGCGTGACCGGAGTACCCTATTCCCGCCCATCTTCGGGCGCCGTGATTACCTACCTTGATTATGGTAGCTATTCCGGCGCCTCGGAAACCAGCTACAGTGGGTCCATCAGCCTCGGTGCATCGATGAGCAGCGCCACCTCCTACTACAACGCCGCAAATCATGCGGTTGCTGACGTCACCGCGACGCAGAGTGTGGGAGACTTGGTGAAGAGCGGAGCGGGCACCCTCACCCTCGGGACCAATGCCACCTACGCGGGCAGCACGATCGTGAATACTGGCACGCTCGCGCTCACTTCACCGGTGCTTCCGGATGCGGGCACTTTGTCTCTCGCGACGGGAGCGATGCTGAATCTGAATTTCCTGGGCAGCGACACCGTAAACCAGCTCCGCATCAACGGCGTGGCCCAAGCTCCTGGCACGTGGGGCAGCCTCACCAGCGACGCTACGAACAAGACCGCCCTGATCACCGGCACGGGGATCCTGAACGTCTTGAGCATCGACGGGATGGTTCTGGGAAATTCGGGCACCATCGGAACCGTCGGAACGACGCTCACGACTGGCGCGGGTAGCACTTCCAGCGGTGGGACGACGGCGAGCGGAAGCACCTCCGGCACCACGGTTGGTTCGCTGGCGGGCATCGACCCGCTCGTGATCAATGGTGGCGTGGTGTTGGCCTCGGGCACCACGACCTTGCTCGCGAATCCAATCTCCGTCGGTAACACCGCGTCGGTTCTCACGGTCACCAATGGCACGCTCAATCGCGCCACACTTTTTGTCCCGACGGAGGGGTCGAATGCGAACGCATCCCAGGCGCTCGGCGGGCCAGCCCCGGTGCCTGAGCCTTCGTCCGCGATCCTCGCGCTTGTCGGCGCAGCGATGCTCTCACTGCGTCGTCGGCGGGTCTGATCGAGCGCAAACCTTCGCGCCGCTCGGAATCGATTGGTAGAATGGCGCGCGATCGGCGTTGCCTTTGGCGGTCGGGCTGTGGAGTTTCTTCCCATGCCCGATCCCGCTCGCAAGGCCTGTGTCGCCGCCCTCCTCGAGTGGGAGAAGGGACGCACCTTCTCGGATGAAATCCTGCACACGATGTTCGCGCGACGGCAGCTCAGCGCGATGGATCGGGCGTTCATCATGGAGACGTTCTTTGGCATCGTGCGGAATCTGAGCCGGTTGGATTTTCTGATCACGCAGCTCCGCGACGGGCCGGTGGACCATGAAACACGCGCAATCCTGCGCCTGGGGCTTTACCAAATCTTTCACATGCGCACGGCGGCGCACGCGGCGGTGAACGAAACGGTGGAGCTGAGTGCGCGCGCGCGCGGCCTGGTCAACGCGATCTTGCGCCGCGCGCTGCGCGAACAACCGGCGCTGGAGACCGCGCTCGCCGCCGCCCCGATTTCCGTCCGCACCTCGCACCCCGAATTTCTGGTCGAACGCTGGCGCGCGACGTTCGGTGTCCAGGCGACGGACCAGCTCTGCGCCTGGAACAACGAGCCGGCGGAGGTCCACGTGCGAGCCAACGGGCTCAAGGTGACGGTGGGTGAGCTTCTGCGCGGCGGCACCGATGCCGCGCCGACCGCCGCTCATCCGCAGATGCTGAAAGTGCGGTCGCTACCTTTCTCCTGGATCGCTCACGGGCTCTGCTATGTGCAAGACCCGAGCACCCTGATGGCCTGCGATCTCCTCGCGCCGCAACCGGGCGAGCGCGTGCTCGATGCC
>JBAVML010000170.1:0-6347 GCA_049690035.1 Chthoniobacteraceae bacterium
GCGCCGGGCCGCGGCGGTTCGGCCAGCCGCAGCCGCGCAAGATCGACTTGGGCGATGGCCACCTGCACGGCTGAGCGGCGCAGCTCGAAATTTACCTGGCTGAGCTGCACGATGCGCAGCGTATTGCGCAGGCTCTGACTGACGCGGTCCTCGAAGAGCATGTACTCGCGGCGCGCCTGCTGGTAATCGATGAGCGCCTCGCGGTAGTTGTTGCGCTCGGCGAGGCGGTTCAGCGGCGTGTCGATGCGCAGGCCCATGCCGAGCTGCCCGGCGCGGCCGTCGAAGCTGAACGGATCGCCGTCGCGCGTGCCGAGCGTCCCCATTGAACCGGTGAACGCGATCGAGACGTTGCTCTTCAACGGGTTCGCGAAGTAGCCGACCTTGCGCCACGCATCGACGAGGCGGGCGCGAGCATTCCGCCAATCGAGGCGATGTTCGCGGGCGATGGTGAGCGCGGCGGCTTCATCGAGATCGATCGGGGGAAGGACGGCGCTCTCCAGTCGCGTGGCCGTCTGGTCGAGCGAAAGCGCGAGGAGCAGGCCGGAGAGATCGCTCGCGATTTCGCTGAGGCGTGCGCGTGCGGCATCGAGTTCGAGGTTCGGCAATTCGGCTTCGAAGGCCTGGAGCGTGACGAGCGACTCTTGCAGCTCCTTCGCGGAACGATCGAGCCGCTCCTCGATCTGCTGGGTCTTCACGCTCAGCGCGCCGGGATCGAGCCGCGCGGTCTCGACGCTCAACTCGCCGAGATCGCCCCGCGACTGCATGAGTCGCATCTGCTCCTGGCGCTCCGGCACCACCTTGCGCAGGCGCGCGGTATCGTGGCGCGCAGACTTGAGCTGCCACTCGAGCGGCTGCTCCAGCGCGCGCAGGGCGGCGAGCTGCCGCCGGAGTGCGGCCATATCGGGAATGCGCGCGGGATCGCGCAGTTCACTACGGACCGTCGTGAATTTTTCGTCGAGCGCCGTCGCGCCCGGGTCCGCGGTATTGAAGCGATCGAGCAACGTGTCCTGCACGGCGACCGGCAGATCCGGCGGCAGGCCGAGGTCGATTTTGTAGCCATCGAGCTGCGTCTGGTAGGCCGCGCGTGTGGTCAGCAGCGAGCTTTGTCCATTGAACAAAGCCTGCCGCGCCTGATCCACCTGGAGGCGGCTCGGGATGCGGCCCGCGTCGAACGCGGCCTCGAGTTGATCGAGGCTCTGCCGCAGCCGGGCGACGTTCGATTCGAGATTGCGAATGCGCTGCTGCTGTTCGAGCAACCCCATGAATCCGCCCGCCGCTGGCGCGCCCGTGCGGGGCGCGGGATTGCCCGCGATCAAGCCGAGCCCCGTCGAGCCGGGCGAAATGCTGCGCGACGGTCCTTCGCCGGAATTGCGCCCCGCCGCGATGCGCACGTAGTAGCCTTCCTGCCACTGCGCCATCTGCCGGACATTCGCGAGCAGCCGCCGCTCGGACTCGGTGAGACGCTCGAGGATTTGCTCGCGCCCGCCGAAGCGCAGCAGCGGCTGCACGATGCTGAAATCGAGCACCGAACTCGCCGCGCGGGTCATCGTGTTGCCGTCCCAATTCCACACGAGCGTATTGGCGATGCTCGCAAAGAGTTCGCCGCCCGTGGCTGCGAGCCAGCGCACACTGCCATCGGTCACCACCGTCGCATCCTGCACCGCGCGCGGTCGCACCGCTCCGCGCCGCTCGCCGACGGTGGCGCCCTCGCCGTTCGAGTTGAGCGCAAACTGGGGCGAAAACCGGAAGCGCTCGAACGTCACATCCAGCGCCGAGAGATAGAGATCCTCGCGTTCCTGCTGGTAGTCGCGCGAATTCACGATCGCCGTACGCACCGCGCCCTTGAGATCGAGGGCCACCGTGCCGTTCTTGTCACGTGGCAGGAATTCCCGCCACGACGCGCTCTGCACCGCCGCGGGATTCGCCGGCTGCCGCCACGCGCTCGCGCCCTTCTTTCCATCCACCTTCACCATGAGCTCATGCGCCAGCGGATCATCCGGCGGCATCGGCGGGTGATCTAGATCGAACGCATCGAAGAGCCGCGACTCGGGTCCAGCCACAACGTTGATCTGCTGCGGAAGGTCGGGCGCGTTCAGCTTCTCCGCCTTCTCCGCGATGGCGCGCGCGACCTCGTGGTCCGCACTTTTCCGGTAAAATGAGCGCACACAACCGACGCTGGCACACAGCAGAAAGAGAGTGCCCAGCGCGATCGCCGCGCGAGGGGGAGGGGATTGCACGCCCATGATACCCACACGGCGCGAGCGTCTTAGCCGGAAGTAGAGCGCTCGCACATGCGCGAACGCAACTCCCGCCGCGGCTTATAGCTTGCACCCATCTCCTTTTCTTCTTACGAGCTTCAACCATGAAACTCCCCGGGGCTCTCTTTCTCGCGAGTATGCTTGTTTCGGGGACTTGCTGGGCGGTGTCGCTTTCGTCGTTTGACGATTTTCAGTCGGCGAATACGGACTGGCAAAACGGCGTCGGTCCGGGGATTGTCAGCCTCGGCGGCGGACCGGCGGGGCCGGACGATTACTTCCTGCAAGTTCCTTCCTACGCTCGCGGCGGCGTCTCCAGCCGGCTGGTTATCTTCAACCAAGGCGAATGGAGCGGCGACTACATCGGCGCAGGCATCACCCAGATCGAAATGGACCTGGCCAATTTTGGCGCCACGGACCTCGCCATGCGATTGGCTTTCACGTTGGAAACAGCCCGCATCGGATACGTAAGCCTCGAGCCAATGTCACTCCCCGCGGATGCAGTGTGGCGGCATTTTGTCTTCCCGATCGACGCCTCGGCTTTTGTGCCCATCGGCACCACGGACACCTTCGTCGAAGCCCTCAGCAACGTGACGCAGTTTCGGATTCTCAGTCAGGACGGAGGATCTCCGACCAGCACCCGAGGGGACGCTATCGAAGCGAGCCTCGGGGTCGACAACGTCGCCGCTCTCACCGCAGTCGTGCCGGAGCCTTCCACCGCGTGGATTGGAATTTGTGTCGTCGCTCTAGCCGCCGGTTTCGCCCGGCCCCGGCGCGCGGAGTCGGTCTGCGGCTAGGCTGCTCCGACAAGCGGCGGTTTAGGCGATCTTCTGCTCGGAGCGTTTGCGCATGTTGGCGTTGAGGACTTTCTTGCGCAGGCGCAGCGATTTGGGAGTGGCTTCGACGTACTCGTCGGGCCCGATGTATTCGAGGGCACGTTCGAGGCTCATGACGAGCGGGGGCGAGAGAGACACGCCTTTGCCGTCGCCGGTGGAGCGCATGTTGCTGAGCTTCTTGGCGCGGCAGGGGTTCACCGGCATATCGTCGGGGCGGGCGTTTTCGCCGATGATCATGCCTTCGTAGATCTCGGCCTGGGCGCCGATGAAGAGGCGGCCGCGCTCCTGGATGGTCTCCAGGGAGTAGGCGGTGGAGATGCCGTTTTCCATGGCGACGAGGACGCCATTGAAGCGGGTGGCGATGTCGCCTTTGTACGGCCCGTATTCTTTGAAGAGATGCGACATGATGCCGTGGCCTTTGGTGGCGTTGACGAGGTCGGTCTCGAAGCCGATGAGGCCGCGGGTGGGGACGACGGCCTGGACGTTCACGGTCTTGGTGAGATGCTCCATGTTGATGATCTCGGCCTTCCGGCCGGCGAGGGACTGGAGGATGTCGCCGAGGTTTTCGTTGGGGACTTCGACGTAGAGGTTTTCGTAAGGCTCTAGGAGGGTGCCGTCGTCGGTGCGCTGGTAGATGACCTCGGGCCGGGAGATGAGGATCTCGAAGCCTTCGCGGCGCATCTGCTCGACGAGGATGGCGACTTGCATTTCGCCGCGGGCCTTCAGCTCGAAGTGGCCGGCAACGTCGGTGTCGGCGAAGAAGATGGAGACGTTGGTGCGGGTCTCGCGGACGAGGCGTTCGCGGACCTGGCGGGCGGTAAGGAGTTTGCCTTCCTTGCCGGCGAGCGGGCCGTCGTTGATGCACATCTTCATCGTGATCGTGGGCGGGTCGATGTCCACGAAGTGCAGGGGCAGGCGCTCCTCGGTGTCGGTGATGGTCTCGCCGATGAAGGCGTCTTCGAAGCCGCAGATGCCGACGATGTCACCCTCGCTGGCGTGCTGCGTTTCCACCTTGGCCAGACCGATGTGGGTGAAGATGGCGGTGACGTTGGCGCGCTCGCGCCGGTCCTTGCCGATGCGGACGACGGTGTCGCCGACTTTCACCCGACCGCTGACGATGCGGCCGTAGGCGATGCGCCCGAGGTAGTCGGAGTAGTCGAGATTGGAAATGAGGAACTGAAAATAGCTCACGTCGCTCTTCGGCGGCGGCGGGATGTGCTGGATGATCGCCTCGTAGAGCGGCTCCATCGTCGTGCTGCTCTCGTGGATCTCGCGCATGGCGTAGCCGGCTTTGGCGGAGGCGTAGATGACGGGGAAGTCGAGCTGGGCGTCCGTGGCGTTGAGCTCGACGAAGAGGTCGAAGATGAAATCGAGGACCTTGTGCGGGCGCGCATTTTCGCGGTCGATCTTGTTGATGACGACGATGGGCTTGGCGCCGTTTTCGAGCGCCTTGCGGAGCACGAACTTCGTCTGCGCCTGCGGGCCGTCGTGGGAATCAACCACGAGCAGCACGCCGTCGATCATCTTCATGATGCGCTCCACCTCACCGCCGAAGTCGGCGTGGCCAGGGGTGTCCACGACGTTGATGTGGTAGTCCTTGTATTTGAACGCGGCGTTCTTAGCGCGGATGGTGATGCCCTTCTCCCGCTCGAGGTCCATGGAGTCCATGATGCGGATCTCGGTGGCCTTGGCTTCATTGGCCCGGAAGGTGCCGGATTGCTTGAGGAGTTGGTCAACGAGGGTGGTCTTGCCGTGATCGACGTGAGCGATGATGGCGATGTTGCGAATGTGTTCCATGTGTATTGCCTCTTCTGCTGCGGGTAAAAAATCGGTGCTCAAAAAAGGGGGCGGAATATGACGGGCATGGTGCGGGGCGTCAACCGGGGATACCGGGAAGTTTTGTAACGGTTGTGCGCGGCAGTTTTGGGAAAGCGGAGCGCATTGCTTGACCGGGCGGCAAGTCTCCCGTAGTCACTCGCCCTCCAAAAACTTCAACCTCCGAACCACTCATGGGCCAGCAATCGAACAAAATCCAAAAACGCCGCCGTCGCCTCGCTTACCTCGAGCGCCAGAAAATCAAAGCCAAGGAAGCCGCGGTCACCAAGGCTCCAAAGAAGAAGCCGGCCGCCAA
Source organism: Chthoniobacteraceae bacterium (assembly GCA_049690035.1). Lineage (GTDB taxonomy): Bacteria > Verrucomicrobiota > Verrucomicrobiia > Chthoniobacterales > Chthoniobacteraceae > Chthoniobacter. The sequence continues at coordinate 5,223 of JBAVML010000170.1, forward strand.
AAAGAAGGAGAAGGTGGAAGCCGCTCCGGAAGCTGCGACTGCGGCGGAGTAAGCCGTGCGGCGGTGGTGAGTGACCGGTGATCGGTGAATGGCGGGTCCGTTGTCGCGGCAGACCATTCACAGATCACCGATCACCACTCACGGTCGCCGGTGAGTGGCCATGCGCTATCTCATCGTCGATGGGCACAGCGTGATCTTTGCCTGGCCGGAACTGCGCAAGCTGCATGCGCGGCGGACGGCACTGGCGAGGGACGAGTTGGTGAAACTCCTCACGGAATACCAGGACGCGAGCGGGGTCCGGGTGGTGGCGGTCTTCGACGGGAAAGGGGAGACCACAGGGGACGATTCGGCGGACGGCGGGATCCAGGTGTTCTATTCCTCCAGCAGCCAGACGGCGGATGAAATCGTGGAACGCCTCGTGGCGAAGTATGCGGCGCAGCACGAGATCACGGTCGCAACGTCCGACCTGCTGGAGCAGCAAACGGTGAGTACCTTTGGCGCCGTGCCGATCTCGGCGGCGCTGTTGCGCGAGTTTATCGACGAAGCGCGCGGCGAGCTTTCACGGCGGCTGAAGCAGCACCGGCGCCAACGCTAGGCGGCGCGCGCCTCCTACGCGGTCGGCGACTTCTTGAGCAAGTCGCGGATTTCCATGAGCAGCTTCACGTCGTCAGGGACCGTTGCCGGTGCAGCGGGTGCTTCCTCCGCCTTCTTTTTCGCCATGGCCATCAGGTAGTTCATCGGCTTCACCACGAGGAAAAATACGACCGCGGCGAGAATCAGGAATGCAATGGTCGCGTTGATGAAGTTGCCGATCATGATTCCGCCCTCGAGCGTCTCTTTGCCGTCCTTGACCACCTTGTGGGCGAAGAGAGCGATACCCGAGAAATCCGGCGCGCCGCCGACGAGGCCGATGACCGGAGTAATCACGTCCTTGACCATCGACTCGACAATCTTGCCAAAGGCCGCGCCGATCACGACGCCGACGGCGAGGTCCACGACGTTGCCCTTGAGGATGAATGTTTTGAATTCGCTGCCGATGTCTTTGAGGCTCATAATTTTGTTTAATGGATGGTTGGTGGTGATTCAGTGGTGATTTTAGCCAAATTCCGCAGAAACGGTAAAGGC
>JBAVML010000171.1:0-6250 GCA_049690035.1 Chthoniobacteraceae bacterium
CTTTATCAACGCCGACGGCCGCTCCTACCGCGACATCCGCATCAAGACCGCCAACGCCGCTGCCGACGAAACCACCGCGCCCCGCGCGAACAACCCAGCGCGCACCTTCCTCGGCAAAACACAACTCGCGTGGCTGAAGCAGACGCTGCTCGACGCGCAGGCTGCCGGCGTGACGTGGAAGTTCATCTCGCTCGATGATCCGATCGATCAGATCGGACCGATCGGGGGCGCGCTCGCGCTGAATAATCTCCCCAGCTTCGGTGTGGGCAGCACTTACGCGCCGGTGAATGCCGATGCCGGCAAGTCCTACATCGGCGGCTACCGCGCGGAGCGCAATGCACTGCTGAAATTCATCGCCGACAACCTCATCACTAACGTGATCTTCCTGGGAACGGATGATCACCAGAACCGCATCAACGAGCTGACCTACTCGCCCACGGGTCAGACCGAGGTGCAGGCTACCTATGTGAAGGTGCCTTACTGCTTCTCCATCGTGTGCGGCCCGCTCGGGGCCACCGGTCCTGATTTGATCACGAATCACACCTTCACGATGGCCCAGCAGCTCGCCAACAGCATCGCCAACGCGCAGCAGGCTGCCGGAGTCGAATCGCTCGGCCTGATCGGCTATCCTGGCCTCAAGAACCTCACGCGCGACGGCGACCCCACCGCGGGCACCAACCCGCAGCCCGCGGACTTCTACAGCCCGGACACGTTTAACTACACAGTGCTCGACGTGAGCGCCGATGGACAAACGCTCACAGTGAGCAGCGTCGGCATGGACGCCACGGCGCAGAACTCCGGCATCGAATACAGCGCCGGTCCGCAGGCCAGGACAGTTTTCAGCTTCCAGCTCGATGCGACTCCGGTCGTCCGCGGTGGCTTCGTCCTCGACCGCCGTCTGAACAAGATGGTGCAGCAAGTGACGATCACCAACAACACAGGATCCGCCCTCGCCGGTCCGGTCGATCTCGTGCTGACCGGATTGTCGGGGAACACCGCGCTTTCCAACGCCAGCGGGACGACGGCCAACAACGCACCCGGGAGCCCCTACATCACCGTGCAGGCCGGGAGTCTCGCGCCCGGTGCCTCGGCCAGCGTGAACCTGCAATTCAACCGCCCGCTCACCGGTGCGATCACCTACGGCACCCAAGTCGTCAGCGGCACAGCAAACCCGTAAACAAATCTACTCGCGCGGTTCCGTCATCAGCCGCGCGGCGTCCCATCCGCCGCGCGGGGTGATCCAGAGCCGAATGAGAACACCAACACCTGACCTCAACCAATCATCCCATCAAAAAATGAAAAACACCGTTCAACCTAAATTCATCACCGCCAGCTTGATCGCCGTCGCCGGATTCATCCTCTCGACCGCAGCGACCGAAGCGGCGCTCTACCACATCGATATCAACACCGCTGCGCTTAATCTTCCGGCGAACTCCGGCGATGCGCCATTCTCGTTGGACTTCCAGTTCAATGACGGCGGCGTGCTCGGCAACAACACGGCCACGATCACGAACTTCACCTTCGGCGGCGGCAGCGCGACTGGTTCTCCAACCCTGTTTGACGGCGCTCTCGGCAACATCGGATCGACGGTCACGTTGAACAATAGCGGGCCCTTCCAGGAACTTTACCAGACGTTCACGCCCGGAGCGGTGCTCGGCTTCGATGTGTCCTTGACGCAAAACTTGGACGGGCTCACGCCGGACTCGTTCGTCGTAGCGATCCTGGATAAGAACCCGTTCAACATCCCGACGACCGGCATCGGCGACTCGCTTCTCCACGCAGACATCGACACGACGAGCCCGTTGACCATCGCCCAGCTCAACCTTTCGTCCGGAACCGGTAGCTACGCTGGCGTCACCGTCTCGGCGATCCCGGAACCCGGCACTGCGCTCTGGGGTGCCGCGTTCGGCCTGATCGCCGGCGTGCGCCGCATTCGCAATCGCAAGGCCGCGTAAGTCAGCATTCGACTCAACAGCATCAGCGCCCCGGGGAGAATATTCCCGGGGCGCTTTTTTTGCGGGACGGTGCGATCGACCTTGGTGAGGCCGAGCCTTACGGTCGGTCGTCCTTTTGCTTCCGTTTGCGGGCGAGAAGACGCTCCGTGGTGGTTTGCTCCTCGCCGGGAGCGCTCGGCTTTGCGGTCAGTGTGGGCTGATTTTGGACCGCCGGTGCCGCGGGTCGAGGAGGTGCGGTGCGAGATGGCGCCAGCGTTCCTTTCACGTGCTTCTTCCGCGCGAGCAGGGCGCCCATCGTCTCGGTGGATTCGTCGTGTGAGCGCCGCGTGAACCAGCCGCGGATCAAGCTCCAGTCGAGCTGCACGCGGCGCACGGCGACGTCGAGCGGGATGAGGCAGGCGAGCAGGATGAGGAACCAATCGATGACCGGCGAGCTGCTTTCCCGCGGCTGGCGCGCGGGGTGGTAGAGGTCGAGATCGGTGGCGGAAAGGACGCGGCCGCCGGTCTTGCGCGCGATCTCCTGGAGCACGCGCGGGTCGCTGCGGAATTTCAGATACTCCGGCGAATATGGCACGGCGAACCCGCCGGTGATCTGCTCCGGCTCTGTCGCGCCGGAGCGTCCGGCGGCAGCGGCGATCACCTGGTAGCGGCCTTTTCCCCAAAGCGGAAAACTGCCCTGATAGCGCCGCGGCCCGATCTGCCGCAGCGGCACGCTGATGCTCTCGCCGCGCGGGCCGGCGACGCGCGCCTCGACCTGGAGGAAGGTTTCCTCCTTCGCAAAATCCTCCACGGTGATCGTGCCCGAGTTGTCCGCCGCGAAGGTGTTCAGGCGCAGATCGGTCTTCGTCTCCACGCGCGAGAGTTCGATGGCGAGCTGCTTCACGAAAGGGCGATACTTTTCCCAGTCTAGCCAGTCCTTCGCCCAGCTCGGGCCGAGGTCGCTGGTCCACGCCGCGGTCACGCCGAGGCCGAAGCGCCACGTCGCGAGCACGGGGTCGAGCTGATCCGGCTCCGCCTTGTCCGGCGGGGTGCGCAGGATCGTCGAGGCGCGTGGCTTCGCGGTGGTGAGCACGTAGCCGCGGAGCGGGGGGATGGCGTCGATGCCTTTCAAGATCGGCGACGGCATCTGTACCTCGGGCGTGAAGACTTTGTTTTGCAGCATCGAGCGCTTCAGCGTTTTCGCCTCCTTGATGAAGATGCTCGGAAGCTGCGAGGGATCCTGCGGGAAGTAGTAGCGCCCGCCGGTGGTGTTCGCGATCGACTGCATGATGCTCTGGTCCTGCCCGCCGTGCGGATTGATCGCGATCATCGAGACGCTCACCTTTGAGGAGATAAACTGCTGCACGAGCGCGGGCGTGGGCGGCGACGGATCGCCGTCGCTGATCACGATCATGTGCTTGAGCGCGGCGTCGCTTTTCTCCAGCGCCGCGAGCCCCATCTGCATCGGCGTGTTGAAGTCCGGCATGTCGCCGGGCTCGGCGGCATTGATCAGCGGGACGAGCTTTTCGAATTCACCGGCGGGTGTCAGCGGGAAGATCCAATTGTAACCGCCGTTGTTTCCATTCCCCCAAGTGAAGGCGATCAGTCCGACTTCGTCCTGCGCGCCGAGCACGCGGATCGCTTCCTTCGCGATGCGTTTCGCCCAGGTGTTGCCTTCGGCGAATTCACAGGTGTGCAGCACGATGGCGAGCGCGCCCTTCGGCAGCACTTTTTTCTGAGTCACATCCATCGTCACCGGCAGCGCTTCCTCGATCGCGCTGCCGTGGTAGCCGCCCGGGCCGAAGCTCTGCGGCCCGCCGAGCATCAGGAAGCCGGAGCCGTTGTTGAACACCGCGTCGCGCATCGCCTGTAGCTGCACGGCGTCGAAAGCCTCGGCGGGAGCATTGGGGAAAATGACGAGGTCGTAGGGCAGCAGCGACACCGCATCGCGCGCAAACTCGTAGGCCATCTGCACCTTCACCACGCGCTGCTCGGCCTTGAGCGCGGCGACCAGCGGCTCCCAGTCGCGTGCGTCGGACTTCGGGTCGGTAACCACGAGCACTTGTCCTTCGCCGCGCAGGAAAAGATCGCCGATCGCGAGGTTGTTCTCCTTCCAGCCATCCTCGCCCGGCGGCGGCTGGATGGTCGCGACATATTCGAAAAAGCCCGGCTCGCGCAGGTAGAGCGGCATGGTAAAGCGCGTCTTGCCGGCGTCGAACTCGACCGCCTTTTCAAAGATCGTTTTCCCGTTTTCCTGGAGCACGAGCTGGCCGGTGCCGCGTTGCAGCGAGTTGAGCAGCACGCTCGCTTCGTAGGTCTCGCCCACCTTCACCACGCGCGGCAGGTCGAGGCGTTCGAGCCACACTTCCTTTTCAAAAGCGAAGCCGACCGGCAGCACATCCACGGCGACGCCCCGCGCTTTCAGTTCGTCGAGTTGCGCGGTGACGGCGCCCTCGGTTTCGTTGCCGTCGGAGAGCAGCACGACGCGGCCCTGGTTTTGTTCGGGCAGCATCGCGGCGGAAAGGGCGAGCGCCTTGGCGAGATTCGAGCCGTCGCGGGCGACGCGAGAGTTGATCGCCTCGAAGGGGAACGTCTGCCGCGGCGGCAACTCGACAGCGGCATCGCGTCCGAAGATGACCAGCCCGGCTTCATCCTTCGGCGGCTTCTGCGTCACCGTCTGCATCACCCACGAGAGCGCCTGGTCGCTGACTTTTTCGCCCATGGAATCCGAGACATCGAGCGCATAGACGAGCGAGAGCACATCGCTGCGCCGCACCGCGCGCGGCTCGGCGAGCGTCATGATGAAAAGGCCCGCGATCACCAACCGCACGAGCAAAGCCGCCAGCGCGCGACCTTTCCCCAGAGCCGCTCCGCCGGCGTGGCTCATCCACCAGATCCACGGCGTGACGAGCACAAACCAGAACGCCGCGGGTCGCGTGAAGCGGAGAATCCCACGCCATTCGACGAAGACGCAAACTGCGGCGAAGACGACGGCGAATCCCACGAGCGGCGCGATGCTTGCGATCGTCACCGGCCGGCGTGCCGTCGGCACGAATACGCGTAGCAGCCGACGTAAGGAGGCTCTCGCTTCGTTTTGCATGGAAAGATTCAGAGCCTCCGGACGTCGGCTGCTACAGCTTGAGAGCGACGATCCGGCGGTTTTTGGTGTCGGCGATGCGCATGCGCATCTGCGAGTCGATCGTCAGCCCCCACGGCGTGGCAAACTCACCCTCGCCAGCGCCCGTGCGCCCGTAATGTCCGAGCAGCCGGCCATCGAGGCTCACCCGCGAAAGCCGTCCTGCGCCGTATTCGATGACGTAGAGAAAACCGTCGCCGCCCACCGCGACGTCGTAGGGAAGATCGAACACCAGCGGCGGCTGTCCGAGCAGGCCTTCGGATTTCCCCGTGTCGGTGAAGATGAGCACGCGATTGTTCACGGCGTCGGTGACGTAGATTTTCCCCGCGTGCCAAGCCAGCCCCGATGGTCGCTGAAACTGCCCTGCTTGCGTTCCGAAGCCTCCGAACTCCAGCAACCATGCGCCTTCGCGGGTAAACTTCTGCACGCGGTCGTGCCCGCCATACTCGCAGACGTAGAGGTTTTCCTCGGCATCTTTGGCAATGCCCACCGGGTAGATGAACTCACCCGGTTTCTCGCCATTTTGCCCGCGCATCTGGAGCACCCGCCCCTCCGCATCGAACCACACCAGCCGATGATAATGCGTGTCGCAGACCACGATCCGCCCGTCTTTCAATACCACGATGCCTTCCGGTTTGCCGACGCTCACATCGAGCATCTTCCACTGCCGCAGCAGCGCGCCTTCCGCGGTGTAGATGAGCACGCGTCCGGCGGTGTCGAGCACCGCGATCTCATCGCGCAATCCCGTCGCCACGCTCCGCGGGGTGGGAATGGACGCGCCGTCCGGCGGCAGCGACCACGAGCGCCACTCGCGAACCGCCAGCGCCGGCGTGACCGGCGCCCGGTGACATCCCGCGAAGAGGAGGGCGAGCAGCGCAAGCCATCGGAGGGATGCGCTCTGTCGGGTCCGCGGGCGCGGAACGAGAGTTGTCATGGCAGGTCAACTTTCATCGTCACATTCATCCCCGAGGTGAATGCCGCGCCGCCCGAGCGGTGAAAAAAAAGGCGGGTCGCGCCTCCCCCTGGCGCGCATAACTCCGCCTCCGCAAACGCCCCGCGAAAGCGTTCCGCCTTGACGATAAACTCGCCTCCTTCGGTGATCACGAGGCGCTCTGGTCGATAGCAGCGTGCCGACGCGATCTCGATCCCGAGCCAGTCGCGCGCTTCGACAGGGGTGAAC
>JBAVML010000172.1:0-3538 GCA_049690035.1 Chthoniobacteraceae bacterium
TCAACGCCTCCGCGGTGTCGAGCGCGACGAGGCGCTGGTAGTTCGCCGGGTCCACGAGGATGTCGCCGTAGCTGAGGATAAAAGGATCACTGCCCGCGAAGGTCCGGGCGAGTTCCACGACGCGGCCGGTGCCGTCTTGCACCACCTGCGTTTCGTAGGAAACGGAGACGCCGAACTTCGCGCCGTCGCCGAAGAAATCCCGCACCGCATCCGCGCGGTAGCCCACGACGATGAGGAAATGCGTGACGCCGGCCGCGCGCAGACCTTCCACGATGTGCAGCAGGATCGGCTTGCCCTGCACTTCGATCATCGGCTTGGGCAGCTCGTTGGTCAGCTCGCGCATCCGCGTGCCTTTGCCGGCGGCGAGGAGGACGGCTTTGGTGACTTGCGCGCTCATCCCTTCTTCACCTCCGCGACGAACTCCGCCATGAGTTCCATGGCCTCCTTGATCTTCTCCAGCCCGGTCGCGTAGCTGCACCGGATGAAACCCTCGCCGCTCGGGCCGAAGGCCGTGCCCGGCACGCACGCCACCTTCTTCGTCTCCAGCAGCTTGAGCGAAAACTCGCGGCTGGTCAGCCCGCTGCTGGTGATTTTCGGGAAGACATAAAACGCCCCGAGCGGCTTGAACGTCTCCAGCCCCATGTCGTTCAGGCTGCGCACGATGAAGTTCCGCCGCAGCTCGTATTCCTTGCGCATCATGTCCACGTCCTTCGCGCCGTTTTCCAGCGCCTCGATCGCGGCGTCCTGCGCCATCGTGTTGGCGCAGAGGATCGCGTATTGATGCACCTTCATCATCGCCTCCGTGAGCGGCGGCGGCGCGCAGGCGTAGCCCACGCGGAATCCGGTCATCGCAAACGCCTTGGAAAATCCGTGCAGGAACACCGTGCGCGCGCGCATGTGCGGCAGCGCGGCGATCGACACGTGCGGCGCGCCGTCGTAGGTCAGCTCGCTGTAAATCTCATCGGTCAGCACCACCAGATCGTGCTTCACGCAAAGCTGCGCGATCTTCTCCAGCTCCTCGCGCGTCTGCGTGGCGCCGGTCGGGTTGCACGGAAAGTTCAGCATCAGCACCTTCGACTTCGGCGTGATCTTCGCCGCCAGCGCCTCGGCGGTGAGGCGGAAATTTTCCTCCGCGCGCGTCGCCACCGCCACGGGCACACCGTGCGCCAGGATCACGCTCGGGCTGTAGCTCACGTAGCAGGGTTCGTGGTAAAGCACCTCATCGCCCGGATTGAGCAGCGCGCGCAGCGCCAGGTCGATCGCCTCGGACACGCCGACCGTCACGATGATCTCCGCCACCGGGTCGTAGCTCACCTTGAAGTGCTGCGCCACATAGCGCGCGATCCCTTCGCGCAGCTTGGGCAGACCGAGATTGGAAGTGTAGCCCGTGTGCCCGCGTTCGAGGCCGTAGATGGCCGCCTCGCGGATGCGCCACGGCGTGACGAAGTCCGGTTCACCGATGCCGAGCGAGATCACATTCGGCATCGATTGCACGATTTCAAAAAAGTCCCGAATCCCCGAGCGGGGGATGTCGCGGACATGGTTGGCGATATGTTTGTTGAGAGTCATTTGGGAATTAAGATTTCAGAGTTTCGGGATGGAGCTGCGGCTGCGGGCGGAGGAGCCGCGTGCGGGCAGCGGAGCTGGCGCGAAACGAAAACGCGCTAGCGCCGCAGAGCACGCGGCCCGCGAGCTCGCGCCATCTGCGCGGCATTTCCTGCGATCTGAAATCCCCGTCTCATGGCGACACCGCGAGACGTTCCGGCACCGACTCCCGCGTCAGGTCCACGCCATTTTCCTTGTAAGCCTTGAGGCGAAAGCGCGTCGCCGTCGAGATCACCCCTTTGATCGTGCTCAGCTTCTCCGCGATGAACATCGCCACCTCCTGCAGCGTCGCCCCTTCCACCACCACCAGCAGATCGTAGCCGCCGCTCATCAGGTAGCAGCTTTGCACCTCGGAAAACTTCGCGATCCGCGCCGCCAGCCGGTCGAAGCCGCCGCCGCGCTCCGGCGTGATCTTCACCTCGATCGCCGCCGTCACCGGACTCCCCGGCACCTTCAGCGGATCGAGGATCGCATGGTAACCGAGCAGCACTCCATCCGCCTCCAGCTTCTCGATCCGCGTGGCGATCGCCTCGGGCGTGGAGTTCAGCTCCTTGGCGAGGTCTTCGACAGAAGTGCGCGCATTGCGGAGCAGCAGCGGGATGAGTTCGTCCATGGTGAATAGGTGCGTGGGGTGGCGAAGATACACATCGCCGCGCTGTGGTCAGTGAAAAAAAGCCGGCCAGCTGCCGCAAGAGCAACAGACCTTCCGAGCGTGACCAAGGTTGTGGATTGCCGGAGCCTGCATCCGGCTCGTCCGTTCCCAGTCGTCCGGAGGGCGAACATAAGGAGCGCGCGCTCGCGCGCTCATAAGCCAGTCAGTCTCTAAGTTCGCGCCACCGGCCGAATGTCTCTCAGCGTCCCCTCCACGAGTTCGCCAACTTTCCACGGCTATGAAATCCTCCCCGTTTTCCGCACTCACAATTGCACGCCTTTTCGTGAGCGCAGCGATCCTCGACGCGAGCATCGTGTTCGGCGCTGCGGAACCTCGCTCGCAGATCCGGCTGAAGTCCGAATCGTTCGACCGCGATCCCGGATGGGACAGCCGCAACAACCACATCGTGCCGGAGAAGCCGCTGGCGGTGAAACAGGACTTTGGATACTGCGCCACGAACTTCGCTGGCCAGGCCGCGGGTGAACTGGGAGGACGCATCCAACGCACGACAACACCGGCATCCTACGCGGCGCCGCTTGCGCCGGCTAAGACGCTCGAGGACAAATTCTCGGCCGCGGGAACCTTCGCCATCACGGAGCCCGGCGGCGGCTTCTTCTTCGGGTTCTTTAACTCGCAGCAACCCGGCGGCAGCGGCCGCCCGATCGGCTCTCTTGGGCTCGACTTTGATTTCGAAAAAACGGGCGGGCGGCTCGCGGTGCGGCTGATCACCGGCACCAACAAATCGTGCGGCACCTTCATCACGCCGTATCTGCCCGGCAAATTCCGTCCCACGCCGATCAAGTGCGACGGGACGCGCTATCGGTGGACGCTCGATTACGATCCGCAGGGCGCCGGCGGCGACGGAAAGTTCACCTTCACCATCCACAGCGACAAGCACACCGCACAGGACTACGGCCCGCTTAATGAGGCGGCGCAGAATGAAGTGCAGGCGCGTTTTCCCAACACGACCACGTTCACCGTGGACCTCACCCCCGGCTTCAAAGAGGAGGGCGCGAGCTTCGACCGGTTCGGTGCGTTCAACATGATGAAAGCCGGCGGTGCCGCGATGATGTTCTTCGACGATTTGCAGTTTGCGGGACGTACCGAGGATTTTGCGAAGGATCCTGGATGGGTAGGCACGGGCAATCGAGTCGCGTTTGAGGATCGCGAATTGACGGGCGCACACGATTTCGGCTTTAGCGCAAAGACTAATCACGCGGGCGGCACGCCGGGCGAAGTGGGGGGCGATTTTTGGCGCAGCGGCAAGGCGGCATACTATGG
>JBAVML010000173.1:0-14129 GCA_049690035.1 Chthoniobacteraceae bacterium
AACGAAATCTGAGCCTCGAAGGCGGCATCGAACTCGATCGGCGGCTTGGCGGGATCGGGATTCTGCTTGCGCAAGCGCGTGGCGACCGGCGGGCCGACGGTTTCATCGCGCAGGGCGCCGAGGAGGCGCTGGGAGTCGCGCGTGAGCGTGCTGATGGGGAAATCGAAGTCGCGCTGAGACATACGAGTGGAACCTTTCTCGTATTAACAGGGATGCTGAAACCGCCGGACGCGAACTTGGCAAAATTGCCTTCCCAAAATCAAGGATGGAATCTGATTTTGTGGCGTTTTTTCCGGTGTCATCCAGATCTCAAACAGCGGGAGGCACATCCGACATTTGTTCCCCGATAGCTGCGAACAATTCCCCGCCAGCCGCCGGCAGCTTTCTTTCAGCCGACCGCAGTTCTCGTTTAGCCGACGACAGTTTTCTCGCAGCTCCCGCCAGTTCCGGGATGGCTGGCGCCGGTTTTGTGTTGGCTGACGGGAGTTTTCGCAATGACGGTTATCGATTGCCAGATGGCCGGCGGTAGTTCTCGTCAAGCCGGGCGCGATTTTCGAGCAGCCGGGAGCGGTACGACGCCCGCCGCCGACGGTTGCCGTTCGGCCGCAATGGTGTTCCCGCGTGGCACTTGTTCCGATGCTTTGCCCAATCGCACGGGCGCGGCAACTGGCGATGCTCGCTTGCGGTGGTGGGCGAAGCGGATTACTGCGTCGGGATGCCCGTTGAGAAAATCATGGTGGTGGACGATGAGCCCATCATCCGGAAGTCGTTCGAAGAACTGCTCCGCCCCAAACGCTACTCGATCACCAGCGTCGGTTCGCTGGCGGATGCCGAGCGGCTGCTGAAGAAGGATCACTTCGATCTGCTCTTTCTCGATGTGAAACTGCCGGACGGCACGGGGACGGATCTGCTCGAACGGCTCTCGAAGATGCCGGAGCATCCGATGACGATCATGATGAGCGGCTACGGCACGGTGGAGAGCGCGGTGGATTGCATGCGGCAAGGTGCATTCGACTACATGCTGAAGCCTTTTTCGCTCAACCAGATCGAGGTGCTGGTGAAGAAGGCGGAGAGCTATGGGCAGGTGATGAAGCTGAATCGTTTCCTCAACGAACAGCTCACGGATTCGAGCGACCTGATCGGCGACAGCGAGCCGATGGTGAATCTCAAGCGGATGCTGCGCAAGGTGGCGCCGACGGATGCGACGGTGCTGATCCAGGGGGAAAATGGGACGGGCAAGGAGTTGATCGCGCGGGAGATTTATCACGCGAGCAATCGGTCGCAGGGGCCGTATATCAAAGTGAATTGCGCGGCGATTTCGGAGACGCTGATCGAGACGGAATTTTTCGGGCACGAGAAGGGATCGTTCACGGGCGCGACGGAGCGGCGCGAGGGGCGCTTCGAGCTGGCGAATGGCGGGACGCTGTTGCTCGATGAAGTGAGCGAGATCACGCCGAAGCTGCAGGCGAAGCTGCTGCGGGTGCTGCAGGAGCAGGAGTTTGAGCGGGTGGGCGGAACGAAGACGATCAAGGTGGATGTGCGCGTGCTGGCGACGACGAATCGCGACCTGAAGAAGGCGGTGGCGAATGGGGATTTCCGCGAGGATCTTTATTACCGGCTGCATGTCTTTCCGCTGCAGGTGCCGCCGCTGCGGGAGCGGGTGAACGACATCGCGCGGCTCGCGAATCATTTCCTGCAAAGGTTTTCCCGCCGCCATGGGCTGGACATTCCCGGCTACTCGCAGGCGGCTATGGACCGCCTGTTGCAGCATTCGTGGCCGGGCAACGTGCGCGAACTCCAGAACATGGTGGAACGCGCCGTGATCATGACGGAAAACGGCACGCCGGTGCAGTCCGCCGCGCTGGGGCTCCCGGCCCTCGGTGCCGCGCCCGGCCCCGCCGCGCCGCTCGAACATCTCGCGGACGCGGAATCCAGATCCGCCAGTTCAACCTCCGAAAGCACGCCGGCTACCCTGCGTCCGCTGGATGAAGTGGAAAAGGAGCACATTCTCCGCGTGCTCGAAGCGATGAAGGGAAACCGGACGCAAGCCGCCAACGTGCTGCAGATCAGCATCCGCACGTTGCGCAACAAACTGAACGAGTATCGGGTGGGAACGGAGGAGAGCGCCGAGGCGATGACCGTGGAGGAATCGTAGCACGCCACACGGGCGCGGCGGGATGGTATTCGCGGGGGTGCTCGGGCAAATGGTTTGACGCCCGTGCGCTGCGTGCCTTAATCCGCTGAACGTGCGGCCCGTCGCCCATCACCTCTCCCTTCGCGCTGAACCTCGGCAAGCTGGCTCCGGGTGGAAACCCATCGCGTCGCTCTCCTCGCCCGGCGCGGCGCGTTTCCACGCCAGCGCTCCAGTTTCATGAGCACCGCGCCGGACCGAAGCGCCTACGAGGCCGTGCTCGTCCCGGCCCTTCAGCGAATCCAACACGAGCACGGTTATCTCAAGCGGGAAGCACTGGAGGAGTTTTCCCGCGCATCGGGACTGCCGCTCTACCGGTTGCAGGCGGTGGCCAGTTTCTTCCCGCATTTTCAACTGACGCCACCGAACAAGGTGGTGGTGCGGGTGTGCCGCGATATGACGTGTCATCTCGCCGGCTCGAAGGAGATGGTCGGGCAGCTTCAGGCGCGGGTCGGCGAGGACGTGACCGTCCAGGGGGTGTCGTGTCTGGGACGATGCGATCGGGCTCCGGCGGTGTCGGTTGCCATTGCGGGGGCTGAGCATGAGCAGTATCACCTGGGTCGCTCGGTGGAGGAATTGGCGGGAGTGATCGCGACCTACTTGCAGGATGAGACGCCGGCGGCAGATCACGATGCGGACCTGCCGTTTCTGCCGGCGGATTCGGTGTTGGATCCTTACTCTGGACTGACGCCGGACTACGCCGCGGTCCGCATGGTGCTCGCGACGCGCGACGCAGCGCTCAAGGTAGCGGCGGAAGCCCTGACGAAAGCGAACTGGAGCCCGTGGGAGATCGAGCAATTCCGGCTGGGCTGCATCCGTCAGCTTCGCGTCGATTTTGTCCTGGAGCCGGAGGTGACCGAAGCGGTCGGCTGTTGGCGCACGGAAAACGCGTGGGCGAAAGGCGCACAGCTCGGCGGCTGGTCCGAGGGATTCCTCAGCGAACTGGAAGATGCGGACCTGCGCGGGATGGGAGGCGCGGGCATTCCGGCCTCGCAAAAGTGGCGCGACGTGCGCGATGCGATCCGGGCCGCCTGTGTCCGCCAGGCGGACACGCGCGGCTTCATCGTGGTAAACGGCGATGAGAGCGAGCCGGGAACGTTCAAGGATCGTGAGTTACTACTGCGCTACCCGCATCTCATCGTGGAGGGCGTGATCCTCGCGGGGCTGGTCACCGAAGCGACGCAGGGCTTCATTTACATCCGCCACGAATACACGGAGCAGATCGAGGCGTGCCGGGCCGAGATTCGGCGAGCGGAACAACTGGGTTATTGCGGCGAGAATGCCTCGGTGCTGGGTCGTTCGTTTCCGATTTCGGTGTTCGTGAGTCCGGGAGGTTATATCTGTGGCGAACAAAGTGCCTTGATCGAGGCGATGTCTGATCGGCGTGGCGAGCCGCGAAATATGCCACCGAAGCTGGAGACCAATGGCCTCGAAGATCTCCCGACACTAGTTAGCAATGTGGAGACGTTTGCCTGGGTTCCCTATATCTGCCTCAAGGGAGGGAAGACTTATGCCGAACAAGGCGTCAACGGTTGGAAAGGTCGGCGGATCTTTTCGGTGTCTGGCGACGTGAAGCGGCCGGGCGTGTATGAGGTGCCGATGGGGCTGACCTTGCGCGAGCTGATCGAAGGTGAGCAATACTGTCGGGGGATGATCGATGATCGGAAGTTGAAGGCCTTCGCGCCATCGGGTCCATCGGGTGGCTTCCTCCCGGCGAAGCTCACGGTGGGCGGCGGCCTGCCGCGCGATCATGTCAACAACAAGACGTGGCAGGCGCTGGCGCAGCGCCGCGGCTTCGATCCCGCGGCGACCGAACTGGATCTCCTCGACCTCGAGCTGGAGCTGAATCTCTTCCGCGCACTCAGTCCCACGCAGGCGCTCGGAGCCGGCGTGGTAGTGTATGCCGAGGGGCGCGACATGGCGGAGCAGGCGCTGAATGCGCTGGAATTTTTTCGCAATGAGTCGTGCGGCAAATGTGTCCCCTGCCGCATCGGCTCGCAGAAGCTGGTGTCGCTCGGGACGAACTTGCTCGAAGGAAAGATCGCAGCCGATCGCTGGAAGGAGGAACTCGTGCCGCTGATCAAGGAGCTGGGCAAGGCGATCGAGCTATCTTCCATCTGCGGCCTCGGCCGTTCCGTCCCAGTGCCGCTGCGCACGGCGATCGCTTACTTTCCCGATGACATCGCGCGATATCTAACTGCGGCAGAGGAGGCGAAGTTATGCCGGTAAATCCCGAGCCGGAAAACGGTCTCTTCATCCGCGATGACGATGAAGGTCTATTTAGTCGGGACATCAATGGACAGCTCGTGCGGCTGGATGCGCCGACGGAATCCGACTACGAGAAGGTCATCACGCTGCAAATCGATGGACAGGGGGTGACGGTGCCGCTGGCCGAGCCGCTGAAAGATGCGAACGGCAACATCGTGATGGACCCGGAAGGGCGCACCAAGCCGCGCTACACGACGATTTACGACGCAGCCGTGAAGCTCTATGTGAAGCAGCCGGGAGACGAAGCGAAGATCCCGATTCCGACGCTCTGTCACCTTCCGCACATGAAGCCCGTGGCAGTCTGCCGGCTCTGCGTGGTGCAGATCTATGGGCAGAAACGTGGGAAGCGCGCCGCGGAGAGGAAACTCCTGCCGGCTTGTCAGCATCAGGTGAAGGAAGGAATGGAAGTCTTCACCATGGAGGCGCCGGGAGCCGATGGCGAGCGCGTGCGGCAGGCGGTCGGGGTCATGACCGAACTCCTCGCCGCGGACCATCTCAAACCCGCACCCGCGCCGGCGATGTCCAGGGAACTCGCCCCGTTCAACGAACTCGGACGGATGACCGAACGTTGTGGCGGCGATGCGACACGCTTCCAACTCGACCTGCTTTCCAACGCCCGGCCAGCGGCGGCACCACTTGCGGGGCGCCGCGAGCTGGACACCTCGTCTCCGGTCTTCCTCGTGGATCACAGCGCCTGCATCCTCTGCGACCGATGCGTGCGGGCCTGCGACGAGGTAATGGAAAACCATGTCATCGGGCGGACGGGCAAGGGTGCCACGGCGGGCGTGGGGTTCGATCTCAACGATGCAATGGGGGACTCCAGTTGCGTGCAGTGCGGCGAGTGCATGGTCTCCTGCCCCACGAGCGCCATCACCTTCAAGCCCGTGGCCGGAGTGAAGCCAGCGCTGCGCGACGGGTCTGCTCAGGTCATGTCCGCAACGGAACTCACCAGCGATCCAGTCTTCGCCGGCGTCCCGCCGAAGTTTCTCCTCTGGCAGCAAGGGTTGGTCGTGCGCCGGCAATTAAAGGCCGGGCAGTATCTCTGCCGTCAGGGAGATGCGGGAAATACTGCGTTCATCATCAAGTCCGGAAAGCTGCAGGCCACCGTCTTTCCCACCGCGGCGCAGGCGGCGAAAGGTGGCGCCGTTGAGGTGCTGCGGAAAAGTAAGGACAAGCCCGTGCGGCGGATCGAACTCACGGCGGACAATCTCATCGTCGGCGAAATGGCCTGCCTGACCGGATCGCCCCGCGCAGCCGACGTGATGGCGATCGAGAACGGCGAGGTCTGGGAAGTGCGGCGCAATGTCCTCGATCGGCTGATGCGCCTGCCCAGCCAGCGGACCCGTCTGGAAGGTGAATATCGGCAGCGGTCGCTCAATCTGGTTCTGCAGGCCTCGGACCTCTTCAAGGACATCGAACCGGAGGAATATCAGAAGATCGTCAGCTACCTGCGGCAGCGGATCTCGTTTGTCCGAGTCAGCCCGGGGCAGGTGCTTTTTCGGCAGGGCGACGAGGTCGATAGCCTTTATCTCATTCGCCTCGGCTACGTCCGGATCGGGGTGCAACGCTTCGCGAAAGAGGCCAAGGTCTTGTCGCGCGGGCCGGGGACGATCATCGGGGAGATCGGTCTGCTCGCCTTGTCGGCGGAGAATGTCCGGACGTCGGTCGATCAAGCCGACCAGGCGATCAAGGCCGCGCTCTTCCACGCTGGCGAAGATCTCACCGCGGCGATCCCGGCTGGCGTCCGCACGGCGACTTGCTCCGCCTTGGGGCACTTGGAACTGGCGCGCGTCAGCCGTGCTGACTTCCTCCCGATGCTGCGCGAGTTTCCGATTCTCCGTCGGCGGCTGGTGGAGCAGGCGCTCGAGCGACTGCGGAGCGATGCGGAGAGCACTCCGTTGCTTCGCGACTACGTCAATCAGGGGCTCTACGAAGGCCGGAACCTGCTCGTCCTCGACATGGATCTCTGCACCCGCTGCGACGAGTGCACCCGCGGCTGTGTCGAAGAGCACGGCATCGAATCGCACGGCCTGCCGATCACACGGATGCTGCGCGACGGCCGGCGTTTCGAAAATTTCCTCATCGGCACCGCCTGCCGCTCCTGCGCCGATCCGCATTGCATGGTCGGCTGTCCCGTGGATTCCATCCATCGCGGGAAACACCTCCAGATCGTCATCGAAGACCACTGCATCGGCTGCGGCCTGTGCGCGGACAACTGTCCCTACGGCAGCATTTTCATGGTCCCGAACGAAAAGAAGCGGCGGGAAATCATCGCGCCGCAGCCGCGTGGCGCGGTGGTGAAAGTCGCCCAACCCAAAGCGGCCACCTGCGATCTCTGCGACGCCGAAGGCAAGCGCGCCACTCCCCTGCCCCGCTGCGTGTCCTCCTGCCCGCACGACGCCGCCTTTCGCATGAGCGGCGAGCAATTGCTGCAGCGGGTGACGAAAGGCGCGACGAAAACGCTCTAGGCCCAAGACCGCTCGCCGCGCCGCGCTTGTATTTGCAACGCGCCAGCGAATAGTCGCGGGGTGCGTTCCTTTGTTCCCCGCCCGCGTGCCCTTGCCCTGCTAACCTTCTTTTCGCTGCTCGCTTCGGCCTGGTGCGATCCGGTCATTCCCGGCAATATCCTCAACCCCAAGAGCGCCGCCGAAGCGTGGAACGTGATTCGCCTTGCGACGAAAAACGTGGATCAACTGCTCGAGGAAAATCGGCTCGAGGAGATTCCCGTGCAGATTTCCTACTGCAGCCCGGCGCTGCGCACGCTGCCCGGCGTGGCGAGGGAACCGGACCAGTTCAACGCAGTGCAGACACTCGGCACACGAGCGTTTGTCTCGGTGAATGCCGTCGCGATTTCCGCCCAGCAAAAGAATCCCGTGGGCGCAAAATCCGCCTTAACGAGCCTCCGCGCGCTTCTAGAAAGCATGGCGCAGTACTTCGACGCGAAGGTGGTCAGCGCCGACATTTTTTACTGCCCGATGCATCCTGACTTTCTCGCAGAGAATGCGATGACGCCCTGTGCCAAGTGCGGCATGAGCCTGGTCCCCCGGGGCATTCCCTACAGCTTCATTTACACCAAGCCCGGCGAGCCCACCGTCCACCTGACCGCGATTGCGAGCGGCCCGGTCGAGGCGGGAAAGAAGATCGACGTGAAAGTCCGCATGGAACGCGCCGACAATTCACCAGTTCTCCCTGCGGACCTCCTGGTGATGCACACGCAGCCGATTCACCTGCTGATCGAGGAAGCGGGCCTCGGCGACTACCATCACGAACATCCAATCCTGACGGAGAAGCCGGGCGAGTACGCCTTTTCGTTTACTCCTGGAAAGACCACGGCGTACCGCGTCTGGGCCGATATCGTCCCCGCCGCGACGGGAGTGCAGGAGCTTCCCTTCGTCGATCTCGCCTCGACCGGCAAAGCGAGTTCCATCGAGGACACTGCAAGCCGCTTCACGTCCTCGGCTGGCGGTTATCAATTCACGCTCCTGCTCGCCAATGGCAACCACGTGCCCCCGAAGGCGGGTCAGTCGCGCCAGATCGGAATCACGGTGACGGACCCAAACGGCAAGCCGGTCACGGAGCTCGAGCCGGTGATGAACGCCTTCTCCCATCTCGTCGGCTTTTACGACGACTACAAGACGGTGATTCACCTGCACCCGACCGGCGGTGACGTGCTCAATCCCACATTGCGCGGCGGACCCGCGCTCGGTTTCATCCTCTTTGCGCCGCGGCCTGGCTTCGTCCGCCTCTACTGCCAAGTGCGCATCGGCGGGAAAATGCTCTTTGCCCCGTTCAATCTGAACGTGGAGCCGTGATTACTTGGTGACCACATCGTCTGCCGTCCACAGCCGCCCATCGGGGCCGGCGGAACGGATCTCCATGCTAGTCTTGGAGAGCTGGTGGAAGAAATAGGGATTTCCCCAGCGATCCACCAGTTCGCCTTCCTTATTGAGGCTTTGGCCAGGCGGCGGGCCGAGGTTTGCCTTTGCTTCATTGCCCCCCATCACGGCACGCATGATCTCGGCATTCGAGCCGACGGGGTTCTCGCCCAGGCGGGTCCGAAAATCGCGGAGCATGAATTGCACACCTTGGAGATCGGCTTTTGCCTCGGCTTGCGGCTCCGGCCGCGCGGCCGGTGGACGACCGCCGGCGGGCAAGGCCGCGACGACCGGAAGGGACGGTGCCGGCGTGCTGCGAACCATCGGCATTCCGGCAGATACCGAGCTTGTCATCCGCACCGGCTCCGCGGGCGTCGCGGAGGACGGTGGCGCCGTCTCGGCACCGGGCGGTGGCGCGGCAGGAGCGCCCGCAGGCGACACACTGAGCGTTTCACCGTTTGGCGCTACCGAGTGTTCAGGCGGAAGCGCGGGATGGCTCCCCTCCCGGCTCAGCCAGATCCAGGCTCCAATCGCCACGACGGCGAGGACGAGGGAGAGAACGGTCAGCGAACGCAGTTTCATCAGAACTGGACGGTCACAACGCGGAATTTTTTTCTCCGGCTCAGTCCGCGTCGGCCATCGTGGCAGAGATGACTTCCTCGGCGGTGGTCATGCCGGAGAGCACTTTGCGAATGCCGTCTTCGCGGAGCGTGCGCATGCCCATTTCACGGGCGCGCTTGCGCAGCTCCACGGTGGAGGCTTTCTGGTTCACCATGTGGCGCACTTCGTCGTCGATCATGAAGATCTCGAAGATGCCCATGCGGCCGCGGTAGCCGCGATGTTTGCAGGCGTCGCAGCCGACGGCGCCCATGATGTTGGCTTCGCCGAGCTGTCCGCTATCGAGGCCGAGTGCTTCCAATTCGACTTCGGTCAATTCGGCGGGCTGCTTGCATTTATCGCAGAGCCGGCGGACGAGCCGCTGGGCCATGATGCTGCGGACGGCGGAGCTCACGAGGAAGGGCTGCACGCCGATATCGACAAGACGGGCGACGGCACCCGGGGCGTCATTCGTATGCAGGGTGGAAAAGACGAGGTGGCCGGTGAGCGCGGCGTTGATGGCGATGTTCGCGGTCTCGCCGTCGCGAATCTCTCCGATCATGATGATATTCGGCGCCTGACGCAGGATGGAGCGCAGGGCGGCGGGGAAGGTCATGCCGATGTCGGCATTCACCTGCACCTGGTTGATGCCATTCATCTGGTACTCGACCGGGTCCTCGACGGTGATGAGCTTCTTGTCCGGCTTGTTGATGTAATGCAGGCAGCCGTAGAGCGTCGTGGTCTTCCCCGAGCCGGTGGGGCCGGTGACGAGCAGGATGCCGTCGGGCAATTTCAGCAGGCCCTCCATCGTCTCCTGATCGTCGGAGAGGAAGCCGAGCTGCGGCAAACCAAGCGAGAGGGAACTCTTGTCCAGAATACGCATGACCACGCTCTCACCATGGCTGGTGGGGACGGTGGAGACGCGCAAGTCGATCTGTTTCTTGCCCATCTTCACCTGGATGCGGCCGTCCTGCGGGAGGCGTTTTTCGGCGATGGACATGGAGCCGCTCATGATCTTCAACCGCGAGACGATGGCGGTCTGAAGCTTCTTCGGCGGGTTCTGCATTTCGGCGAGGACGCCGTCGATGCGGAAGCGGACGCGGAAGCGCTTTTCCAGCGGCTCGAGATGAATGTCCGAGGCGCGCATGTTGTAGGCCTCGACGAGCAGCATGGAAACCATCTTGATGATGGGAGCGTCGGCGACGTCGCCCTCGGCCATGTTCTCGCTGCTTTCCCCGGCGATCTGGATATCGACGCCGGAGTCCATGCCGGCGAGCTGATCTTCGGCGGTGCCGTAATACTTGAGATACGCGGCGCGGATGGCGGCGGGAGTAGCGCAGACGAATTCGAGGTCGCGCTGGAGCAGGTGGTGCAGCGAGTCGAAGGTGTCGAAGTTCAGCGGGTCGCCCACGGCGATCATGAGGCCGGTCTCGGACTCGGCGACGGGAACGATCTTGAAGCGCTTGGCCAGATCCTTGGGCAGCATCTGGACCACGTCTTCGGAGACGGTGATCTGAGTGAGGTCCACAAAGTCCATCGCGGCATGCGCGGCGAGAGCGCGGCTGACGTCTTCCTCCGTCATCGCGCCCTGCTCGACGAGCACGTCGATGACAGACGCGTCACCCTTGCGATCGGCCTTGGCACGGGCCAGCTGGGATTTGGTGATGAGAGCCGTCTCGAGAAGAATTTCGAGGATGTAGTCGTCGTTCTGAGCCACGCGGGAGGAGTTGGTGAAAAGTGGGTTCGCGGGCTGCGGGAGCACGGCGTGCAACACGCGTCCGCCTTGCATCCGCAGCCGAGAGGTAACTAAGGGATGGCGTCGCGCACTGTCAAAGGCGATCGCGAAAAAAGGACGAGCCCGGCGCGCGCGGAGCGCCCTACTGCATGGGGAGAATGAGGTCGAGCCGATCGCTGCCGCGAAGCACCGTGGCTTTCACCTGATCGCCCGGCGGATGCTTTTCGAGCAGGTATCCGAGCAGGGCGCTCTCGGTGAGGCGCCCGGTGAGGCCATCGACTTGCACGATAACATCTTCTTTTTGAAAACCGGCGTTCTTCGCGGCGGCATGCTTCCCGTACTGCCCTACGCTTTTCACGAAGAGCGCGAGGTCGTTTGCCCCGAGCCCACGGCGCAGGCGCTCTTCGTCGGCGAGATCCTCGAGCACGAGGCCGCCAGCCGCCATGCCACGCATGGGCCAGGTGCCGACGCGGCGCGAGATGTCGGCCTTCTCCCGCCAGCCTCCGGGCAGCGTGAGGATGAGTGACTTCTCCACGCCGTCGCGCCGGATCTGCACGGGCAACGGGCCGGACTCCGCGGCGCGATGCAGCGCCCAGCTCACGTCGGCGAGGGAAATGAGCGGCTGGCCAACGAGGCGCACGAGGTCGTCTCCGGGCTGGACTCCGGCGAGCGCGGCGACGGAGCCGGCGGCGACGGAATCCACGTGCGCGATCTGATCGGCGGCGAGGGTGAGCCCGATCGTCTCCGGCGCCGGCGAGGGATAGATCCACTCCGGCGGAATCGGCTGCTTCTTCTCCCGATACGAGGCGCGGAAGGCGTCGCCGATCTGATGGCAATGGACGCAGCTCTGCACGACCTTGCCGTCCCAATCCAACGAGAACGGGTATTTGCCCTCCAGCGTCGGGATCTCCAGTGGCGTCTTGAAGGGCGTGGAGCCGCCCTGCTTTCCGGCGAGCGCGGATTTGTTCGCCGGATAGCCTTGGTGAAGGGCGAGCGCGGCCTCGATCGCGCGGAGGTAGCCGGCGGTGGTTTTGTCCTGCGGATCTTTCTGATGCCGCCAGGAGCCGTAGCGGCCGTACACGGTGCCGTCGCCATTGAAGAAGAGCGTGGAGAAGGAAAGGTCGTAATCGAACTGGAAAAGCGAGAGGTCGAGCGCGTTCGCGTTGATGACGCGCACGCAGATGAACTGATCGAGCAGTGGCGCGAGGTCCGCCTCCTGAAGCAGCACCTGCGCATCGATCCCCGCGCAGGCGAGGCACGGCACGCAACGGAGCACAACGAGCAGCGGTTTGCCGGTCCGCTTTGCCTCCGCGAAGCCGCGCGCCCAGTCGTTGTAGATCCAGCGCGCGTCCTTTTCCATCGTCGCGCGGTCGTTGCGCACGGCGCCTTCGCGGTCTTTCACCGTCTCGGCGAGAGCCGGCCAGGAGAGCGCGGCGAGCAGGAGCGGAACCAGGATTCGGGGGGAATTCATGTCGGCATCCTCTGCGGCGCGGAGCGCGTTGGCAATCCGCCGCCACTGGACCCGTGTGACGCTCGCGTGAACTTTCTGCAAATTTTACTCGTCAACTCCACCCCATTCCTGCGAGTAAAGGATATGGTTTCGCTCTTGATCATCCTCGTTGCGATTCACGTCGCCGGCGCGGTGCTAATTCTCGTCTCCGTGACGAGGGCTCCGGTGGGATATGAAGATGAACAGGGCTTCCACAAGCGAAACGCGGACGCCGCGGCGCCCACCTCCGCGCTGAGCCCTCAGAGCAACGCCGGATCGCCGTAAAGGCTGAAGCCCGAGGAGTGCTCGATCTTCACGTCGAAGATCTCGCCGACGTGCCGCTCGTCGCCGGCGAAGATCACGATCTTATTCCCCGGGCTGCGTCCCATCAACCGCTCCGCGTTCGTCTTGCTACGGCCTTCGCAGAGGATCGGCACGCGCTGCCCGACGAGCGCCTCGGCTTTGGCTTTCGCGGATGAATCGATGACGCGCAGCAGATCCTGATTGCGCTCGTCCTTCACCGGCTCGGGGACTTGCTCGCCGAGCGTCGCCGCCGGCGTATCGCGGCGCGGCGAGTAGCGGAAGATGAACGCGTTGTCGAAGCCGATGCGCTCCACGAGCTCGCGCGTCATCGTGTAGTCGGCATCAGCCTCACCGGGGAAGCCGACGATCACATCCGTGGTCAGCGCGATGTCCGGCCGCGCCGCGCGCAACTTTTCCACGAGTGAAAGGTAACGCTCCGCGGTGTAGGCGCGGTGCATCGCTTTCAGGATGCGGTCACTGCCGCTCTGCATCGGGAGATGCACGTGCGGCATCAGCTTCGGCAGCTCGGCGAAGGCATTCACCAGATCCTCGCGAAAGCCGATGGGATGCGGCGACGTGAACCGCAGCCGTTCCAGCCCCGGCACCGCATGCACGGCCTCGAGCAGTTGCACGAACGGCGACTTGCCATCGCGCTTCTCAAACTCATGCCGCCCGAAAAGATTCACGATCTGCCCCAGCAGCGTCACCTCCTTCACCCCGCGCGCCACCAACTCCTCCACCTCGCGCACGATCTCCTCGATCCGCCGCGAACGCTCCGCGCCGCGCGTCGCCGGCACGATGCAGAACGTGCAGTGCATATTGCACCCCTGCATGATCGACACGAACGCCGTCGCCTGCCGCGGCTTCAGCACATGCTCGCGGATCGTCTCCTGCGAACCCGCCTCCTCCTCCACATCCACGATCGAGAAGCGCTCATCATCCATCAGCCGCTCGCGCATCGCCGCCTTGCGGCGCAGGATCTCGTCCACGTATTCCGCGACCTTGTGAAATTTCTGCGTGCCCACCACGAGATCCACGTGGCCGATGTCGCGCACCAGTTCCTCCCCGCGCGACTGTGCCATGCAGCCGAGGAAGCCGAACACCATCTCCGGCTTCGCCGCGCGCAGCCGCCCGAGCAGCCCCATCTTCCCGAGCGCCTTCTGCTCCGCCATGTCGCGCACCGAGCAGGTATTGAGCAGCACCACATCCGCCTCACGCTCCTCCGGCGTCATCTCATAGCCACGCGCCACCAGCATGCGCGCGACCTGTTCGGAATCGCGCTCATTCATCTGGCACCCGTAGGTCTTGAGAAACACTTTCGGCATGGAAAAGGGCGCGGAAGATAGACGCGGAAGGTGAGGAGTGAAAGCGATGAGTGGCGATCAGCCCCGCATCTCGGCCCGTGTCACCCGCGCGCTCGCTCGCAAGTCTCGTTACACTCGTGCCGAAAGTGGGGCTTTCGCAATGCACCGCACGCGGGTGAAGCTTTGTTTCGTCGCGGGGGGCGGGAGCGTTGCGTCGTCGTCATCACCCCGCCCTGCCGCGCAATGGAATTGCCCCGGCAAGTGCGTTCCGAAAGCCCCACTTTCGGAACGAGCGAGCGCTTGGGTGGCACGGTCAGAAGCGGGGCTGACCGCCACCCGCCGCCGTCACTCGTCACTCGTCGCTTTC
>JBAVML010000174.1:0-6054 GCA_049690035.1 Chthoniobacteraceae bacterium
GCCAACAATACTCCGATCGCCGTGGCCAATCCCTCATTCGGCATGGAGCTAAATGGCGGCGCACCGCCGCCCCTGGGCAACAACACGCGCATTACCACGACCAATACAATTAACGCCGCGACCATCAGCGGCAACGCGACGACTTCCGGCTATGTCGAGTTTTACATGATGACGGCAAATCTAAGTGGCGCGATGGGCTGGGATGTCCAGACTTCGACTGACGGCGCGACCTGGACGACGCGAGTGAGCGAACTGACGGGGAACAACCACACCTACCCCGCGACTCCTTATCACTACGATCTCACGGCTGCCGAACGCGTGAGTACGTTGCAGCTCCGCTTCCGTTTCGCCGGCACAGGCCCGACAGGCACGCCGACATCGAGATTCAGCCTCGATGACATCAAAGTCGTCGCCAGCACGGGAAGCTCGCCGGCCACGATCGCCATGAGCGGACCCTCCGCCGGTGGTATCTGGACTGCGACGATCCCGGCGCAGGTCGCCGGCACGGTGGTGAACTACAACATCACCGCGACCGACAGCGCCGCGGCCACTGCGACGAACACAGGCACCTACACAGTCTCGACCGCGGCGCCGGTGCTAGCGGTCACGCCATCCACGACACTTTCCTCCGCAGGCGCGGCGGGCAGCGGAATTTTCTCACCGGCGAGCCTCGCATACACCCTCACGAATAGCGGCACCGGGACGATGAGCTGGACCGCGAGCAAGACACAGCCGTGGCTGAACCTTTCGAGCACGAGCGGCAGTCTCGCAGCCGGCGCGAGCACGACGGTGACGGTGTCGATCAACGCCGCGAATGCGAACAGCCTCGCTGCGAATACTTACAACGACACGATCACCTTCACGAACAGCACGAATGGCAGCGGTAACACAACCCGGTCGGCAAGCCTGTTGGTGACGAATGGCAACCCGACCGTGCCAGCCGCACCAGTGGTCGCCACGCTCCCACTCTTCAGCGCGGGCACGGGGAAGACAATCACGTGGCCCGCGGTTGCGACGGCGACGAGTTACACGCTCCAGATCGCCTCGAGCGCAAACTTCACCACGAACCTGCTCGCCTCCCAGACGGTCACGACTCCCTACGCAATATTTTCGAATCTCGCCGACGGCGTGACGTACTACTACCGCGTGCTGGCTACGAACAACATCGGCTCGTCGCCTTACAACAACACGGTCTCCACCACTCAGGACACTGGCGCACCGGCGGTCGCGATCACGTCGCCCTCCACGACCACCACGACGGCGACGAACACAATCATCGTCACCGGCACCGCGTCGGACACGCGCTCGGGCATCAGTGGCGTGAAGGTTAACAACGTCGTTGCGACCAGCACCAGCGGCAATTTCGCGACATGGACCGCGACCATCCCGCTGGGATTCGGCGGCAATACGATTACCGCGATTGCAACGGACGGTGCGGGCAACCAGACGACGACTCCAGCACCGCCAACAACGCCTGCGTTGACGGTCACCATGACCACGCCGCAGACCTACAATCCGCTGATCATTCCGGGCTCCATCGTCGGCACCACCTTCAATCTGGATCTCTACCAGACCAACAAGCGGTTCCCCACGTGGTCGGCCACGAATCCAGTCCTCGGCATCAATCCCTCGACCACGCTCGGGCCTGCTCCCGGCACCACCACGCTTGGTTACAACGGAATGCAAATGTGGGGACCGACGCTCATCATGAACAAGGGCGACGCGGTGCAGCTCAACGTCACAAACCACCTCGACCAGTCTTCTTCCACGCTGCTGCGCTCGACGACCACGACGGTCCACTGGCACGGCTTCCACATTCCCGCGATCATGGACGGCGGACCGCGCCAGGTGGTCGCCGCAGGCACGACTTGGTCGCCGACATTCGAGGTCAAAAATGACGCGGCGACCTACTGGTATCATCCGCATCTTCACATGGCCACGCAGGAGCAGCTCACGCTCGGTGCGGGAGGGATGATCATCGTGCGCGACCCGGCGGAGGCAGCGCTCAATCTGCCGCGCACCTACGGCGTGGACGACATCCCGCTCGCCGTGACCACGCGGCGTCTGCTTTCGGGCAACAACGAATTCAGCGCGAACCAATACGTGCAGGCGGATGGCAGCACCTCGAGCAGGGACAACTACGGAGACTATGTATTGGTCAACGGCACGATGAATCCGCAGGTTAGCCTTCCGCAGCAATTCGTGCGGCTGCGCATCCTCTGTGCGGACATTCAGCGCGGCTACCGCTTCGGCTTTAGTGACAATCGAAACTTCTATGTCATCGCTAATGACCAGGGTTTGCTGAACACACCACAGCTTGTGAGTCAGGTGACGATGATGATAGGCGAGCGCGTGGAGATTCTCGTCAGCCTGTCTAATGATGCCATCGGCAGTTCGCTGGATCTCATTTCCTATGACAATCTCGGTGCCGCCGGCGGGCTCGCCGGCTCGCTGGGCGGATTCGGTGGCAGCGAATCCCCGTCCACGGCACCGGACGGCAATGTCGGTCGGGAGAATGGAGGACTGCTCTGCAATTCCGACTTCAAGGTGCTGCACATCAACGTGGCCGCACCCACGGCGAACCCCATCACGTCGGCGCCGGCGACGCTGGCGAATAACACCTACTGGACCAACGCCGATGCGACCACGACGCGGACGATCAACATCGCGAACGGCAACGGCGGCACGCCCGGTTTCACTTTCGACGGCATCGCCTATTCACCGACGACGAACAACTTCAACATCCCACTGAATGCCATCGAGAAATGGACATTCAACGGCGGACAGGTGTTCGGGCATTCCATCCATATTCACGATATCAAGTTCAAGATCGTCGGCCGCAGCGTCACGCAGAGCGGCGTCAACACAAACCAGATCTTCGATACCGTAAACGGCTCGGCCACGTTGATCGGCTCCAAGGCTTGTGCCAACTACGAATCCGGCTGGAAGGACACGCTGTACGTCCCGAGGGGGGAAAGTGTGAGCGTGATCGCAAAGTACGACGACTTTGCGAGCCCGAACAATCCCTACATGCTCCACTGTCACATGCTGAATCACGAGGACGGCGGATTGATGGGACAGTTCGTCGTCACGAGCGCGGCCACCGAGACGCTTGCCATCGCGAGCTTTGCTCGGACGGGAAACAACAATCTGATCGACTTCCAATTCAACGCCACGAATGGCACGAGCTATTTGGTGCAATACTCGCCGGACATGACCACGGGCAGTTGGGTGACCATAGGCACGGTAACGAGCGACGGCACGGCAGCCACTTTCACCGAGGCAGATGCTGCCCGTCTTGCGCAGCCGAGAGGATTCTATCGCGCAGTCATTCAGTCGGTCGTCACACCGCCGGTCGTCACCAGCAGTGCGACTGCGACGGCTACGCGCGGCGCGGCGTTTAGCTATCAGATCACGGCCACGAACAGCCCGACCGGCTACGGCGCGATCCTGCTTTCCGGCAATACGGCAACCGGACTACCCGGTGGGCTGACCGTAAATCCGGCTACTGGCGTGGTTAGCGGAATTGTTCCCGCCGGCACTGCCGCGGGTAGCTATAATATCAGCGTGAGTGCATCCAATTCCGGCGGCACTACTCACAAGACTGTGGTGCTGACGGTCAACTAGCGCTCGCCGGGCGCCACCATGAAGCTGCTGCGTTACCTTCCGCTCGTGCTCGCCGCCGCACTCGTCTGGGGTGCCGCACGCTGGCCGTTGTTCCGCTCCAGCGACGCCGCGCTTCCCGCGCGCAAGGTCTTATACTACCAGAGTCCCATGCATCCGTGGGTGAAAGCCGATCAGCCGGGGCAATGCACCATCTGCGGAATGGATCTCGTGCCGATCTATGAAGGCGGCAAGAGTTACGACCACGAAGCTGGCACCATCGTTTTGCCTTCGAGCGAGAGTCCTCACGTGCTTGGCGTCAAAGTCAGCGAGGTGAAGAAGCAGCCGCTGGCCCGCTCCATTCGCGTGTCGGGGATGGTGGGTGAAGATGAGTCGCGACATGGGGTCATCAGCGCGCCCGTCGAGGGGCGGATCGAGAGCCTCGCCATGAATCACGACGGGCAACCCATTTCCCGCCGACAGCCGATCGCCACCATCTTCAGTCGCACTCTTCTCGCGGCGGCGAGCGACTACACGATAGCGCTCTGCCAAGGCGGCGCAGCGCTCGAGCAAGCCAGGCGCCGGCTTCAGCAATGCGGACTTGCGGACGAGCAGATTGAGGCTATTGCGCAGCGCCAGCCGGACGACCTATACTTCGGAATCCTTTCTCCGCAGACGGGCACGATCGTGAAGAGCTACGTGAGCGAGGGGCAATATGTCACCGATGGACAAAAGCTCTTCGAAATCGCCGACTTCACCCGCATGTGGTTCATGTTCACCGTTGATGAGCAGAACCTGCCGCTCGTGCATGAGCGGCAGGTCGTGATTGTCCGGGTGAAATCGCTTCCAGGCGAGTCGATCAATGCGCGGGTCGGGTTCATCAGCCCAAACCTCGATCCGGAAACCGGCGCGGCTCGCGCGCGGGTCGTCCTCGAGAATCCAGACCGTCGCCTCAAGAACAACACCTTCGCGGAAGGCACCATCCAGATCGACGCGCCCGAAGTCGTGGCCGTTCCACGGAGCGCCGTGCTGTGGCCGGGCGCCAGCCCGCGCGTCTATGTCGAAAGCACACCCGGCTTCTACCAGCGGCGCGAGGTGAAGTTAGGCAGGGCCGGCGATGACTGCTGGGAGGTTCTCGAAGGATTGAAGGAAGGTGAGCGAGTGGTGGTCGCCGGCAATTTGCTTATCGATGGGCAGGCGCAGCTCGACCATGAATTGCAGGTGATTTCAAACTAGCCACGCTTCCGGAGCGCCTAATTCATTTCGGAATTTACCAAACACTGACAATTCTCGCTTTGGTAAATGACGTGGTGCTGACACTCGCGCGTTAGCTTCTTCGCATGAAACTTCTCCGGCATCTCCCCGCTCTCGGGTTCTCACTTGTTTTCGCTCAAGTCGCCGTCGGTCACGATCTCGGAAATGGCGACGCCGCGCATCCGCATTACGACTGGTCGGTGAAACCACCGGAGATTGCGCGTGCGCCGGAGTGGTTCCTCGCGCAGGCGAGCCCGCCGCCCGCGGCGCGGACGAATCCGGCGGAGCCGAGTGCAGCGGGTTCGAGCATGCCCACGACCGCCAGGGCGTTCATCGCTTTTTCCGACAAGCTGAAGCTCCGCTGGGACGAGCGTTTTCTCTCTGTCGAAGGCAACGGCCTGCCCGCGCACAACATGATGGTCGGTATCACGGCGTGGCAGCAACAAGTGCCATTGCCGCAGGCTTACACCGGCGCGAACGCCTGGCAGATCCCGCTCTCGCCGGTGCCGGCGAAGGAACCGGTGTCGATCAAGAACCGCTTCCTGCGCGGCGCGATCGCACTGGCCGCGAATGGCATTCCTATCTTCAACCCGCAGAATAATCGCGGCGAAGTCTCGCAGGAAATCGGTGAACTCGATCAGTGGGGCGGGCACTGCGGGCGCGCGGATGACTATCACTACCACGCCGCGCCGCTGCACTTGCAGAGCGTGCTTGGGACGAAGCTGCCCATTGCCTATGCGCTCGATGGTTACCCGATCTACGGACTCGCTGAACCCGATGGGACGACGCCAGCCGGATTCGACGCCTTCAATGGACACACTACGGCTGCACTCGGCTATCACTATCATGCTTCAAACAAGTATCCGTATGTGAATGGCGGCTTCCACGGCGAGGTCGTCGAGCGCGATGGTCAGGTGGACCCGCAGCCGCATGCGAACCCGGTGCGTGAGTCGCTCCAGGCTTTGCGTGGGGCGAAGATCACGGGCTTCGAAAGCACGGGCGCCAATAGCTACAAGCTTAGCTACGACGTGAATGGCGATAAGCGCGCGGTGCTTTACGCGATCAACGCGGATGGAACTTTTCCTTTTGAATTTCAGAACGGCAGCGCGGGGACCGCAAAGCAGGTCTACACACTGCGGCAGCGCGGCGGTGGCGGGCCGCGTGCGGAGGCCGAAGGCGAGCCGCGCGGTGCCAGTG
>JBAVML010000175.1:0-17294 GCA_049690035.1 Chthoniobacteraceae bacterium
GTCCCGTTGAAGCTGGTGTCCAGCGCTCCGGTGCTCGTGTAGCAGACGACGGTAAAATCGAGGTTGCTGCTGTTGGATGACGAACCCGCCAGTACGATCCTGCCATCACTGAGCAGCGCCACGCTCTCCCCGTAACCGATGCAGTTGCCGACAGGCGTGGTCACCTTGCCGGTGCCGTTGAAAGTCGTGTCCAACTCGCCTGGTGAGGCTTGTCCCAACGACCCCGGGGCGACGAGCGCGAGGAAGCACGTGACCAGCAGGCTCAGCACCTTGGGCCCGATGCCCACGAACCGGGGAACGCACGGGGCGAAATCAAAGACCGGAGCGTGCAATACGTCCGACAGCGCGACACGGCAGGAGGAGCCTCTGGCGCCAGATTCGGGGAAGACGATCGAGTGAAGGGAGTGGGCCATAGGGGTAAGTTCTGCGCTCGGAAGGCCACCCACCCACACCTTGCGCCAGTGCCGGGGCGCGCGCGGATTGCCTCCTCTGATCTACGTGCACACCCTGCACCGGTCAAAGGGGTTCTCGCCTGTCGCCAGATCGTAACAAGCCGACTAAAAAGTGCGCTCGAGCTTGAGCGCCTCGCCGGGCTTGAGCGCTTTCATTTGCGCGGTGAGATCGAGCCACGGCTGAAGCTGGCCCGCCTGCCAGGTGCGGCTCATCACCACGTAAATGGAAGTCTGCGCCGCACCGATGCCGACGGCGCGCACCTTCTCCCACGACTCGGCGCCGAGTTCGTCAGTCACGGTCAGTTGCTCATGCCGCCAGGACAGCGAGCGGCGGAATTCGAGCGGTGCTGCCTTTTTCCCCGTGATCAGGAGCTTCTGCAATAGCTTGCGGATGAGGTCGGGGAAGAAACGCCCGACGGTGAACATCAGCGCGCGCAGGACCACTAGATTGAACGTCGTCATCTGCTTGTTCTTCGCCCAGCCCAGTTTGCCGGCGATCGTGATTTGGTCCTCGCCGATTTCGATCCGATTCTTCCCCACGAGATGCGCGACCGCCACGCGGACGCGCCCATCGTCCACCTGCGCCGAAAACTGCGTATCCGACTGCACCAGACGTCCATTGACGAAAAACTTGAACACCCCGCCCTTGGTCAGCGCGAGGTAGAGCACCGCCGGCCCGCGGCGTTCGATGATGATTCCAGCATTCTGAAAATGAATCCGGCCCTTGGGCGGTTCGGGCTCGACCAGCCGCTCCGTGATCCAGTGTTGATAAGCGAGGAGGTAACTCCAGGTGTGGTGACCGATGATGTGATCGTCCGCGTAGCAGGAGCCGAGACCGTTCGCCAGCCCGGTTAGGAAGCGGTCGTTGATCGGCAGCGCCTCGGGCAGCCATTTGCCCGCCAGCTCAAAGCCGTGGGGAAAATAATTGTAGGTGTTCCGGCTCGTGTATTCACCACCGAAGGAACCGTCGGGATGCACGAAGTGCGCGGCGAAGTAGATCGCCTTTTGCAGCGCGATCTTCAGGTCGGCGCTCGGCGTCAGCTCGAAGAGCTGCGCGAGCAGGCCGATGGTCAGCGTGTGATAGCCCGGATCGCAGCCTTCGTATTCCTGGAACCAGCCCTCTTCATTCTGCCACTCGATGACCCGCTTGAGCCGCTTCGCCTTCAGCTTGTCCCAGCGATTGCTTTCAAAAAGCCGGCCACATTTTTCAAGGCACAGGACGATCAGCGCCTGGTGATTCGTCAGCCGGCCGCTCTCGTGGTGATTGGCGAGCCAGTCTGCGCGGCGGGCGAAGAAGTCGAGCAACTCCTGGTTGTTGAGCTTGAGCAAGGTGTAACTCTCCAGCGCCGCAAGCAGCGAAAAGGCCGCGGCGCCCGCGGCTTTCTCGAACGGAAAATAGTCGTCGCACGAACCATCGGGATGCGCGCTGCGCGCGGCGTAGACCATCCCGGCTTCAGCCCATTGCTTGATCGCCGGTTGGTGAAAGTAGGGATTGCCCGCGATCGGCAGCGCGTAAACGAGGGCGAGCGGCCAGACGAATTCGGCAGCCATGCCGCTCGGAAAATCGATGATCTTGTAGTGCCAAAAATTCCGGTCGAAGCAGCCGTAGGTCGGCGAATGCACGTTGCGATCCTGCAGCGTGAGGATCTTCGGAATTTGCGCCAGTGCTTCGCGGGCGAAAAGGTCGCGGCTCATGACTCGTGCCCGTATTCCACGCGCTTCACCCGCTGCTGAATATCCTCCAGCAGCTTGCGATTCACCGCGATGATATCGGCGACCACACCCATCGACCACAGCTGCACACCGATCAAAATGAGAATGGCCGCGAGGATCAGGCTCGGCGTGCGCGCGCGGGTCGGGTCTTCGTTATACAGCCAGAGCCAGCGCACCCCGAGCGCCACCCCGGCGGCGAACGGAAACGTTCCCAGCCACAAAAAAAAGCGCAGCGGCTTATAGGTGATGAAGATTCGCAGGATGGTGAGGATGGAGCGCTGAATGTAGGCGCTCATCGACTTCATCAAGCGCGACGGACGCAGGTAGCCATTCGTGCGGATCGGCACCGAGACGATCGCCATGTCCTTCTGCCCGGCCTGGATGATTGTCTCCAGCGTGTAGGTGTACTGGCTGAAAACATTGAGCTGCATCGCGGCCTTGCGGCTCATCGCGCGGAACCCGCTCGGCGCGTCCGCCACGTCCGTGCCGCTCGCGGCGCGCACGACCCACGAGCCGAGTTTTTGCAGCCCTTTCTTGAGCAGCGAAAAATGCTCGATCTCCGTGATCGCCCGCGCCCCGACCACGATCTCGGCGTCTCCGCGCAGAATCGGCTCGATGAGCTTGGGAATATCATCGGCGTTGTACTGATTATCCGCGTCCGTGTTGACGATAATGTCCGCGCCCGCGCGCAACGCAGCGTCGAGCCCGGCGATAAAGCCACGCGCCAGACCGTGGTGCGTGCGGAGATCCACGATGTGATCCACCCCGCATTCGCGCGCGACGGCGACCGTGCGGTCGGTGCTGCCGTCGTTAATGATCAGCCATTCCACCTTGTCCACGCCCGCCACCTCTCGCGGCAGTGCTTTAAGGGCAATGGCGAGCGTTCCCTCCTCGTTGAGGCACGGCATCTGGATGATCAATTTCTTCACGCGGGAGGGGCGGTGATTATTGGGAATCGAGTGGTGAAGCAAAGCCTTTTTGCCGACCCGGCTCGCGCAGGCTCGAGACGCAATCACGCAGCGCGCCGGTACGAGTGGCGGTCACCGCTTGCCTCGTGCAACTTCGAGAGCGACGCAGGCACCGTGGTAGATTTGGGGGTGCGCCAGCATTCGCACAGCGTCAACCGCGGCCGCATCCTCACCGCCCGCCTCCATCTCCATGGCCACGCGTTGCAACGCAGCCAATGGGGCGGACTCGCTCACGCCGCTCAGTTGTTCAAACCAAGTGCCCAACGTGCCACCATCCGCAATCACCTCGATCAAGGTGACCAACTCCGCCGGCAACCCCTCCGCGCTCACTTCCTGTTCGTTTTAATCACAATCTCCACGCGCCGATTCGGAGCCTGCTCCTCAATGCTCTTGTCGCCGGTCACGATCAACTTCGTGCTACCGAAGCCGCGCGTCTGAATCCGCTCGGGCGCGATTTTCATCTCCGCGACCAGCCAGTCGCGCACCGCCTCCGCGCGACGCTCGCTGAGCGTCTGGTTGTATTCCGGCGTGCCTGTGGAGTCGGTGTGTCCTTCGATGCTGAAAGTCGCCTTGGGGTTGCGCTGGATGAGTTCGCCCAGCTTCTGGAGTTGCTCGATGGCATCGGGTTTCAGATCCCAACTGTTGTAGTCATACAGCGCACCGCCGGGCATCCCGATGGGCTTGTTGCCCGCCGGCAGTGGTCCGGTCATCTCGAGCGCACGATCGATGCTGATCGTCCCGGGGATGCCTTCGGCACCACCCGCGCCACCTTCACCGAGCTTTTTCGACTTCGGCAAATTGAGTGCCGGCTGACGCGGAGACCGTGGGCTGTCTTTAAGCAGCGAGCCGGAGATTGAGTTCAACTCCTTCTCCATGGCTCCGCGACTCTGCGCCTCCACCTTGGCAAAAAGATCGACACCGGCAGCTTCAGCTTTGGGCTTCTCGGTCAGGAGCGGCTTGGGCATCTCCGGCACCTGCGGAGCGAGGCGCACTTCCTCGACCTGCGGTTTGTCCATCGGCACTTCGAGTTGGGCGACGTTTGGCACTTTTTCCGGGAGCTTGAGCCGCGTCTCCTCGGGTTCTTTCGGAATATCAGGAATCTTCACCTGCTTGAAGACGCGCAGGGGCGGCGCGAGCCGCTCGGTCGTTGGGATCCTGAAGTTCTCGAGCTTCTTGAACTGAAAGAAGACAAACAGCCCGCCGTGCAGCAGCAGCGAGAGGATCAGCGCGCGGATAATCCACTTGCGCATGATCGGCACTTCCGCGGCGTTGGATTGGTAGATGTCGTAGCGGGACATGGCGGTGGTCAGACGATACACGGATGACGCAGAGCGGCGAAGGTTTCTTAACCGATGCTCCAGAGTGGAAGATTCGGAGTTGCGCCGCATCGGGGCACCACGCATTTTCGCCGTCCCTATGAGCCAGCCCAAAGAGACCCCGCTAATGGAAAAGATCGTATCGCTGTGCAAGCGGCGCGGTTTCATCTTCCAAAGCTCCGAAATCTACGGCGGCATCAACGGCTTCTGGGACTACGGCCCGCTCGGCGCCGAACTGAAGCGCAACCTGCGCGACACCTGGTGGCGCGCGATGACCCGCGACCGCGAGGACGTGGTGGGGCTCGACGCGACGATCATCATGCACCCGGCCATCTGGAAGGCCTCGGGCCACGTGGACACCTTTGCGGACCTGATGCGCGAATGCACGGTCACGAACAAGCGCGTGCGCGCCGATCACGTGGAACCGCAAAGCGGCACCGTGTTGAAATTTTCCGGTGCAGAGTCACCGAACGGCTGGAGGCTCGATCGCGTGCTCACGGTGCTGATGAAGAAAGCCGAGCACATCGAAAGCTTCCGCAAGCGGGTGAAGCAAATGATCGCGCAGAATGCCGGCAGCGCCGCGGGCAATGCGGATGAACTCGTGTTGCGCGATGAGGAGAAGATCGACGTGGTGGAAGGTTCGGTGGATTTTCACCCCGACTCCGGCGGCCTGCTCGGGGAGGCGCGTCCCTTCAATCTCATGCTGAAGACCTACGTCGGACCAACCGCGTCGGAGGCCGACGTCGCGTACCTTCGCCCCGAGACGGCACAGGCCATCTTCGCGCAATTCAAGAACGTCGTGGACTCGTCGCGGCAAAAGGTGCCGTTCGGCATCTGCCAGATCGGCAAGGCGTTTCGCAATGAAGTCACGCCGCGGAACTACACCTTCCGTTCCCGCGAATTCGAACAGATGGAGCTCGAGTTCTTCATCACGCCAGATGAAGCGATACGCATTCTTCACGGCTCGGTCGCCCAGTGGAGTGAAGGCGCCGATCTCTCCGCGCCGCAGCCCAACTGGGGCTGGGAGATGTGGCACCACTATTGGGAAAAGGAGCGTGTCTCCTACTACGCCAGCATCGGCCTCAGCGCCGATCTGATCGATTACCACCGACAGCAACCCGACGAACTCGCGCACTACGCCCGCGCCTGCGTGGACATCCTGTTCAAGTTTCCCTTCGGCACCGAGGAACTGGAAGGCATCGCCGCGCGCAGTGACTTCGATCTCACGCAGCATCAAACGCACAGCGGCAAGTCGCAGGAGATCTTCGACGAAGAACTGCGCACCGCCGCGGGAAAACTGGACGACGCCGCCAAGGCGGCGTTCGTGAGCAGCGTGCAGGAGGAGTGGTCCGCGCGGGCGGCGAAGAACAACAAACCTGCCGACGAGGCGCTCGCGGCGGCGAAGGAGTTTTGCGAGAAGCTCTTCAAGGGTCTCTACGTCCCGCATGTCATCGAACCTTCCGCCGGCCTCGATCGGCTGGCGCTCGCGGTGCTCGCCGCAGCTTATCACGAGGAGGAAAAGGCGGACGTGAACGGCAAGATCGAGAGGCGCACCGTGCTGCGTTTTCACCCGCGTGTGGCGCCGGTGAAGGTCGGCATCTTCCCGCTGCTCAAGAACAAGTCGGAACTCGTGGCGATCGCGCGCGACGTTTACAACACGCTCAAGCGCCAGATGAATTGCTTCTACGACGAGACGGGCAACATCGGACGCCGCTACGCGCGACAGGACGAAGCCGGTACACCGTTCGGCGTGACCATCGACTTCGAGACGCTCGGCGAAAAAGGTGACGAACTGAAAGACACTGTGACCCTGCGTCACCGCGACGACGGCCGACAGGAGCGCGTGAAGATCAGCGAGTTGCTCGCCTATCTCCTGCCGAAGGTTTCCTAATCACGCCGCACTCTCGCCCACGCGCAGGCTCATGCCCATCGCGTGGAAGATGTGGTCTCGCCGCTCGAGATAGCCGGGCGAATCGAGATCGCGCGGACGCGGAAGGTCGATGTTGACCACTTCCTGAATCGTCGCCGGGCGGCGACTCATCACCACCACGCGGTCGGCCAGTTGCACCGCTTCCTCGATGTCGTGAGTGACGAAGAGAATCGTCTTTTTCTCCCGCTGCCAGATGCGGACGAGATCGGCGCGCATCTTCAGCCGCGTGATGAAGTCGAGCGCGCCGAACGGTTCGTCCATGTAGATGATGTCGGGATTCGCCGCGAGGGCGCGCGCGATCTCGACGCGCTGGCGCATGCCGCCGGAGAGTTCGCGAGGATACGCGCCCTCGAAGCCGACGAGGCCGACCATCTCGGTATAATGCGCGACTGTCTTCACGCGTTCCTCCTCGCTCTTCGCGGAAAGGCCGAAGCCGATGTTTTCGCGCACAGTGAGCCACGGGAAGACGCCGTTTTCCTGGAAGACAAAGATGCGCCGTGGGTCGGGACCGCGCACCACCTGACCCTCGACAAGCGCCTCACCGCGGGTCTGTACAAGGAAGCCGCCGACGATGTTGAGCAGCGTGGATTTTCCGCAGCCGCTCGGGCCGACGATGCAAACGAATTCGCCAGCAGCGACTTCAAGATCGATGCGCTCGAGGACGTGGACTTCCTCGCCGGCTTTCTTGCCGGGGAAGCTCATCCACAAATCGCGGACGCTGACAACGGATGGCTGGGGAGGGCTCATTGAATTAGCGATTGGCGTAACCCCAGCGCACCTCGTCGAAGTTTTCCAACCGTCGCACGAGCAGGTCGAGGACGAGGCCGATGATGCCGATCATGACCATGCCCGCCACGACGAGGTCGTAGCGTTTGCCGGCGTTGCGCGCGTCGATGATGAGGTAGCCGAGACCGGAATTGACGGCGATCATTTCCGCCGCCACCACCACGAGCCAGGCCACGCCGA
Source organism: Chthoniobacteraceae bacterium (assembly GCA_049690035.1). Taxonomy (GTDB): domain Bacteria; phylum Verrucomicrobiota; class Verrucomicrobiia; order Chthoniobacterales; family Chthoniobacteraceae; genus Chthoniobacter. The sequence goes on from JBAVML010000175.1 coordinate 7,346, forward strand.
GCGCGATGCGGATGCCAGTGATGATCTGCGGCAGGCACGAAGGGAAGATGACGCGACGAAACAGCTCGATCCGCGATAGGCCAAAGTTTTGCGCGGCGCGCAAATAGACCGGCTGCATGTTTTGCACGGCGGCAGTCGCGGAGACGGTGATGGGGAAAACACTGGCGAGAAAGATGAGAAAGATCGGTGCGACATCGGTGATGCCGAACCAGAGGATCGCGACGGGAATCCACGCGATCGGGGAGATCGGGCGGAAAATCTGGATCATCGGATTGAATGCCTGGTAGGCGCGGCCAAACCAGCCGAGGAACAAGCCGAATGGCACGCCAACGAGCACGGCGAGCCCAAAGCCCCAAGTCACGCGGAAGAGCGACGCGACGATGTATTTGGCCAGCAAACCTTTTTGAATCAATTCGCCGATGCCACGCGCCACGTCGAGTGGCCGGGGAAATACTTCACTGGCCGACACACGCACCGCCGCATCCCACGAGAAAAGGAAGACCACCGCCACACCTAGCGGCAGCGCGAGTTGCAGCCACTCCTGCGGATTTCGGCGCCCGGCGGCGGGCCCGGCCGAATCGGCGGAGCGTTCTTTTGCCGCAGCTGGCGGAGTCACGGGAGCGGCGGTCATGGCGCGGTCGCTTCAAACTTCCAAGCCTCGACCTTGCTCGTTGCGGTTTCGGCAAACGACGGATCGACGTAGTCTTCAAAGTGCGCGGTTCCCTTCAGGATCCCCGACAATTTCCCCAGCCCTTCGATCTCTTCAAAGTCTGGCTTGAGCGGAGTAAGCCGCGTGTATTTCACCCGATCCGGCGGTTTGGTGAGCACGAAAGTGAGGAGTCGCGGGTCTTGCATGTAGTAATTCTTGGAGACGAATTGTGCGGCGCTCATCCGGTGATCCATCGATTGATCGAGCCACTTCCCGCTCTTCGCGATTCCATCGACAAGCGCCTGCACGTCGGCGCGGCGGTCGCGGATCACGTCCTCGCGCACGGCGAGCACGCAAGAGATGAAGTTCGGCCAAACGTCTTTGGTCAGCCAGAGCACGCGTCCATAGCCATCGAGTTCGGTCTGCCCCATGAAGGGCTCACCGGAGCTGATAGCGTCCACGGATTTCGAGTATAGCGCGGCGGGCATGTCGGGCGGCGGCATCTCGACGAGTTGGATGTCATCGACGGTCATGCCCGCCTTTTGCAGCGCGCGGAAAACGAGCAAACGCTGGTTCGAGTAGCGATTGGGAACGGCGACGCGCTTGCCGCGCAAATCCTCCATGCGGAAAATTCCAGAGTCTTTGTGAACCATCACCGCCGAGCCATCGCGATGGCCGAGATAGACGATCTTAATGGGCACGCCCTGCTCGCGCAGCGCCATGGCCATCGGCGCGAGAATGAAAGTGGCGGGCGTGTGCCCGGCGAGATACGCCTCTTTCAACTCGGGCCAGCTATTGAAGCGCAGCGGCTCGAAGAGTCCCTGGCCGGTGGTCTGCGTGTTGATGAAGTCGGTGACTGGGCAGGTGAGATGGCACGTGACCGGGAGGAAGCCGACTTTGAATTTTCCCTGCCCCGAGACATGGCCCCGCCGCATCGGCGCGAGCAATTCCTGAAGCCCGCGAATGGAGTCGGGGTTCAGGATTGCGTGGAGCAGGCTGATCGCGGCAAGCCAGGCGGTCGCCCAGAGCAGGAGTGTTTTTTGCAGAGACATCAAGGAGCGGGCGGAAGGAATAGCCGAAGATTCGTTAAGACTGGAAATAGAGCTTCGGTATCACGCTAATACCGAACCGGCATGAGTGCATCGCGGTGCCGGTTTGAATCCCTAACGTCGGACCACTTTCATCACCGCCACAAATGCGCAGAAAGCCGCGCAAGAACCGAGCGCGATGAAGTTTTCAAATGGCCGCGGGGAGAAGATCAGAAGGAATCCGCGGCCTTTCACGAGCGCGGCGAAACTGGAGACGCAGAAAGGCATGAGGAAGAGGCGGAAGATCTGCCAGCGGTCGAGCCGCGAGTTTTTTCCCGTGGTGCTGAGGATGAGCGCGATGCCGATGATGCCCGAGATGCCGAGCGAGGTGAGCCACAGAGCGCGGCTCGGATCAAAGTACCGCGCGGTGAAGAAGAGGTACCAAATAAGGTAACACCAGAGCACGATCTTCCCGCCGCTGAGCTTCGCGAAATAACGCATCGGGGCGCCCTATTCCGGCTCAGCCGTGCCGAGCTGGATGTATGGCTCCGCCTCGGGCACGAGCTTCACGAATTCGCGGGACGCGGCCGCGAGATGTTCGGCGTAACGGAAGTGCGCGCCGAGACCGGTGCGCAGCTCGACCTCGTAGATGAATTTGTCCGCGTGGGTCGAATGCTCGAAGGCGACCTGATCGCCGAGCAGGTAGGCGTAATAGTGGGCACCGTTGGCCGTCGCGCCACTCGCGAGCTTTTTCACAAGCGAGCGCTGGCGATCGAGGAGTTCCTGCTGACGCGGATGGCTGACGCCTGGCGGCAGGTAGAAGCCCACCGGCACCATGGGGCTGAAGCGGTAGCCGGTGCGGTGCCGGTTGAGATCGCGCAGTTCGGCGAGCGCGATGTTGTTCCAGGCGAAGCGAACAAAGATGCGTTTCACGGCGGACCCTGCCGCGCTATAGCGGTTTTCCTTCCCGGCGAACGCCGCGGAAAACGGCTGAATGTCGGGCAGGAATGCCGGATACGCGCGGTCCACGCCGACGAAAACTTCGTCCGGGAGATTGTCGCTGCCGACGCCATCGCGGCGGATGATCTCGCGGCTGAAATCGACCTCCTGTTGCGCCTGCTGCGCGCTCGCCGCGTCCTTGAAGCTGTGCTTGGTGAGGCGCGGCGTGAGCTTTTGCAACTCGGCGCGCAGCTTTCCGGCACACTCGACGGCTTCAGGAAATGGCTGCGCATCGAGCTGGCGGATCGTCTGCGCCCAGACCCGCGCGGTCATGACGAGGCCGACGTTCGTTTCGGTGGCGAAAGGGATGAAATAGCGCGCCCGGTCAAGGGCGTAGTTTTTCCGCAGCCGATCCAGGACTTTCTCGTTGGCGCCGGCGGGGCAGCGGACGATTGCCGGATTCTCTCGCGCCTGCCGATCGAGATCTTGATAGACCTCGCGATAAATCGCGAAGGCGTCCTCCATCACACTCTGCCACTCGGCGGCGAGGTGGTCGGGAATGCCGACCTCGTCAGGCTTCGGCAGGCTCGTCGGTACCATCTCGATGTAGCGGGTGCTCGATTCCTGACCGTCGGAAAGCTGCGCGAGTTCGAAGAGTTTCAGGGCGAGAAAAAATGAGCAGCGGTCGACCGCCATGGCGATGCCGCCAGTGAGCCCGCCGATGCTGGCGTGACCATAATCGAGAAAGCGAAAGACCTGATCGACCGACTTGTCGGGATCGTCCCAGTTGATCCCGGCGAGGATGGATTCGATGCCCTTGTTGCTCCGCGAATAGCGCGCGAGACAGCTCGCCAGCAGTTCCGGGGTAACGCGGGGACAATCCTGCGCGCCGGGCGGCGGCGTGATCGCGAGGGCGGTGACTTTCATGCGGAGCTAAATAGGGAGAATCCGCGGGAAACCCCACCGAAAATTTGTAGGGTCGTGCGCTCGTCGGCGTGATCGGGACCGACGAATCCTCCGCTTTCCCCATGGCCCGCCTCACCGCCCGTGCTCAGCGCGGGTGACCACGGTAATCGGTAAATCCGGTTTGCAACTGGTCCTACGCCACGGAGCGGCGGCGACGGAAACGCTGCAGGCCGAGTGCCACGGCGAGGCAGCCCGCCACCAGCGAACCTGTGCCCGGCTCCGGCACGACACCGAGGAGGACAATGTCGTTGTTGTCGAAGTCGTAATGGATCCCGCGCAGTCCCTCCGGCAACGCCATATTGAACGACCAACCCGTTGTCCCGAAGTCGATGGGAGCGGGATTGCCGACGTTGTCGCTCCCCGATCCTGTATTCCCGTTCAAGAGATCACCGCCGGCGGGTCCATCGAACAGAACGAAGGTCAATCCAGACGGATTCACCACGGTCGTGTTCTCGAGTTTCAATTTCCAAAAGCCGGAGGACGGCAGACTGATATTCCCGTCGGTAATCTGGATGCGATTCCCGTTCACGCCGCCCGCATCGACACGATACAGAACCGTGGCATCCGCTTGAAGCAAGAGAGTGCCCCCGTTATTGATGGTCAGGACAGCCGTGCCATTACGCACGGGTTGAAGGATGCCGTCTGTATCGATCGTCACATTGCCCCCGATCGTGCCCGAGCCTCGAATGCGGCTGTTGAGACCGGAAGTTTGCACCGTGCCTGAATCGGCAAAGATCGAACCGTTGATCTCCGCGGTGGCTCCGTTGAGCACCGTGAAATCGCTCGCAATCCGAAGGCTACCGGTGGTGTCCACGCGCAACGTGCCGGAGTTCACATTGGTCGCTCCCCGATACGTATTCGCCCCAGAAAGCGTGAAGGTACCCGCACCGACTTTGGTCAGGCTCAGCCGCGCGGGCGGCGTCCCCGCATTGTCTCCGACGATGCCGCTGATCGACCCGGCGAAGATGTTTTCGCCACCGGGGTTCGGGTCGGTGGTCGTATCGGAGGTTGAGGTTCCGCCGACGTACAGGGTGGCCGCAAACCCGGTCGAAGAATTGGTCACTGCTCCACCGCCCGTGAGGGTCCTCACCACCTGGTTTACGCCCGGGGAATCGAAGACCCCACCGGTGGCGACGGACAGATTGATGCCCGTAGGGACCGCGCCGGCGACTGCACTGCGCAACACGCCCTCCGTCACGGAGAGACTGGTGCCCCAGGTATTGCCCGATTGCGCGAGCACCAGCGTGCCTGACCCGGCTTTGATCAGCGTGCTATTCGCCCCGGAGATCAAGCCACTGATCGTCGAGATATTGAGCGGATCAGCGACGGAAATGGTGTGATCACCCGCGCCGACGAGGGCTACCGCTCCCGCGAGATTGACTCCGTTGCCGGCCAGGGCCGTAGCGTTTGAAGCGCTCGGTGGTCCGAAAAGGAAGCTCCCCAGCACGCTCACCGCATTGTGCAGGGTACGAAGCGTGCCATCGCTCATGATCGCAGAACCGTCGGCCAAGGTGAGGGTGCCAGTCCCGACGGGACCGTTGAGGATCGTCGGGGTGAGTGGGAGCGAAGGATCGAGCACGGAGCTTGAACCCAAGATTAGCGAGCCCTGATTGACCTTCACGCCTTTCGTGAAGGTGCTCCCCGACAAGGTCATCGTGTTCGTGGCCGTCCCCGTCGCATTCGTCGAGAGCTGGAGCGCCGTGCCGCCCGGGCCGCCGACGAACGCTTCGATCGTGGTCCCGGCGGGGATGTTCGTGCCGGTGATGTTCATGCCCACGGCGAGGCCGAGCGTCGTCGAGATGCCGGTGAGGAGGTTCGATCCGCTCGTGGTGTTCCCCGTCACACCGACGCTTGGATTCAATGCCAGTGAGCCGGGACCGGTCTTGACCAGCGCGCCGCCAAAGAAATCGCTGCCGACCGAATCATGAATCGGCGCGGTGACCAGGAGACTCGTGACCGCCATTCCCGACGTAGAGATGACGGGCTGGGCATTGGTCAAAATCAACGAGGTGCCGGCGACCGTGGGCGTCGTGCTGTAAACGTCGTTGGTCGCCGTGATCGATGGAGTCACTCCGCCGGCGGTGAAGACCAGATTCGAGACCGAGAGCGGCGCTGGCGCCGTCACCGGTGCTGGCTGGATAATCGGGGCTGCGTTGCCGCCGCGATTATTGAAGACAACCCGACTGATCGTGTTGCTGCCGACCATATTAAGCACACCCGACCCATCGATCGTGACCTTGGCGGTCGTGCGCAACTGTTTGGCGAGGTTGAGCGTGGTGGTGGCGTTGTTGATCATCAAGTCACCGGGGATCGCGACCGCACCGGCGAGGCCCGTGGGCGTCGGGTTGGTGAGATTCAGCGTCAGCGTGCCTTGGTTCACGATGGTGGTGCCGAGGTAGCTGTTCGCCGCCGTCAAGGTCAGCGCGCCGCCACCGCTCTTGATGACGTTCAAGCCGAGCGGGCTATCGACTCCGTTGGTGATCTTCGCCCCGATCGTGGTCGTGTTCTGGTTGATGAAAAGATACAGATTTCCGTCCGCGCCCGATCCAGCCGTGATCTGCGGGATCACCGCCGCGCCGGACTCTGGGATGATCTGGTAGGTGTTGTTGTTGTTCGTCAGCAGGCCGCCCGCGCCGAGCGTCAGGACAACTCCGGAGTTCAAGGTGAGCGTGTTCGCGGCATTGGGAGCGACGCGCAGGGTATTGATCGTCTTGCTCGCCGTCAGCGTGCGGTTGGCGCCGTCGTTCACGTTCTGCAAAGCCGTGGCCGTGGTGATATCGGTACTGCCATAGGCATTGAACCCGGCGCCGGTGTTCCCGACGGCACCAATTTCAAATCCTCCACCGCTCGTCCGCGCTGAGGCAAAATCGCTGCCCGTAACCACGGCCCAGGCGCCGATGAGATCGTTGACCGTCGTGATGGGGTTGCCGTCGAGAGTGGAGAGAAGGAGGTGCGGATTGTTGAGCCCGGTGTTGGCCAGAGTGCCGCCTCCTGCGTTGAAGTTGACCGTGCCAAACGTGTCCGGCACCCGCGTGAGATTCCCAATCGTCACGGTAGCGGTGCTGCCCGCGTTCTGAGTCACGCCAGCCGTGATCACATTGGCTCCAGCTTCAACGGTGATGTCGTCGAAGGCCGCCGCCCCGGCCATGGAGCCACCCGCAGTGTAGGTCAGCGTGCCGCCGTGCAAGGTGATGGGCACCGTCTGCGGCAACCGGAGCGGGTTCAGGTCGACCAGCGGATTGAGCTGGGTCTGATCGATCGTCAAGGCGCCATAGATAACCTCGACGCTCGACGTTCCCGACAGCGTACCTTTGTCCCGCAGGCTGATACCACCACCACGAATCGTGGTCGTGCCGGTGTAGGTATTTGGACTCGTCAAGGTGAGGGTGCTATTGCCCGTCTTTACGAGATTAATAGTGTTGCTGATCGTCCCACCGAAGGAACTGCTCGTGCCGGTGGAACTGGTCAGGGTCACCATCGAAGCACCGGTGTTGGTGATTTCGCCACCGGCGCCGGAGTTCGGGTTGATACTCGAGATCGTGCCGAAGACCTGGCCGTGATTGCCGAGATCGAACATGCCACCATTCACGGTGAGAGCGGAGGTGAGTGACGTGGTGGTCGCCGGAACCACCGCGATGTTATTCTCCTGCGGGCCATTCCACGTCAGCGAACCGCCGTTCACGGCGGTCACGCCGGTATAAAAGCCGCGCCCGGCAACAGTCATCGCTCCCGTGCCGGATTTGGTCAGGCCGCCCGTGCCAGCGCCGACATTGGCGGTGACCGCGAGGTCGCCATAGCCGTGGAAGGTGAGCGGCACGTTCGTGCCGGTCGTGAGCAGACCCACATTGATGGAACTGGCGCCACCTTCAACCGCCAGGATACCGCCGCTGACGACGGTTTGGGTCAAGAGCGTGGCATTCGGACCGTAGAGCCCGTGGGCCGGCGATACGGTGTTCATCACCTTCGCGGTATCCTGGAGCACGATGCTGTTGGCCGTCGTGTTCTCGCTGATACTGGCCACCGTCGCGAGGTCGTAGTTGGTGGGACTCAGCGAACCGCTGGCGAGACTCTGGGAGACTTCCGCGTCCGCGGAATCGACTTGAGGAGCAGAGGCCAGAGGGCGCAGCAAATTGGTAAACAGATCCTTCGTCACGAACGCCGTCGCGGGTAATCCGGGTGCGATGGACGCAACGATATCGGGACGAATGGCCGCATCCGTGGCCGGGAATCCGGACCCGGCGCCCGCCGGCGCGTTAAGCGCGATCAGTCCGAGGTCGATCGTCGTTTCGCCGTTGCTCGGCGAGTAGTAGGCATCCGGGAGCGTCGGCAGATTTTTGATGAAGAGGGTTCCGCCCGCCTGGATGCCGGTAAACGTGGTCGAGACGAGAATCTTGAGCTTGCGCGCCGCATTCGGCTGCAAGTCGAGCACACCTGAGCCACTGCCCACGGTGAAGACATCCGCGATCTCGGTGGTGTCCGCGCCGGCGTTGCCGATGAACTTCACCGTGCCACCTTGGGTCGTCAGCGTGATCGCATTGGCATTCGTTCCACCGAGGCGGCTGTTTACGTTGGTCACCGCATTATCCAGCGTGAGCGTTCCCCCGGTCAGAACATTGTTCGCCGCGAAGCTCGTGCTGGCCGGCCCGCTGTAGCGGACGGTCCCACCCTGCACCGACAACGTCGCCGTCGAGTCACTGCCGGCGCCGGTGAGATCCAGCGTGCCCGCGCCGATCTTGGTAATGTTGAGCGTATTCGCGATGCCGTCGCCGAAGCGGGCGAAACGTCCCGCGAACGTGGTCGGTGACCCGTCAAAACCCATCGTCAGGGTCGCCCCTGTCGGGCTGGCATTCGTCACCACGCTCCCGGTCGCTCCACTTAACGAACCGATATTCCCGCTCTGGCCGTTCAAGTTGATCCGCGTTCCCGCCACCGCGAGGTTCATGTTCGAAAAACGCGAGCCGCCATTGCCGACGCCGAACTGAATGCTCCCGGCCTGGACATTGACCTGACCGGTGAAGACCGCCTGCGCGTTGAATTGCAGTACGCCGGCACCAGTCTTGGTGATCCCGCCCGTGCCGACGAGCCCTTGCGTGGCGAGCGCTGCCTGGGTCGGAGCGACCTGCGCGCCATTAAACAGAATCGGATCGACCGCGAAAGTCGTCGTGCCGCTCGGCAGGCTGAACCGCCCGCCAAGCGTCGCCGTCGTCGTGACATTCGACGAAGTGGCGCTGATGCCGGTGTTGCCCGCACTGAGGGTGAGCGTTCCGCCGCTGTTCACGACCGGATTGTTTGTACCCGACGTTCCGCCCGTGTTGTTGAAGGAGATGCCGCTGAGCGAGTTGTCGCCGACCAGGTTCAAGGTGGACAGTCCATTTAGGGTGACGAGGTTGTTCGTCGTTGCAATCTGGCCGACGGCCGTTGTCGTCACGGTCGCGCCATTAAGCGTGAGCCCGCCAGAGGGGAACACCACCACCGAAGTCGCCGCGCCCGTGGTGCTCGCGGTGACGCCGTTATTAACCGTCGTGCCGCCGGTAAACGTGTTGCTCGTTTGCGAAGCCAGCGCGATCGTTCCCGAACCGGAGAGAACCAGCGACACCGGGCCGGTGGCCGGATTGTTCACGATCTTCGAGTTGATGGTCAGCGTGTTCGCCCCGTTGTAAACGAGCAGTTCGCTCGGCGCCGCCGTGGTCCCCGCGGTGAGTTGACCTCTCAATCCGATCGCCGTAGCCCCGATGCTCACGCTCGCCCCACTATGGATCAGTCCGCCACTCGTGAGGGACAGCAAACTGTCACCGGTAAAGGTCAGACCGAAGCCCACGAGATTGAGCGAATTGATCGTGCGGTTCGCGCTCACCTGGTTGCCAGCCGCCGCTGGAATTCGAATGTTTTGCGTCGGCTGATCGATGACGGGCAGCGTCGTGGCGTCGTAGGCGGGAAAGCCATTCGCCCCCAGCGCGCCCACTCCGACGGTCGGAACATAGCTCGCGAATTCCGGAACCGCCGAGGGATTCGTGACCACGGCCCATCCTCCGATCAGATTGGAGTTCAGCGTCGGAGCCGCGGTGAAGAGCACCCGCGGATTGCTCCCGATCAGCCCCAGGGGAGCGGCGGCGCCATTCGTCAGACCGACGAAATTAACCATGCTCCCCGCCTGCCGCGAGGCGAGGCTCGCGAAGGTGATTTCCGCGGAATACACACCGATCGCGGCCACGCCGTTGCTCGCGTTGGCCGTGATCGTGGACAAGCCGGGCGCGAGCGTGAGCGCTCCGAGCGTTTCCGTGGTCTCGACCTGCGGGCGACCGAGCAGGGTGAGCGCGCCGCCACGCAAGGTCACCGGCGCGGAATCGTTGATCCGATTGGATGATGC
>JBAVML010000176.1:0-3504 GCA_049690035.1 Chthoniobacteraceae bacterium
ATTTATAGTCAGGTCATTCGCGCTGTGATGGGTAATTCGCTTTCAGCAGGCGTAGAGTTTTCCGGCCGCAGCATCGCACTCTCGCTCGAATATCATGGCAAACTGACCAGTGCCGCGATTGAGAGCATCAAAATCATCGCTTTCGATATTGCAGCGATGCTGAGCAGTGTGGAGGGATTCGGGTTTCATCCTCGCTTTCTCATTCACGATGGTCCGCGCGAAGCGGATATGTCGGCGGAGATTTACCAGAAATTCTTTCTGTTTGCGCGGGCCATAGAGGAGGCATTCAGTGCAGATAGCGCTCCGAATTTCCAATACATCATCACGACAACAGAACCCCCGCCCGAGGACTTGCGGCAGAAGCCGTGGCTGTTGGAAACGCTTGATGCTTCAGAACCACAGAAGCGCCTGTTCAGAGTTGACCTATGAATTGTTGCGCGAAGTGTTTCGAGGACAAAGTCCTTATTCGATTCATCAAAGCGAAGGACAAGGTCGGCAACTGTGATTTTTGCGGCGGGCGGAGGGTGCAAGTCGTCCCGGCATCGGCCCTGAGCAAGCTTTTCGCACCGCTAGTCGAATTGTTTGAACCGCTTGAATACGGAAAGCATTTTCACAAGGAGTTCGGACCGGATGCGGATGAGGTTGGCGAAAGCCTGCCATATTGCATCGAATGGAAGAAAGGCTGGACGATTTTCAGCGATGCGCTCGATGACGAGACACGGTGCACCTTACTTGATGAGATCAGGGGGATTTGCTTCCGACCGGATGATGACAGCGAAGTCTCCAGTGGTGAGCTATGGGCTGCTGAAGAGGATGAATTGTTCTATACTTCCGAAGAGGGAATCTGGCATCAGTTTGCCGAAGCCATCAAATGGAAGCGTCGCTTTATTCCGGACTCAGGAGTTGGACCTATTTCGGATCCGAGAGCTTGGCTCCCGCAATTCCTCCATAAGATCCGGGTCTTTGTCGGTCCGAAACAGCTGTATCACCGAGCTCGCCTCGGAGGCATTGAGGAGCATTATGCGGTTACAAAGCCGTATCCTGCAGGTGATATGAGTCTCCCGCCAAGAACAAGGGCAACAGCAGGACGCGCCAACCCGGCGGGTATCCCGTATCTCTACGTTGCGGAGGCGGAGATGACGGCAGTCAGCGAAATCCGCCCATTTCTTGGTGGACTAGTTTCCGTCGCAAAGGTCCGACCGCGTAAGAACCTACAGCTTGTTGATCTGACAAAACTTCGCAGCATCGACAGCCCCTTTGGACACGCGGACCTACGAATGGAATTGGAGCAGAGCGCACTCTTGGGCATTCTAAATCGCGAGCTGGCAAAGCCGGTAAATCCGGCGTTAGCCGAAATCGAATATGTCCCAACTCAGTATTTGGCCGAGGTCATTTTGAATTCTGACTACGATGGAATCCGCTACAAGAGTGCCATGCACGGTGGCGGATTCAATGTCGTATTCTTCGACCACGCAAAGCTTGAAATTCAGGAAAAGACCAAGCTAGTTCAAGTCATTTCTAACAAATTGGAATACAAATAGACGGTAGCGGGAAGCGGGGCCGGATGTGGATGGATACCAAAGGTTCAATGGCGGTAGAAGAAGCGGTGCACCTCGGCAGCTTCCGCCCTCTGAGTTTCGCGGAGAGCGGATGGTTCGATGAATGCGACGGTTCGCTCTATGCGGCGAGTTTGCGGCTGTTGAGTTTCGTGAGCGGGGCGATCTTTGCCGGCCGGCTAGCGGGCGTCGCGCGGTTGGCGAGCCGCTTGCGGCGCGCTTCGATCACGTCGGACATCGTCACGCTCGTCGGGACGAATTTCTTGAGCGCCTTCTGAATGTCGTTGTCCTCGGGCTCTCGGCGGCCGTCGTTGAAGGCCATCGTCAGCGCCTTGAGCCACACCTGCTCGATCTGGCGGCCGCTGTAGCCTTCGGTGAGCTTGGCGAGTCCGGGGGTGCCGAACTTCTTTGGGTTCCGCTTGCGCTTGGCGATGTGGATGTTCCAGATCGCCTCGCGTTCGTCCTGCGTCGGCAGATCCACGCTCCACACGTCGAGCCGGTCGATGAGCGGATCGGGGATGCCGTCGATGTCGTTGGCGGTGAACATGAAGAAGATGCCGTCCCCGTTGAACTGCATGTCTTGGAGAATCGCCTTGATGACGCGGTTGGTCGTGCCGCCGTCCGAAGTGCCGCTGGACTGCGCGCCGCTGAACAAGCCATCCACTTCATCCACCCACAGGATGCAGGGCGCGATCGCGCGGGCCGTGGCAAAGGCGTTGCGCCAGTTGCGCTCGCTCTCGCCGACCATCGAGCCGAACAGCTTGCCCGCCTCCAGGCGCAGAAGCGGCACGTTGAAGATCGCGCCGGTGGCTTGCGCGGTGAGCGATTTGCCGGTGCCCGGCTGGCCGCAGGCGAGGATGCCGCGCGGGCTCGGCAGGCCGTAGTCGCGCGCCTCTTGGGTGAAGATGTCGCGCTTGCTGAGCAGATCTTCCTTCAAGATTTCCAGCCCGCCAATGTCCTCGGGCCGGATCGTGCTCTCGACGATTTCGAGCAGGCCGTTCTTCTTCACCACGTTTGCCTTCTCGCGCGAGAGGATGGTGGGGTCGAATTCGCCGGCCTCGATGATGGAGAGCGAGAGCGCGTCCTCGGCTTCGTGCGTGGTCAGGCCGCCGAGCGCATCGAGCACCGCGTCCTCGTTCTCCGGCAGCGGCTTGCCGTTTTGCTCGCAGAGATTGTGGAGCACCGCGCGCAGTTCCTCGCGGCTCGGCAGCGCGATCTCGACCACGCTGATGAGCTTCTCCACTTCGGGCGGGAGCTTGAGCTCGCTGCCGAGCAGGATGAGCGTCTTGTTCGCGGTCTTCGCGTGGAGCAGCGCGTCCTTGAGCTTGCGGAAGAGCAGCGGGTTGGGCTCGGCGAAGAACGCGTGGAAGTCGCGCAAGATGAGCAGTGACTTCTCGGGCAGGCCGGCGACGGCATCGAGCACGGCCAGTGGGTCGGCTTCATCAGCCGCGGCCTCGCCGGTCGTGGGGTCGAAGCGGCCGACTGCGATCGACCAGCCGAAGAGGGTGTAGTTCAGTTCCTTGCCGACCAGGGCGAGCATGGCCTCGGCGCGGCCTTCCTCATGGGTGAGGAGAAACAAGCCGGGATAACCGGCGCGGATTTTATCGCGGATGTGGTGCATGGGTGATGTGTTAGAGGTCTCACTGGCTGGTCGCGGACGGGCCAAGTGCGCGGAGGGGTGACGGCGAAAGCCGGCGAACGCGGGCCTGACCTGCGGCAGGATTAGCTAGCTGGATCAGCTTTTCCCAGCGGGCAGCCGAGGGAGGTAGGCGACGTTCGTTTACCTTTCCCAAGGATAGGGCCAACTCAAGCCCAGCAGCTTCTCCAATTCATGTAGGCCGCGAAAGACGAGCGCGCAGACGACAATAAAGCCTGCTAACATGATCATCACCGGCCCCCACTCCGCGCATCGATCAGCGATGCGGCTCCAAAGTGGGCGCGCTGTAAC
>JBAVML010000177.1:0-26687 GCA_049690035.1 Chthoniobacteraceae bacterium
GGTTGAGGTTGAAGCGGCGCCCACGGGCGTGCGGACGGAGTGGGACTCCGTGGTCGTGGAGGTCGTCGTGGGCGAAGACGATGGCGCTTCTACCGTGGTGCAGGCTGGGAGGAGGAAGGCAACCGCCACGAGGGCGATGACGATGGAGATCTTCATAAGATGAAACGGTGATGTCTCGGCTACTTCGTAGTCGTGGTGGTGGTTGTGGTCTTTTTCTCTTCCACGGCAGCAGGGGCCGCAGTGCCGGTGGTCGTCGTGGTCCGCTTTTCTTCCACCGTCGCTCCGGAAGAGCCGGTGGTCCGCGTGCGACGCACGATGACGCGGCTGGCCACGAGACGGTCGCCTTCCTTGACGTACTGGACGGTCACCGGGAGGCCGCTCTTGACGAGTTCCATCGAGACGGGCGCGCCGGACTCATCCACGTAGGTGGTCGTCTTGCTGTAGGTATAGCGGAGCGGTTCGGGTGAACTCTCGGAACGGATGACGATCGTATCCGGGGTGAATTCGCTGACCGTCCCAGCGCTGGTGGTGGTGGTGACGGAGGTTTGAGCGAAAGCGCCCGCGGAGAGCGCGAGCGTGAGGGTAACGGTCAGGGCGGAGTTAAGGATGATGGATTTCATTTGGGTTATTTTGGTTCTGAGGTTTCCCGCAGCATTGCGGTGCGATAAACGGATCGCGTTTCACCGTAGCGCCGGATGCGTGGCCGCCGCTCTCGCCTCTAATGCGAGTGTGCGCGCGGTTGCTCGCCGGCCCGCTCGCGCGTAGGGATTTCGGCCTCGCGGTGTGGGAAAAAAGGAAACCGCAACGGTGACCGCGCGCCCGCCCCGCCTGGCGCGCTCACGAGAATCGACTCAAGCCCGGGCAGCCCGCCCGCGTCGCCGCACTGCACGCCGCCTACCACCGCGCTGCGCCCCGATGTGCCGGCGCATCGAGGAGGAAAATTGAGGAAATGAGGATGAGACGGACGAAAGCGCCTAATCGACGCCCTGTTACTCCGCGGGGCGGTATTGGTAGATCGGCGCCCGGTGCGGACGGTGGATGGTTTCGAGTTTGAGCTTTCGCCCGGAAGCGTCGCGAGGAGGCTCGTTCGCGCACGCGGAGAGGAAGAGCGCTGAGAGGAAAAGCAGGCCTGCGGGCAGGAGGGTTTTCATGGGAAGATCGTGGTCGAAGGAACTCGGGAACTCCAGCGGAGATCGTGGGACGGCGGGTAGCGCCTCGTAGTCGATAGAGCGGCAGTTTTAGGCGGCGACGGCACTGCGCGGGGGTGGAGTCGAAGACCAGGCCGAGTCCCGAGGTATCGATTGCCTAATGAGCGTTGGTGCGATAATCGCGCTTGAGCCGGCCAGCGGAGAGCATGGGGAACTCGTGTGGCGGCAAGGGAGGCAGGCGCGGGCTTTCTGCTTCCCGCTTGCGGCGCGAGCGGGGCGCTGCGAGAAACGGCGCCCTTCCTCTCATGAAAACACTCGGCATCGCCATCGTCGGTTGCGGCGGAATCACGCTGCAAAATCACCTTCCCGGAATCGCGCTCTGTGCGGAGACCAGAGTGGTCGCGCTCTGTGATTCAAATGCCGCCACGCTGGAGAAGGCGAGCCGCGACACAGGAATCGCGGTCACTTCCACGAAGTACGATGAGATCGTGACGCGCGACGACGTGCATGCGGTGATCATCGCCACGCCGAACTTTGCGCACGCACCGATCGCGCACGCGGCGATCGCCGCGGGCAAGCACGTGCTCTGCGAAAAACCGATCGCGATGTCTTACCCCGAGGCGAAAGGGATGGCCGACGCCGCAGACGCGGCGGGCGTGCGGCACATGACGGCGTTCACGTATCGCTTCGTGCCGGCGATGCGGTATCTCGGGCATCTCATTAAGCAGGGCGACCTCGGCGTGCCGTATCACTACCGCTCGTGCCGGTTGCAGGACTGGGGCACGCGCAATCTCGGCTGGCGGCAGGTGAAGAAGCTCGCGGCCACCGGCGAGCTCGGAGACATGCTCTCGCACCGCATCGACTTTGCGCAGCATCTCGTGGGACCGATGAAGCGGCTCGTAGCCAACACCAAGCGGCTCGTGGACATGCGCGAAGGTCACCCGAGCGATCTCGACGACTGGGTGGCGATCATCGCGGATTTCCACAGCGGCGCGACCGGTGTACTGGAGAGCTCGAAGCTGGCGAGCGGGCGCAATGAAAGCTGGAAGTCGCTCGACTACGTGGAGATCAACGGCAGCGCGGGATCGTTTGAATTTACCACCGGCAAATGGAACGAACTCCAGCACGGCAAACTCGGCGGCCCCGGTCTCGCGCCGCTCGCCGTGCCACGGGAATTCTGGACCTGGCCCGGCAGCCCGCGCGATCCGCAGGACGGGGATCCGCTCATTACTTTCCGCTACGATCAGGCGTTCGAGTTCATCGACGCCATCCGCAACCAGCGCCCGTGCGTCCCCGATTTCCACGAAGGCGCGCGCACGCAGGCAGTGCTGGATGCGGCGGTCCGGAGCACGGAGACTCAGGCGTGGGTCGAACTTCCGAAAGCCTAAACGACCATGAAAAAAACAGCAGTCATCACCGGAGCCGGCAGCGGCGTGGGCGCGGCGTGCGCGCGGGCATTGGCAAAGCAAGCCTGGCGCGTGGCACTGGTCGGGCGCCGTCGCGAGATGCTGGAAGAAGTCGCCGCGGGAATGCTCGGTGCGCTCGTGGTGCCGTGCGACATCGGCGACCCGAAGGCAGTGGAAGCAATGGGGCTGCAAGTGCTCGGAGAGTTCGGCAGCGTCGAGGTGCTGGTGAATGCGGCGGGCACCAATGTTCCCAAACGCTCGCTCGAAGTGCTCAAACACGAGGATTACCACGCGATGATGAACGCGAACCTCAACGGCGCGTACTATTGCACGCAGGCTTTTCTCCCGGAAATGCGCGCGCGGGGTTCGGGCACGATCGTCAATATCGTCTCGGAAGCGGGCAAGCAGGCGTCGCCCAAGGCCGGGCCGGGTTACGTGATTTCGAAATTTGGGATGGCTGGGCTCACCTCTGCGATCAACGCCGAGGAGCGACCGAACGGCATTCGTGCGTGCTCGATTTTCCCCGGCGACATCGACACGCCGATCCTCGAAAAACGGCCCGCACCGCCCGATGCCGCGGCTCGCGCGAAGATGATGCAGCCGGAGGACGTCGCGGAGTGCGTGCTGCTCGCGATCAATCTGCCGCCGCGCGCCGTGATCGAGGAGTTGCTCATCCGCCCGCGGTAGGCTGCGAGAGGGATCGACCACAGAGACACAAAGGACACAGAGACGGAGACGATGTGGTGGGATGTTCTCTGTGATCTCTGTGTGTTTGCGGTTAATCATGATGCGCTTCATTCCGCATTTCCCGCCCATGCTCCTCCGTATTCTCTCGGCCCTTTTTTTCGTCACACTCACGGCGCTGGCGCAAACGCCACCCGACCTCTTCTCCCACGACAATCTCGTCGCCTGGTGCATTGTCCCCTTTGACGCGAAGCGGCGCGGGCCGGAGGAACGCGCGGCGATGATGGAGAAGCTCGGGATCAAGCGCTTCGCCTACGACTACCGCGCGGAGCACATCCCGAGTTGGGACGAAGAACTCGACGCGCTGAAGAGGCATCACATCGAACTGACCGCGTGGTGGTTTCCCACCAAGCTGAACGACGAGGGAAAGAAAACGCTCGAGCTTTTCCAACGGCACGGCGTGAAGCCGCAGCTCTGGGCGAGCGGCGGCGGCGGCG
Source organism: Chthoniobacteraceae bacterium (assembly GCA_049690035.1). Classification (GTDB taxonomy): domain Bacteria; phylum Verrucomicrobiota; class Verrucomicrobiia; order Chthoniobacterales; family Chthoniobacteraceae; genus Chthoniobacter. The sequence goes on from JBAVML010000177.1 coordinate 3,736, forward strand.
ATCCGAAGAAAGCGCCCGAAGAACAAGCCGCCCTCGTCGCGAGCGAGGCGAAGCGGATTGGCGAGATCGCCGAAGCCGCGGCGCCGCTCGGGATCAAAGTTGCGCTCTACAACCACGGGAGCTGGTTCGGTGAACCGGAGAATCAGCTCGCGATCATCGAGCGGCTGAAGGCGGACGGCATCACGAACGTCGGCATGGTTTACAACCTGCACCACGGCCACGAACACCTCGACCGGCTGCCCGAGTTACTGCCGAAAATGCTCCCGCACCTCCTCGCGTGGAACCTCAACGGCATGACGCGCGGCGGGGAAAAGATCCTGCCACTCGCACAGGGCGACCTCGACTTGCAGTTGCTCAAATTGATCCGCGACAGCGGCTGGCGCGGTCCGGTCGGCATTCTCAATCACACCAGCGAAGACGCCGAGGCGCGGCTGCTCGACAATCTCGACGGACTCGACTGGCTCGTCGCGACGCTCGACGGCAGGCCGGTCGGCGCGAAGCCGGTGCCGCGTTCGTGGAAAAAAACGACGGCTCCACCGGCGAGCACGTCGCGTGGCGAAGCGTCACTCTCGCCCGCCTTTGGCAAAGCGCTCGCGGGCGGGATGCTCGTCGAAGGCAAACCGGCGTATCGCGAATTTCCGATCACCGTGGAATGCCGCGCGAAGCTGAACAGCGCGACCGGCTTCAACATCCTCGTGGCGAACGATCCGAAAAAATCCGCGGAGCACTGGGAGCTGTACTCGTTTTCGAAGACGGGTTTGTTCAGCGTCTTCCAGCCCGGCCGCGGTGGCAGCATTTCGAGCGACGTGAATATCTGCGACAGCCGATGGCACGCGCTCGCCGCGGTGCTCGAAGTCGCGCGCGTGCGGCTCTACGTGGACGGCAAGCTGGTGAAAGAGGCGCCGCTCAAGCCGCTCGATGGCGAAGCCGTCGCCGGCGGTCTTGCGTTCGGGCGACTCGTCGAGGGCGGTATCGGTTGCGACGGATTGATCGACGATGTGCGCATCTCGAAGGGCGCGCGTGAGATCACGGCGCCATCGGCCGCGCCGCTCCAGCAGGATGCGCAGACGCTGGGCGTTTGGAACTTCGACGACCTCACCGCGCAGGTCGCGAAGCCGGCGGCAGCCGGGAATGTGCCGGACACCTTCATCATTCCTGCGGCGAAGCCGGAAGAACTCACGCGTGCGAACGGCTGGCCGGCGAAGGACGATTTCAAAAAATGGGATCGCTCGCTCGGCGGACCGACTTCGAACCGCTTCTCCGCCCTCACGCAAATCACGAAGGCAAATGTCGCGAAGCTCGAAGTCGCGTGGACGTTTCACTCCGGCGACGGCAAGGCGAACGTGCAGTGCAATCCGATCGTGGTCGATGGCGTGATGTTCGCGCCGACCGCGGGCTGGAACATCGTGGCGCTCGACGCGGCGACGGGAAAGGAGCTGTGGCGCTTCACCGTGCCGAAGGAGGGTAAGCGGCTCGAAGATCAGCCGGCGCGGCGCGGGCTGCTCTATTGGAAAGGCGACGCACAAAATCCGGCGCGCGTGATCTTCGGCGCGGGCAACTGGCTCTACGAGCTCGACCCGAAGACCGGCAAACCGCTCGCGAGCTTCGGCGAAAATGGACGCACCAACATCCCGACGGCGACGAGCACGGTGGCGGCGGTCTACCGCTACGTGCTCGTCGCCGCTGGCTATCTCGGCGACGTCTTCGGCTACGACATCCGCACCGGCGCGAAGCTGTGGACCTTCAAAACCAAACCCGACGCCGGCGAATACGGCCACGAGACGTGGAGCAACATCGAGCAAGGCGCGAACTGCTGGGGCGGCATGGCGATGGACGAGTCGCGCGGCATCGCCTTCGTCTCGACCGGTTCGCCGAAGCCGAACTACCTCGGCATGGGGCACACCGGCGACAACCTTTTCTCGAACTGTGTGATCGCGCTCGAAGCGTTGACTGGTCGGCGGCTCTGGCACTTTCAGGAAATCCGCCACGACGTGTGGGACTGGGACATCCCCTCACCGCCGAACCTCGTCACCGTCGAGCGCAGCGGAGTGAAAGTGGACGCCGTCGCGCAGGTCACGAAGCTCGGCAACACGCTGCTTCTCGACCGCACCACGGGCGCGCCGCTGTTCGATTTTAAACTCGTGAAAGTGAACGGCCGCGTGCTGCCCGGCGACATTCCCGCGCCGATGCAGCCGATGCCCGAGCTGCCGCAGCCATTCGCGCGGCAGGCTTACACCGAGGCTGATCTTCCCGCTTCGCCGGAGGCGAGAGCCGTGACGCTGCCCGTCTTCCAGCGCGCGAACTCCGGAGCGTATCCAAGCATCGACGAGGCGAAGCCGACGCTGCTCTTCAATATCCACGGCGGCGCGGAATGGACGGGCGCCGCGTCGGATCCGCGCAATGGCCGGCTCTACGTGACCTCGAACGAAATCCCCTGGTTCATCACCAGTTTCCGCGACAACGATCCCGAGCCGCTCAAGCCGCCGACGGCTGGAGAACAAGCGTACATGAGCATCTGCGTCGCCTGCCACGGCTCGGATCGCAAAGGCATCGGCCACGCGCCGCCGTTGCGCGGAGTGCGGCTGCGCTTGAACGACGCGCAGATTCTCGAGCAGTTGAAAAACGGTCGCGGCTCGATGCCGCCGATGCTTCCGCTGCTGAAACCGGAGCAAGTCAAACCGCTGCTCGATTTCATCCTCTGCCGCGATCGTCCCATCCCGCCGCCCGATCCAAACGCGCCGCCGAAGTGGACCTTCGGCGGCTGGAACCGGCTCGTGGATCACGAAGGTTATCCCGGCTGCAAACCGCCGTGGGGCACGCTGAATTGCATCGATCTCAACACCGGCAAGATCGCGTGGAAAGTTCCCTTCGGCGAATACCCCGAGCTGTCCGCGAAGGGCGTGCCGAAGACCGGGCAGGAGAGCTTCGGCGGCTGCATGGTGACCGCAACCGGGCTCGTCATCGCCGGCGGCACGCGAGACAAAAAGCTGCGCGCCTTCGACGCGGACACCGGCGCCGAGCTGTGGAGTTTCCAGCTCCCGCTCCACTCCACCGCGCCGCCCGCGAGCTACGAGGCGAATGGCCGGCAGTTCATCGTCGTGCCGGTGACCGGCGGCGGAAAACTCGGCGGCGAAACCGGCGACGCGTGGATGGCGTTCGCGCTGAAGAACTAGCCTTTTCAGTTCAAAGAACCGGCTTCCGGGCGTATTGCTTTCACGCCGTGACTTCCACTCGCTGGCCCCTCCTTAGCAAACTCACCGCGCGTCACCTCGCGCGCGACTACCGTCTCACCGATGTGTATGGCGAAGTGGCGCGCGAGATTCTCGCCTGAGTCCGAAAGTAGCGAACGACTAGCATCATGGAAACCAGCCCCGACCCATTTCAAGAAGCGCGACACGAAGCCGCCGTGCTGAAGTGCCCGTTTCAGGGAGAAAGCGTGCCAATGATCCTCCGCCACGAGGATGTGCGCCGGGCGGCTAAGGATTGTAAGACGTTCAGTTCGGATGCTCCGTTCCGCGTGCCGATTCCGTCGGAGGAAGATGTGCGCACGATGCGGCAGTTGCCCGTCGAGACCGATCCGCCCGATCACACCGAGTATCGGGAAATCGTGGAGCCGTTCTTTCGCCGCGCGAAAGATCCCGCCGTCGTCGCGCAAGTCGAGGCGCTCATCGACCGCATGCTCACCGACTCGCTAGGCCGCGAATCCATCGAGATCGTGCGCGAGTTCGCGCTGCCGATTCAGTCGCACGCGCTTACCTATCTGCTCAACGTGCCCGAGGCGGAGGCGGAGACCTGGACCAGTTGGGGCATCCATGTCTTCCGCGACGGCGGCTCGAAAGGCGCGGCGCTCGAAACGTATCTGCACCAGCAGTTCGACCGCGCGGCGGCGAATCCCGGCGAGGACTTTTTCAGCGCGCTGACCAGGGCTACCTTCCACGGCCGGTCGCTCACTCGCGAGGAAATGATGGGCTTTGCCAACCTGACCTTTGCCGGCGGACGCGACACGGTGATCCACACCATTTCTTCCGTCATCGCCCACCTCGGCCGAAACCCGGAGGCGCTGGAATTTCTACGGGAGGATCCATCGCGCATCGTCCATGCGAGCGAGGAATTTTTCCGCGTCATCACGCCGCTCACGCACATCGGGCGCGTGTGTCCGGTGGAGACGGATGTCCACGGAGTCACCGTCCCGGCCGGCGGTCGGGTCTCGCTGTGCTGGGCATCGGCGAATCGCGACGAAGCGGTCTTCGAGGCTCCCAGCGAAGTGCGCCTCGACCGGAAGCCGAATCCCCACATCGCCTTTGGCTTCGGCGCTCACCTTTGCCTCGGCGCACCGCACGCGCGACTGCTCCTCCGCACATTGCTCCAGCAGTGCACCGAGCGCGTCGCCAGCATCACCGTGCGCGACGCGCGCGAGAAGGTGGAAGACGAGGAAAAATACCAGCGCGTGGTCGGCTACGAATCGCTCAACGTGAAGCTGGCCTCGCGCTGACCGCCGCGCGCATCGCGGCAACCACGTCATCATTTTCCACCCCGCCGAAACTTCGTCGCTTGTCCCCCGCAATCCAAACGTCCGCGAAATGCCGGCCCGTCGCGGTGGCCGTTCTGTCGAGCGTGTTCGTCTTCGTGTCGATGTTCGAGGTTCGTGCGGAGGACGGCGATGATTACTTTGAAAAGAAGGTGCGTCCGCTCCTCGTCGAGCGCTGCTTCGAGTGCCACTCGCACGAGAAAAAGGTCAAGGGCGGCCTCGCCCTCGATTCGCGGAGCGCTTGGGAAAAGGGCGGCGACACGGGACCCGCTCTCATCCCGGGAAAGCCCGAAGATTCGCTCCTCATCAAGGCGGTGAGCTACACCGATCCCGATCTCTCGATGCCGCCGAAAAAGCGGCTGAGCGCCGACGAGGTCGCGGTGCTCACCGAGTGGGTGAAGCTCGGCGCGCCCGATCCGCGCGTCGAGGTCGCTTCCGCGAAAAAGGTCACGGCCATGACGCTCGACGAGGCGCGTTCGTATTGGGCGTTTCAGCCGATCCGCAGGCCGGAGCCGCCCGTCGTGAAAGATGCAGCGTGGCCGCGAAGTGACATCGACCACTTCATTCTCTCTCAGCTCGAAAACGAAGGCCTGAAGCCGAATCCGCAGGCGGATCCGCGCACCGTGGCTCGTCGCGTCTATTTCGATCTCATCGGCCTGCCGCCGTCCTTCGAGCAGGTCGAGGCTTTCGCCCAATCGGCGATTGGCAATCGCCAATCGGCAATGGCCGCGCTCGTCGATGAACTGCTCGCGCGGCCCGAGTACGGCCAGCGCTGGGGGCGGCACTGGCTCGATGTCGCGCGCTATTCCGACACGACGGAGAAATCGACGGACGGCGAGCGGCGCATTCCCTTCGCACACACCTATCGCGACTACGTCATCGATGCGTTCAACGCAGACAAACCGTTCGACCGCTTCGTGCTCGAGCAAGTGGCGGCAGATCGAATGCCGAGTGAGGCTAAGCCCGATTTGCGCGCGCTCGGCTTCCTCACCGTTGGCCGGCGTTTCGAGGGAAATATTGAGGCGCCGCAGCTCATCGTCGACGATCGCATCGACGTGATCGGGCGCGGGCTGCTCGGCCTAACGCTGGCGTGCGCACGCTGTCACGATCACAAATTCGACGCGATCCCGGCGGCGGATTACTACTCGCTCTACGGAATCATCGCGAGCAGCGGCGAGCCGATGGACTTGCCGGAAGTGGGCGCGCCAGCGGTGGAAAGCGATGCGGTGAAAAAGTATCGCGCCGAACGCGCGACGATCTTCACCGACTACGAAAAACACATCGACGCGTGCGTCGAGAAATCCAAACGGCTGCTGCGCGAACTCGCGCCGGAATATCTGCGGCGGATCGTCGAGACTTCGCCGAAGCATCAGACCGTTGCGGGATTCGTGCCGCTCGATACGCCGCGCGGACTGCTCGTGCGCGGCGGCGCGCCGCGCTGGGACGCGCTGATCGCGGAGAGCCTGCGCCGCGGTGAACCCTTCTTCCAATTGTGGTCGCGACTAATCGCGCTAGATCGCGAGGGATTCGCGGAAAACGCGAGTGCCGTGATCGCCGAAGCCGCGAGTTGTTCGGATGCATTCGATCCGCTCGTGGTCTTCGCCCTTCAACAGAATCCGCCTGCATCGATGCTCGACGTGGCGGATATCTACGGCCGGCTGATTTCCGAGTCGCTGCGATCGTCGGGCCTGGTCGGCATTGCAGCGCTTATCGGTGATCCGGATTCTCCGCTGCAATTCAACCGCGAGGAGATCCGCGAAGACCTGCTGCTTTTCGTGACCGAGCACCAGCTTGTCTCGCGTCCTGATGGCGAGAAAGCCGGCACCCTGCGCCAAAAACTGACCGCGCTCGAAGCGGGCGCGCCGGTGGAGCGGGCGCTGGTGGTGAATGCGCTGGCCACTCCTGTCGCCGCGCAGGTCATGGTGCGCGGAGATCGGCACAAGCTCGGCGCCGCGACGCCGCGACGATTTCTGCATGCGCTCGCGGCGGTGGACGACCGCGAGTACCTCGACGACGGACGGCTGGAACTGGCGCAGGCAATCGCGAGTGCGCGGAATCCACTCACCGCGCGGGTGATCGTGAATCGCGTGTGGCAGCAGCATTTCGGGCATGGGCTGGTAGCGACGCCGGATAACTTTGGCGCAATGGGCGAGCGCCTGTCGCACCCGGAATTGCTCGATCATCTCGCGGCGTGGTTCATCGAACACGGCTGGTCGCTCAAGGCGCTGCATCGCTACATCCTCGCCTCCGCGACGTGGCAGCAGAGCAGTGCGATCCAGCCGCTCGCGCTGGAGAAAGATCCGGCGAACCGCCTGCTCTGGCGCATGTCGCCGCGGCGGCTGGAATTCGAGCCGATGCGAGATGCGCTGCTCGCCGTCGCCGGGCGGCTCGACACTCGGCTCGGCGGGCGGAGCGCGCCGCTCGACGACAAGAACCAGCGCCGCGCTGTCTATGGCTACACCGATCGCTTCCGCATTCCCGCGCTGCTGCGAAACTTCGACGTGGCGAACCCCGACACGTCCATCTCGCGCCGCGCGGAGACGATCCATCCGCTCCAGGCACTCTATTTCCTAAACAGCCCCTTCGTGCGCGCGCAGGCCGAGGCAGTGGTGCGTTTGCCCGCAGTTACCGAGGCGTGCTGCGACCATGAACGCATCGATGCTATCTACCGTCGTGTGCTGTCGCGCCACGCTGCCGACGACGAACTGAAACTCGCGGAAGGATATCTCGGCGACGCTCCTTCCGACCGGCAGTGGGCGAACTTAGCGCAAGGATTGCTGCTCTCGAACGAATTCATTTTCTGCGACTGATCCATGAACCCGCTCCACGCCAACTTCATTCGTCCCATGTCCCGTCGCGAAATGCTGCGTCGCTGCGGTGCAGGTTTTGGGACACTCGGCCTCGCCGCTTTGCTGAGTGAAGTTTCCGCGCATGCGGTGGAAGACACGAGCCCGCTCGCCCCGAAGGCGCCGCACTTTGCGCCACGCGCGAAATACGTGATCCAGATCCTCGCGAATGGAGGTCCGGCGCAGATGGACACGTTCGATCCGAAGCCGGAGCTGACGAAGTATCACGGCACGCGGCTGCCCATTCATTTGGAGACGGAGCGTCCGACGAGCACCGCGCTCGGGTCGCCGTTCAAGTTCGCGCGCTACGGCCAGTGTGGGATGGAAGTGAGCGAGCTCTTCGCCTCGCTCGCGGAGAAGCACGCGGACGACCTATGCGTGATCCGCTCGATGCGCACCGACACGCCGATTCACGAGAACTCACTTCGGCTGATGAACTGCGGCGCGAGCATCATGGCGCGCCCGAGCATCGGCGCGTGGATCACTTACGGGCTCGGGACGGAAAATCAGAATCTGCCCGGCTTCGTCGTGCTGGTGCCGAAGGGCATGCCGGTCGCGGGCGCGGACAACTGGCAGTCGTCGTTTCTGCCCGGCGGTTATCAGGGCACCTACATCGAGACGCAGGACAAGAAGGCCGCGCAGCTCATCGAGTTTCTGCACAATCCGCTGCTCGCTGACGAAGAGCAGCGCGCGCAGCTCGACTTCGTCGCGCAGATTAATCGCAAGCATTTTGCCGAGCGCCATGACCCGGCGCTGGAGGCGCGGATTCACAGCTTCGAGACGGCCTTTCGCATGCAGACGGCGGCGACGGATGCCTTCGACATCGAGCGCGAGCCGCAGCACATCCGCGCGCTCTACGGCGACACACCGCAGGCGAAGCAAATGCTCATCGCGCGGCGGCTCGTCGAGCGCGGGGTGCGCTTCGTGCAGGTGTGGCACGGCACGCTGCAGCCGTGGGATAGCCACAGCAACATCGAGAAAGAGCATCGCAAACTCGCGGCGGAAAGCTGCCAGGGAATCACCGCACTGCTCACCGATTTGAAGTCGCTCGGATTGCTCGACGAGACGCTGGTGATCTGGGGCGGCGAGTTCGGCCGCACGCCGACGGTCGAGCTTTCGCAGGGCGAGAAGGTGAGCCCGACCGCAGGCCGCGATCACAACAATCACGGCTTCACGATGTGGCTCGCTGGCGGCGGTGCGAAGGGTGGGACCGTGTATGGCGCTACCGATGAGTTTGGATTCAAGGCGGTCGAGAATCGCGTCCATGTTCACGATCTCCAGGCGACCGTGCTGCACCTGCTCGGGCTCGATCACGAGCGGCTCGTCTATCGTCACTCGGGCCGCGACTTCCGCCTCACCGATGTCTCCGGTCACGTGGTGAAGGAGTTACTGGCGTAATGGCAGCATGAAGGGGCATGAGCTTGCGCCCATGCCCCTTCGGAGTTGCTGCTTACTTCGGCGTTATTTGAAGTTCGCGGTTACCGACAGGTTCGAGTTGATCGTGACTGTGATGGTCTTCGCGGTGCTGCTCACGCCGCCGGACCAGCCGATCCATGGCGAGCCAGCATCCGGAGTCGCGGTGAGCGTGACCACGGTGCCTGCGGCGTAGGTCGCGGCCGCGGGGCTTACCGTGATCGTGCCTTTGCCGGTCTTGCCGGTGGTGAGCTTGTAGCTTCCGCCGGTCGTCGTGGTTCCGCCACCACCACCGCCTCCGCCGCCTCCGCCGCCGCCACCACCACCGCTGGCGACGCCTTTGATCGTCACCGGGATGGAGGCCTGGCCGCCGTTGGAATTCCACACGGTCGCCGTGGTTGGCGCGGTGGCCATGAGCGTGGAGCCTTTCCAGACGCCGAGCTCAAGCTGCATCGTGCCGATCGGCCCGCCGGCGGCGTCGGTGCCGAAGGTGAGGATGCTATTTGCGAAGCTCGTGTCGGCTTGCACCTTGAAGAGCTGCGTCACGGGATCGTAGCTGGCGGAGGTGATCGTCACGGTCGGGACCGGATTCACGGTCACCGTCGTGCTGAGGTTACCGCCGTTGTAGGTCGCTTTCACGGAGACGCCGGTGATGCCGTTCACGACGCTCGTGGTCACGGGGAAGGTCACGCTGACCGCGCCTTGCGGGATCGTGACGGTGGCCGGCACTTGCAGCGCGCCGACATTGCCGCTGCTCAGCGAGATCACGGCGCCGCCCACGTTGCGCGGGAAGTTATTGACCGTGACCGAGCCGGTGACCGACTGGCCGCCGACCATCGCGGGAATGCTGATGCTCGCGAGAGCGACGACAGGCGCCGGGCTGAGCGTGAGCGTGCCGGTGATCGACTGACCATTGAAGGTCGCGGTGATCGGCACGTCGGTCGCCACGGAGACGGGCGAAGTATTGATCGAGAAACTCCACGCCATGTAACCCTGCGGCACCGTCACGCTCGCCGGTACAGCGGCCAGCGAGGGATTGCCGCTCGCGAGGGTGAAGGTCGCGCCGCCGACTTGCGCGGGGATGTTTACCGAGATCGAAGCGTAGGTGGTGAAGCCGCCTTCGACGGGATTGGCGGTGAAGCTCGAAGCCTTCACCACGGGCGTAAGCGTGAGCTGCGCGCATTGGCTGACCACGCCGTCCGTCGCATAGACTTTGAAGTCCGTGGGAACGGTGAGCGTCGCACCGCCGGTGGCGAGATCGAAGCTCGCCTGGCTTTCACCTTCCGGAATCACGATCGCCGCAGGTGCCGCGGCCATCGTGGGCTGCGAGCTGACGAACGAGACGGTCGTCCCGCCGGCGGGGGCAGGTCCGCCGAGCTTCACCACGCCCTGCACTACCGCACCCGGGGCCACGTTGGTGGCCGAGAGCGAGAGCGAAGCAAGATCGCCGGGCGCCGTCTGGCCGGGAGCGAAGACGACGGAGATGGCGGTGGCCGGAATGCTCACGCCAGCCACAAAAGTTTTGTAGGCGTAGCCGACAATGTTGCCGTCTTCATCGACACCAGTCGCGACCGCGTGCGGATAGCCCGCGGGGACGTATTTGTTGAGATCTTCCACGGTGTCTGCCGTGCCGGACCAGGCGAGTGCATGACGCACCGACCCGACCGCGCCGGGCGCGCCGACCCAGCCTTCGCCGACTTGCTTCGTCGTGCTCAGCGCATTGATCCGCGACTCAGTGTAACCGACGGGGTGAAGGTCCACGACGCTCGCCGCGTCGCCCGACCAGAGCAGCCCATGGAGGTGCGAAGTGCCGAGCGCGATGTAGCCCCAGCCGCCCTGCTGCGTGCCATTCGTCGCCGTTGCCTCCGACGCGTCGTAGCCGGCGGGATGAAGATCGACGGCGCTCGCCGCCGAACCCTGCCAGCGATACGCGTGGCTCGTGGCGTGATAGCTGATCGACTCGCCTTCCGGATAGGCGAGCGAGGCGATGTAGCCGACTTCATCAGCATCGCTGCAAGCCGTGGCGCGCGAGTAGTAAGGCCAGCTTGGCGGATGCAGATCGACGACGGTCGTCGCCGAGCCGTGCCAGCACATCGCGTGGGATCCGGTGATGAAGTAGGTCTGGTTTTGCGCGTAGCCGACTTGCTTCCCGCCATGCACGCCGAGGCAGTAGGAGAAGTTGTAACCGCTCGGGTTCAGGTCCGCGCACGAAGTGCCGGTCCAGACGAGCGCGTGAACGCCGCCGAGGAACGAGTAGCCCCAGCCGCCTTCCTGAGAGTCATCGGAGCAGGTTGCCATCGAGTAGTAGAAGTTCGCCGGATTGATGTCCTCCGCGGTCAGCGCGTTGTCGTGCTGGCGGACGGCGTGCGTGTAATACGGCGTCGCCTGGACTCCGCCGACCTGTTTGCCGCGCGAGGCGCTCGAGAGTTTTCCCGAAGGCGAGCCGATCGGGGTGATGTCATTGGGTTCGTATCCCTGCCCGAAAGCAGAGAGGCCCATCAGCAGCGAGAGCGCCGCGGAGACCGTGGATTTGAGCGCGAAGGGTCGCGTGGCCTTGCGGTTCGGCGAGACGCCGGTGAAGCCACTGCGTTCCCCGAGGAACGTTTGTGGCCGTTTGGTGAGGTGTGTATTCATGGTAGGCTTGTTCGGATTTGGATCTGAGGTTGAAGTGGGCGGGCAATGGCCTGCGCACAGGTCCGTAATTCAGCAGCAAGCACGCGGTGCCAACGGTTCCAGCGTAACGGTTTTGTTACCTCCCGGATTCGCGAGAAAACTCGTCGATCGTCCGCGAAACCTGATGAATACAGGCTTCCCAGCGTATTAATCGCGCGCGCTTTTCGCGGCGCTAAGTAACAGAACGGTTACCTATCCGACCGCCAATCCACTCGCGAGGAGCACCGTCTCCTGCACCGCGAGATCGTGTTCGGGCGAAAATGGGAATGCTTTCTCACCGCGAATCACCTGCGCGAGTTCTGCGAAATCGCCGTCGTAGCGTCCACCCGTTTTCGGGAACTTCACATCCTGATAACCCTTCTTGAATTCGCCATGCGGCGTATCGAGCGCGAGCCGCGCGGCGGGCGCTTCGAGTGGTCGAATGTCGAACGTGCCCTTCGTCCCGCAGACGACGAACTGCCGTCGCGCGCCGCCATCCACCTCGGTGAGCGCGCTGCGCACGGTCACGGTCGCCTTCGGATATTCGAGCACCGCGAGTTGATTATCGGCGAATCCATCCGCGGCCACACTGCGATTGAATGCGGTCACTTTTCCCGGGCGACCGAGCACGGTGCCGACGGCGTCGATGACGTGGCAGCCGAGCTCGAACATCGAGCCGCCACGATAGCCGAGCAGTGCCTTGCGCCCCGCCGGGTCGATGAGTTTGCTCATCTGCGTGTCGATCGAAAAGACCTCGCCGAGAGCGCCCTCACGCAGGAGCCGGAAGCAAAGCTCGAACGCCGGATTGTGGCGAAACATGTAGCCCATCTGCACGGTGAGCTTGCGCTGCGTGGCCGCGTCGAGCACGCGTTTGAAGGCGGGTAGTGATTCGCCGGCGGGCTTGTCGAGGTGGATGTGTTTGCCCGCGGCGATGCAGCGCGCGGCGGTCGCGAGCAAGTCCTTCACTTCGGTCTCGACCGCGACGGCTTGCAGGCCCGGCGTGTTGAGCAGTTGCTCCTCGGTCAACACAGGAACACCCGCGTAAGTCTTCGAGTTTTCCAGATGCGCGCGCCGCCCGGCATCTGGTTCGACAACGCCCACGACTTCAAAATCCGCCGACGCGCGCATCGTATCCATCTTTCCACCCGCATGCGCATGCGACGTGCCGATTTGGCCGATCTTGATCCGCGGCCTTTCTGCGCCGCGTGCGATGAACGGCGCGAGTGACGCAGCCGCGGCTGTGGCGAGGAAATGACGGCGCGATTGAGAGGGGGAATTCATCGGGACATCGTAGCGGGACGATCTCCTCACGCAAAGGCGCGATCAGCGACGTTGTCGCGAGCGGCGCGATGGTTAAGCTGCCGAGCTCCATGCGCTTCCCTTTTTTCCTCGCTGCCACCGTCCTCGTTTGTTCCATCGCCTCCCATGCCGAAGAAGCGCCGCCCACGCGGACACTCGGCCGAGTCTTTGAAAAACTGAAAGCTGGCCAACCCACGACGGTCGCCTATTTCGGCGGCAGCATCACGGCGGCGCCGGGGTATCGGGTGAAGACGTTGAAGTGGTTCGTGGACTCGTTTCCAAAAGCGAAGGTCACCGAAGTGCACGCCGCGATCGGTGGGACGGGGAGCGATCTCGGCGCTTTTCGTTGCGGCGCGGATGTCGTGGCGAAGAACCCCGATCTCGTGTTCGTGGAATTCAGCATCAACGACGGCAGCCCGACCAATGAGTTTCGCAAGGCGACGATGGAAGGCATCGTGCGCCAGCTATGGTCGTCGCCGAGCAAGCCGGAGATCGTCTTCCTTTACACCACGAGCCGCGACCTGAACCACCCGCGCGTCAGCCATCCGGCGGTGGCCAAATACTACGGCATCCCGGACATCGACTTGCAGCCGTCGTTCGTGGAGGCGCTGAAGCGGTCCGATCTCCCGAAGCCGAGCGAGGAGCAGCTCAAAAATCCCAAGCTCGACTGGAAGGCACCGGGACAGATTTTCATCGCCGATAACGTTCACCCCAATGATCTCGGCCACACCATCTACGCGGAGACGATCATTGCGTGGTTGAAGACGCAGATCGATGCGAAGCCATCGCCCGTCCCGCAACTCGGCGCGCCGTTGGTGAGCGAGGAGTTTGCGCGCGTGGCCATGGTCGCGCCGACGAAGGCGAAGCTCACCGGCGATTGGGAAGTGATGCCGCCGGACGAGAAGTCCGGGACAATCGGCCGCTACAAGGATGGCGCGATCAACTCGCGGCTGGGCGGCGACGCGCTGGAGTTTGAGTTCGAGGGCACCGCGCTAGGCATCTACCAGAACGTCCAGGCCGACGGTGGAAAGTACGAGTGGACGATCGACGACGGTGTAAGCGCGCCTGCCGATCCGAACTACGGTGGTCCGCGCGGTGCGAAGAAAGGAAGCTCGGACACCGCACCCGGAAAATACTTTCCACGCTACAACTACGCGATGCTCACCACCGGGCTCGCGCCCGGAAAACATGTGCTGAAGCTGCGCGTGCTGCCGGAGCATGATGCCACGAGCACGGGGAATCGCGTGCTGATCGGCTATTTCATGGTCGGTGGCGTGCCGGAGAAATGACGCGTGGCACGCGGGCGTGGACGGCGCCGAGTCGCGTCCGCTAGTCTCGCCCGTGATGTCCGAAGAAACCCCCGAACACCAGCGTCTCGCGGAAGACGCGTGCCGGGAGAAAAACTGGAAGCGCTGGGGCCCGTATCTGGCCGAGCGGCAGTGGGGCACGGTGCGTGAGGACTACTCCAGCGATGGCGAGGCGTGGGATTATTTTTCGCACGAGCAGGCGCGCAGCCGCGCCTATCGGTGGGGTGAGGATGGGCTGCTCGGGATCACCGATCGCGAGTGCCGCCTGTGCTTCGCGCTCGCGCTCTGGAATGGCCGCGATCCCTTTCTGAAGGAACGCCTTTTCGGCCTGACCAATCATCAGGGCAATCACGGCGAGGACGTGAAGGAGTGGTACTGGTATCTCGATTCCACGCCGACGCATTCCTACATGCGCGCGCTCTACAAGTATCCGCAGGCGGAGTTTCCCTATGCGCGGCTGGTGGAGGAGAATGCGCGGCGCGGGCGCGACCAGCCGGAGTTCGAGCTGGAGCACTGCGGGGTCTTCGACGACGGACGCTACTTCGATGTCTTCGTCGAGTATGCGAAGGAAGCGGAGGAAGACATCGCCATCCGCATCACCATCGCCAACCGCGGACCGGAAGCGGCGTCGCTGCACGTGTTGCCGACGTTGTGGTTCCGCAATACCTGGACGTGGAATGCGAGCGCGAGGCCGCAGATCGAACAGGTGAGCGCGTCGATGATCCAGGCGGCGCACCCGACGCTCGGGCAATTCCGCCTGCAGGCAAAGCACACGCCGGAGTGTGAGCCGGAGTTTCTCTTCACCGAAAATGAGACGAACAACGCGCGGCTCTTTGGCTCCGCGAACGCGAACCCATATGTGAAGGATGCCTTCCACGACTACGTGGTGGGCGGCAAGCGCGATGCGGTGAATCCCGAGAAGGTCGGCACCAAAGCCGCGGCGCATTACGCGCTGACGATTCCGGCGCACGGCCAGGTGAAGCTGCGGCTGCGCCTCTCGGCGGTGGGCACGCCGCTGGTCGTCGATGAAGAGACGTTCGAGCGCACCTTCGTGGTGCGCGGGATGGAATCCGAAGCCTTCTACGCGACCAAGTTCGCGCCGCACATTCACAACGATCAGCGCCTCGTCATGCGCCAAGCCTACGCGGGACTGCTGTGGACGAAGCAGTTCTATCACTACGTGGTGAAGCAATGGCGCCGCGGCGATCCGGCGATGCCGCCACCGCCGCTGGGGCACAAGGAATCGCGCAACGCCGACTGGAAACATCTCTTCAACAGCGACGTCATCTCGATGCCCGACAAGTGGGAATACCCGTGGTATGCCGCGTGGGATCTGGCTTTCCACATGATCCCGATGTCGCGCATCGATCCGCAGTTTGCGAAGGAGCAACTGCTCCTCTTTCTCCGCGAATGGTACATGCATCCGAACGGCCAGATCCCCGCCTACGAGTGGAATCTCTCCGACGTGAACCCCCCGGTGCATGCATGGGCCTGCTGGCGCGTTTACAAGATCGGCGGTCGCAGCGGTGAGCGGGACCTGCTCTTTCTCGAACGCACTTTTCAAAAGCTGCTGCTCAACTTCACCTGGTGGGTGAATCGCAAGGATCTCACCGGCAAACATCTTTTCTCCGGCGGCTTCCTCGGGCTCGATAATATCGGCCTCTTTGACCGCTCGAAGCCACTGCCCGGCGGCACGATTCTGGAGCAGGCGGATGGGACCGCATGGATGGCCTTCTACTGCGGCACGATGCTCTCGATGGCGATCGAACTCGCCCGCCACAAGCCGGCTTACGAAGATGTGGCGTCAAAGTTCTTCGAGCATTTCGTCGAGATCGTGGACGCGATGAATACGCTCGGAGGCTTCGGCCTGTGGAATGAAGAAGACGGCTTTTACTACGATCAGCTCTACGTCGATGGCGTGGCCAAGCCGCTGCGCGTGCGTTCGCTGGTGGGCATCATTCCGCTGCTCGCGGTGGAGGTGCTGGAGCAGGGAACGATCAAAAACCTGCCGGGCTTCCGGAAACGCATGCGCTGGTTCCTCGATAACCGCCAAGACCTCGCGCGGCACGTCTCCTACATGGAGCGCACCAAGAGTGACGGTGGTGAGATTCGCCTGCTCGCGATTCCCTCGCGCGAGCGGCTGCTCCGGGTGCTCCGCTACGTGCTCGACGAGCAGGAATTTCTTTCGCCCTACGGCATCCGCTCACTCTCGCGCGTCTACGAAAAACCCTTTGTCTGTCACGTCGGCGATCAGGAATTTTCGATCGGTTACGAGCCCGCCGAGTCGCGCGGCCCGCTTTTCGGCGGCAACTCGAACTGGCGCGGTCCGGTCTGGATGCCGATCAACTACCTGCTCATCGAGGCGCTCGAGCGTTACCACCACTTTTATGGCGATAGTGTGCAGATCGAGTGCCCGACGGGTTCGGGGAAAATGATGAATCTTCAGCAAGTCGCGAGGGAGCTTTCCGCGCGGTTGACGCGCATCTTCGTTCCCGATGCTGCGGACCGCCGGCCCTGCTACGGAGATGATCCGCGCTTCGCTCACGATCCGCACTGGCGCGATCTGGTCCAATTTCACGAATATTTCCACGGCGATACCGGCCGCGGTCTCGGCGCTTCGCATCAGACCGGATGGACCGCGCTCATCACCCGCTGCATCAACACCGTCGCCCGCGTGCAGGAAGAATGAACCCGCACTGGATTTTTCCACCCCAAATCGACCCCGCGGTCACGACGCGCCTGGCGCGCGATCTCGGTGTTGCGCGTTTCGTGGCGGAGTTGCTCGTGCGGCGGGGAATGCACGATCCTGCTGATGCCGCGCGCTTTCTCCAGCCGCAGCTCAAGACGCTCGGCGATCCTTTTGCACTGCCCAACATGGCCGCCGCCGTGGAACGGATTTTCGCGGCGTTCGATCGTGGCGAGCGCATCGTGCTCTACGGCGACTACGATGTGGACGGCGTCACTTCGCTCGCCCTGCTCGCCCGCGTGCTGCGAGCCTACGGGGCAAAGGCCGAGTGCTTCCTGCCGTCGCGGGTGGATGAAGGTTATGGGCTGAGCGCGGATGGCGTGGCGCGGTGCGTGAGCGAGCACTCACCGCAATTGCTGATCGCCGTGGATTGCGGCACGTCATCGGTCGCCGAGATCGCCGCGTTGCAGGCGCAGGGCGTGGACGTGGTGGTGCTCGATCATCACGAATGCAAGGACGCGCTCCCGGCGTGCATCGCGTTGGTGAATCCGAAGCTGGCCGACGAATACCATTACCTGTGCAGCGTCGGCCTCGTTTTCAAACTCGCACACGCGCTGCTCAAACGCCGGCCGCTCGCCGACTTCGATCTTCGCGAAACGCTCGACCTGGTCGCGCTCGGCACCGTCGCCGATCTCGTCCCACTCACCGCCGAAAACCGCGTGCTCGTCCGGCGCGGCTTGGTGCAGCTCGAGCGGACGAAGTGGGTCGGTTTGCGTGCTCTAATCGAGGTCGCGGGATTGAAACCGCCGTTCAAACCGGCGGACGTTGGCTTCGGCCTCGGCCCGCGACTCAACGCCGCCGGACGGCTCGGCACCGCGCAGGACGCGCTGGAGCTTTTGCTCACCGAGGATGCATCGCGTGCCCGCACCATCGCCGCCGGTCTCGACGCGCAGAATCGCGAGCGGCGCACCGTCGAAGACGACGTACTGCGCCAGGCCGAGGCGCAGCTCGCCGAGTGGTTCGACGCGGAACGCGACGCAGCCATCGTCGTGGGTGCGCCGGGCTGGCATCCGGGCGTCGTGGGCATCGTCGCCTCGCGAATCCAGCGGCGGCATCACCGTCCCACGCTCGTCATCGGTTTCGATGAAGATGGTCTCGGCAAAGGTAGCGGACGCAGCATCCCGGGGCTTTCGCTGGTCGCGTCGCTGGCGCACTGCGGCCATCTGCTCGAGCGGCATGGTGGTCACGAAATGGCCGCGGGCCTGACGTTGCGCGAGGCAAACTTCGTGCAATTCCGCGACGCCTTCCGCGAATGCGCGCGGGGCCTCCTTTCCGCCGAACAACTTCAGCCGATCCAGAACCTCGACGTGGAACTCGCGCTCGGCGAGATCGACTACGAGCTCCTCGGCGCGCACGAATCGCTCCAGCCCTTCGGCATGGCGAATCCACAGCCGGTCTTCGTCGCGCGCGGGGTCACGCTCGTCTTCGAGCCGCGCGTGATGAAAGAGAAACACCTCTCGCTCATGCTGCGCCAGGGCCGCGACGAACACCGCGCGGTGTGGTTCGGCGCTGCTTCAGAAGCGCTCCCCCGCCAGCCTTGGGACGTTGCGTTCACCATCGAGCGCAATGACTGGCAGGGGAACGTGTCCGCGCAGATCCACATCAAGGCGGTGCGGAACAGCGTGGCGTGACTGCGGTTGAAAAGATCGCCTTTCCTCCCGTCCTTCGCCGGGCGCACTCCGCCGCCTTTCAGGCGAACAATTCGCGCACCGGTTTCCCGAGCCCATCGACGGTCGCGTAGAACGGTCGGTTTTCGATGTCGTAGACGGTCTTCGGGCTGATCCCCATCGCGGTAAAGATGGTCGCGTGCAGGTCGGTGATGCTCACCGGATCCTTGATTGCCACCAGCGGCCGCTCGGGCGCCGTCTCGCCGTAGAGGAAGCCGCGTTTCATCCCGCCGCCAAACATCACCGCAGATGAGCCGCCGGTGAAGTGGCGGTGCAGGCCGTAGTGCTTCGGCTCGCGCAAGGTGTCGTCTTTCGGCATGTCCGCGCCGGCCTTGAGCACGTTGCCCTTCGTGCCCTCGATGAGCATGTCGCGTGAAAACTCACTCGCGATGATGACCAGCGTGCGGTCGAGCAGGCCGCGCGCTTCAAGGTCGAGGATGAGCTGTGCAATCGGCGCATCGATTTCCTTGTGCATTCGCTCCAGCACGGCGTGGCCGTTGTTGTGGGTGTCCCAGTTGAGGAACGGCACGTATTCCGTCGTCACCTCGATGAAGCGCGCGCCGCTTTCCACGAGCCGCCGTGCGAGCAGACACCCCCGCCCGAAGCGGCTCGTGTCGTATTTCGCAAAACTCTCCTTCGGCTCCAGCGTAAGATCGAAGGCGCCGCGCTCCTTCGCGCCGAGCAGTCTTTGCGCATTCTCCATCGAGCGCAGCATCGACTCCTGCTGATAGTCGCTGAGGTAGTCGCGGTTCGGATTGCGATCGATCAGCTCGCGATAGGCGCGATAGCGATTCTCGAAGCGCCCGCCTTCCATGCCCTTCGGCGGTCGCACGGCACGCGCGGCTTCTTCCGGAAACGGCAGATTCATCGGCCCAAACTCCGCTCCGAAAAATCCCGCCGTCGTGAACGACTTCAGCTCCTCGCTTTCACCGACGCCCTCGAGCCGCTGCCCGATGTTGATGAACGCCGGGATTACCGAATTGCGCGGCCCGAGCACGCGCGCCATCCACGCGCCAAGATGCGGCGCGGCGACGGTCTGCGGCGGCACGTAGCCGGTGTGCCAGTGATACTGATGCCGGGAGTGCAGGATCGCGCCGAGGTCCGCAAGCACGTGCGAACGGATGAGCGTCGCGCGGTCCATGACCTTCGCGAGATTCGGCAGCCCGGCGGAGATTTTCACGCCGTCCGCCGTCGTATCGATCGCCGGAAAAGTGCTCAGTACCTTCGACACCGGCTTGCCCACTTCATACGTTTCGTAGCCCTTCGGATCGAACGTCTCCGGCGCGGCCATGCCGCCCGCCATCCAGAGCAGGATGCACGAGTCGGCTGTGGCTTTCGGGTGAATGACCGCGCTGTTGGCAAAGGCGCGCGGTTCCTTCGCCATCAGCGCCGCGAGCGAGGCGGCGGAGAGTTTCTTGAGGAAATCGCGGCGCGTATTTTGAGGATCGAGCGGGAGCGGGTTCATCGGATGATCTGAAATTCCGGCAGCATGCAGACCGCCCAGAGGAGGTCCTGCACGCCGGGTTCGGTGGGTTTTTCGCCGAGGAGTTGGCGGGCGGTGGTGAGCTCGTCGGGGGAAGGGGGACGCGCGAGCGCGGCGCGGTAGATCCAGCCAGTGAGGGCGCCGGGCGAATCCCAATTCCGGGTCGCAAGCTTCTTCGCGCCGGCGGCGAGGGCGTTGCCGAGCGCGTCGCCATTCGCGAGGTCGAGCGCTTCGAGGGTGGTGAGATCTTCCGGGCGCATGCTGACGATCTGCTCGCGATTCGGGCGGCCGAGCGCACGCTGGAGCAGATCGGATTTCATCAGCGACGCGCGCGCGGGCGGCTGTGGCTGGGAGGCGTGCGCGAGGGCCTCGATCATCGGCTGCCGGACTTGCTCGTGGCGCGGCTTCGCGGGCACCACGGCGACCGGAAACCATTGCGCGTCCTTGGCTTCCGGACCGTTGATCTGCGCCTTCTCGGTCGGGAGATCGGGCGACCATTCCCACGTCGCGTCCGTGCCGATCAGCGCCGTGGTGCCGTCGCGCATCGTCATCTGAATCTGCAGCGCGAAGCCCGGCGGCGACGTCTTGCCGGCGGGTTTGTCGATCGCCACGAGGATTTCATTCGCGCCCTTCCTCAGGCCGTTCTTGAAATCCAAAGTCGTCACGCCGCGGCTGCGGATGAGCTGCCGGTCATTCTGATACTGCGCGCCGTTGACGAGGAAGTTCACGCCGCCGACATCCTGCCCCCACACGCCCACGGAGCTGACCGGCGCGTCGGGCAGGTCGAGCTTCTGGCGCAGCACGAGTTTGTTTTTCGCGTTGCGAATCTTAACGCGACTCGGCCTGGCCGCGGTCGGTGTGGCGTCGGGAGTTTTGTCGAGCGCGACGAGATTCGGCTTCGCCGCTGCTTCCGCCGCGGCAGCCGCGCCGCCCTCACCGGCGTTTTCGGCGGGCTCTTCCCCCTGCCAGATCCACTGCGCTTCGATCCGCGTGTTTTTCACCACCTCCGGACTGACGAACCCGCGCAGCAGCGGCGCGTCAATGCGCTCCGGCGCCGTGCCGGTGAGCGTCCACACCGCATCGATGAACTGCTCCGCCGTCATCCGCTTCCCGCGCGGCCCGCTGAAAACATACGCGCCGGTGTTGTCGTCCTTTTGCCGCACCACCGCGCGCGACTGATACGCCTGCGACGTGCAGATCAGCTCCAGCGCCTTGCGCAAGTCGCAGCCATCCTGCCGAAACTGCACCGCGAGGAAATCCAGCAGGTCCGCACTCCACGGTTCCGTCTGCATCGCGTCCACCGGATGCACGATGCCGCGGCCCATTAGCCGATGCCACAGGCGGTTCACGATCGTCCGCGTGAAGCGCCCGTTTTCCTCATGCGTCATCAGCGCCGCGAGTTGTTTCAGTCGCTCGGGTTGCGGCGCGTCGGCCTTCACGTCGCCGAGCTCGGGGAAAATCCATGCGGCTTTCGCGACCGCACCCGTCTCCTTGTCGCAACGCGCGATCTTGACCGGCTGCGTCGCGTAGATCGCCGCGAGTCCATACGCCTCGCTCAGCTTCCAGCGATCGATGAAGCTGTCGTGGCACGACGCGCACTTCATGTTGATGCCGAGGAAAGCCTGCCCCATCGACTGCGCAAACTGCACCTCACGCGTCTGGCTCGCGCTCACCGTGCCGCGCCACGCGAGGCCGGCGGAAAAGCCGGCGCTCTCCGGCGTCGGCGGCGCGATCAGCTCACGAACAAATTGATCGTAAGGCTTGTTCGTGAGCAGCGCGTTGTAGAGCCAGCGCGTGACCGGTGCGCCCGTGCCCGGGCCGAAGCCCACCCGCGAGTAGTCGTTGCGCAGCAGATCGTTCCAGAAAGTGAGCCAGTGCTCCGCATAATCGACATCGCGCCCGAGCAGCGACTGCACGAGCCGCGTCCGTTTGTCCGGCGCGGGATCGGCGAGAAATTTCTCCAGCGCCGCCGGCTCCGGCAGCAGCCCGATCAGGTCAAGATGCACGCGCCGCGCAAAGGCCGCGTCATCGAGCGGCTGCGGCCGCGGCTTCCCGTGCTGTGCAAGGTATGCGTCGAGGATGCGGTCGATCGGATGCGCGCGGCCATCCACCACCGCGGGCAGCTCCGGTCGGCGCGGCTTCAGCGGCGGCTCGTAGCTCGGCTTTTTGAAAGCGAAGCCATCCTGCCACTTCGCGCCTTCATCGATCCACGCGCGCACCACCGCCACCTTCTCTGCGCTAAGCCGCTTCTGCTTTGCATCGCTCGGCGGCATCTGCGAATCGGCGTCCGAGGTCGTGAGCAGCTCCACCAGCTTGCTCTCCGCGCTTTTGCCCGCCACGACCATCTTGCCGTTCTCGCTGCCCGCGAGCAGATCGCCGCGCGAATTCATCGAGAAGCCGCCCTTCTTCTTGTCGCCCGTGTGGCAGTCCGCGCAGCGCTCGCGGAGGATCGGCACGACATCGTGCGCGAAGTCGATCGCTGGCGCGGCCGCCGGTTGCAGCAGCGCGACGACCACGAGAGCGAGCTGGGAGCGGACGGGGAAAAAAGGCATGCGTCGGGGGCTGGCGATTCAATCGCCACATGCGCGGTTTCTTTGCGCAATTGACGGAACGAGCGCGTCGGATCGGGACTAATGAGTTGCCCCTTTCCCGGTGATCGGTGAGACCGGGCGCGCTCGTGTGCCGCTGCCGGCTCCCGCTTCCCTCGATCCCATGCTGTTTCCCCGCCTCCTCCTGCCAATCGTCCTCGTTTGCGCATCCGCGCTGGTCGCCGAGGAGGCCGCGAAGACGGATCCGCGTTACCCCTTCCGCACCGACTTCGCCAACGCGCAACTGCCGTGGTACCAGCCCAAGCCGCTGGAGTTCCCGCCGCACCACTCGGATCGGCGCGTCAGTGGCGAGCTAGTCAGCGCAGATTTCATTCATCGCCGCGGCCAGTTTCGCACGAGCAAGACGGGCGAGCTGGTGGACTTCTCGATGCCGCCGTATGGCGCGATCAATCACCTCAACGC
>JBAVML010000178.1:0-7327 GCA_049690035.1 Chthoniobacteraceae bacterium
ACCCGGAATAGGCCACGCGATTTCACGCGGAAATTTTCTCGGCGCAACGGGCCACGCCGCACGATTCTCCAAGCATGGAACTCAATCTCGAAGGTGAACACGCCGATCGCGCCTACGCAGTGCTCGCATCCCTGGTCACGCCGCGGCCAATCGCCTGGGTCACGACCATCAACGAAGCAGGCGTCGTCAACGCCGCGCCGTTCAGCTTCTTCAACGTGCTCGGCGCGGAGCCGCCCATCGTCGGCTTCTGCCCTGGCGATCGCGAAGACGGCACGCCCAAGGACACCGCACGCAACATTCGCGCAATGCACGAATTCGTCGTGAACCTGGTGGATGAATCCGTGGCGGAAGCGATGAACAAGACCGCCGCGACGGTACCCTACGGCGTGGACGAACTGGCGCTCGCTGGCCTCACCACGCACCCGTCACTCTCGGTGCGCCCACCGCGAATCGCCGAGGCGCCAGCGAGCCTCGAGTGCGCCGAATGGGGCACGCTCCAGATCGGCGGCAACCGGCTGATCATCGGCCTCGTGAAACGGGTGTCGGTGCGCGACGACTTGTTTGACGCCGAGACGCTGCGCGTGCGCAGCGATCGGTTCCATGTCGTCGGCCGCATGGCCAGCCCGCACTGGTACTGCCGCACGCGCGATCGGTTCGAGATGATCCGGCCGCAGTAGGCCGGTCAGGGAATGATCTCGGTGCCGACGCCGGCGTTGGTGAAGATCTCGAGCAAGAGCGAGTGCGGCGTGCGTCCATCGATGAAATGCACTTTCTTCACGCCCTCCGACAGCGCGTGCATGGCGCTTTCCACTTTGGGGATCATTCCGCCGGTGATGATCTCGTCCTCGCGCAGTTGCTCGATCTCCTCGCGGGTGACGCTCGGGATGAGCGATTCCTTGTTCGTGGGGTCGCGCATGATGCCCGGCACGTCGCTGAGGTAGATGAATTTCGCCGCCTGTAACCGGCCCGCGAGCGTCCCGGCAGCGATGTCGGCATTGATGTTCAGGACGCGTCCCTCGGCATCACGGGCGAGCGGTGAAATCACCGGCACCGTCTCGCTGGAAACAGCGTCGAAGATCGGTTCGAGGCGCACGTCAATCACTTCACCCACGAAGCCGAGATCGACGCGGGTCGCTTTGCCTTCGGTTTGGAGCGGCAGCTTTTTTCCCACCAGGACGGTCTTGCCGTGCAGGCCGATCGCGCGACCGCCGAAGGCATTTAGCCGGTGGACGATCGCCGGGTTGATCTCGTTGTCGAGCACGTCCTCGACGATGTCGATGCTCTGCGCATCGGTGACGCGCAGTCCGTTCACGAACTGCGGCTTCAATCCTGCCTCGCGCATCCGGTGCGTGATGGCTTTTCCGCCGCCGTGGATGAGCACGGGGTTGATGCCCACGGCTTCGAGAAAAACGACGTCGCGCAAAAACCTCTCGACGATGCTGTCATCCTCCATCGCGCTGCCGCCGTACTTAATGACGAAAAGCTGGCCGCGAAACCGCTGGATGTAAGGCAGCGCCTCGATAAGCGCTTCAGCACGCTGGATGGGTGATTGAGCCATGGGAGAGAAGGATGAGGGAGGAAGGCGGAAGGATGAAGAAGTTAGTGGCGGAAAAAGCGCGTTTGGAAATTCGAATGCGACCTTCAGTCGCGCGCAGCGGCATCTTCTTCATCCTTCATCCTTTTGCCTTCCTCCTTTTCTTCACTCGCCCATGTTGAACTTCACGTAATCGACGCTGAGGTCGGTGGTGAAGACGGTGTACTCCGCGGAGCCCATGTGCAGATCGATGAGGATGGTGAACTTTTTTTCCGCGGCGACTTCCTGGAGTTTGGCGAACGGCGTGTTGCTGGCCATGCCGCCCTTCACGGCGATCACGCCGTCGTAGAAGATGTCCACGAGTTCCTCCCGCATGCGCGTTCCGGAGTAGCCGATCGCGTCCATGATGCGGCCCCAGTTCGGGTCGCCGCCGAACCACGCGCACTTCACCAGCTTGGAGTTCGCGATCGCCTCGGCGGCGCGACGCGCATCGTTGAGCGAGGCGGCTCCATTCACATGCACCTCGACGAATTTCGTCACGCCCTCGCCGTCCTCGACGATCATGCGCGCGAGATTGCGGGTCACGCAGTCGAGCGCGCGCTGGAAGAGCTTGAAGGCGGGCGTGCCGTATTTCAGCGGCGCATTTTCCGCGACGCCGTTGGCCAGCATGATGACCGTGTCGTTGGTGCTCATGTCGCCGTCGATGGTGATGCGGTTGAAAGATTGCTCCACCGCGACGCTCAGCGCGGTCTGGAGTTGCTTGCGGCCGATCTTCGCATCGGTGGTAAGAAAACAAAGCATCGTCGCCATGTTTGGGTCGATCATGCCCGCGCCCTTGGCGATGCCGCCGATGCGCACGGCCTGGCCGTCGATCTCAAACTCGACCGCAAACTCTTTCGGAAACGAGTCGCTGGTCATGATGGCCTTCGCCGCGCGCAGCGAGCCGTCGCTCCGCACATGACTGGGCAGAGTCGCGATCGTCTCCTCCATTTTCTGAATCGGCAACTGCACGCCGATGCGCCCCGTCGAGCACACCATCACCTGTCGCGTCTTGAGGCCGAGCGCCGCCGCCGTGGCTGCGGCCATGCGTTTGGCATTCTCTAGGCCGGTGAGGCCGGTGCAGGCGTTGGCGTTCCCGGCATTCGCGATGACGGCGCGCACATCGTCGGTCTTAAGATGCGAAATAGAAACGCGCACCGGAGCCGCTTTCACGCGGTTGGTGGTAAACGTGGCCGCGGCCACGGTCGGCTGCGGCGAATGAATCAGCGCAATGTCCGGCTTGTCGGGATTGGTCGCCTTGATGCCGCAATACGCGCTGCCTGCGAGGAACCCTTGAGGCGCGGTGATGCCGCCTTTGACTTCGGAATAGGACATGACTCGATCGAATATGCGGGTTCAGCCCGCACCGGTTTTGCAGCGCGGCGGCGAGTGAGGAGGAAAGCGGAATCCTCGCCGCGAGACGAGTACGATTGCGGAGAATTTTTGCGCTTCAGAGCAGCCCGGTCGTTTCCGCCAGACCGCACATGAGATTGAGCGACTGCACCGCCTGTCCGGCGGCGCCCTTCGTCAGGTTATCCTCCGCGCTGAGCAACACGAGGCGCCCCGTGCGTGGGTCGTGGCGCCAGGCGATGTCCACGAAATTGGTGAGCACGACGTTCTTCGTGTCGGGCAAACCCTGCTCACCGAGCAGCCGGACGAAAGGCTCCCGTCCGTAGCTTTCCGTGAACGCGTTTGTGATATGCCACGGCTCGATGCCTTCCGCCGGCGCGCAGTGGATGGTGGTATGAATGCCGCGATTTACCGGCACGAGATGCGGCGTGAAACTAATCGTCACCGTCTCGCCCGCCGCGAGCGAAAGCTCCTGCTCGACCTCCGCGAGATGCCGGTGCTTCGGCACGCTGTAAGCGCGCAGGCTTTCGTTGCACTCCACGTAGAGATAGTCGGTCTTCGCGTTGCGCCCCGCGCCGCTCACGCCGCTCATCGAGCAGACGACGATGCTCTGCGGCTTGATCAGCCCGCGCTTCAGCAGCGGATGCAGCGGAAGGATCATGCTCGTCGGATAGCATCCCGGCGAAGCGACGAGCTGCGCCGTCTTGATCTGCTCGCGATAAATTTCCGGCAACCCGTAAACGCTCTGCGCCGCCAGTTCCGGCGCGTGATGCGCGTCGCCGTAAAATTCCGCATAGGTCGCCAGATTCTTGATCCGAAAGTCGGCGCTCAGGTCGATGACCCGCAACCCCGCGGCGACCAGCGGGCGCGCATATTCCGCCGCCACGCCGTGCGGCAGCGCGAGGAAAACGACGCGCGCGCCGGTGGCCGCAATTTTCACCGCATCGCTCTCGATGAACGCGAGATCCGCGTAACGCATCCCGGCAAACTTCGGAAACACCTGCGCGATGGTCTGCCCTGCGAGCTGGCGCGAAGTGACCGCCGCAAGCTCGACGCCCGGATGCCGGATGAGTAGCCGCAGCAACTCTTCGCCGGAATAACCGCTGGCACCGACGACGGCGATTTTTTCAAGAGACATAGGGCCGCGAAGCTAGGCTCCGCGCGCCTCACGTTCAAGGTTGGGTCGCAGCGGGTGCCGATGGCTGAAATTGCTCCGCGCGTTTCGCCGCCTCGATGATCTGGTCGCCGCTCATCGCCTGCAGCACGGACTGGAAGGCGGGCTCCGCGTCGCGCTGGCCATTGCGCGCCGCGAGCCAGAGCCACTGGTAGGCCTCCGTGAGGTTGCGTTCCCCAGCTTCGCCCGAGGCGAGCAAGGCGCCCGCCCAGCGCTGAGCCGCGGGCTGGCCTTGTTCGGCAGCGCCGCGAAAGTAGCGCAGGGCCTTGACGAAGTCCCGCTTGACCAGGCGGCCCTCGAGATAGAGGCCGCCGATCGTGGTGTTGAGTTCGCGGTCGGAGATTTTTTGCAGCTCCGCGTCCCAGCGGGCCGCGGCTTCCGGGTCGGCGGCGATGCCGGTGCCGCGCGCGAGCAGATCGGCGGCGATGGCCTGCGAGACCGTGTGGCCGGCGAGCGCCGCCTTGAGGAAATGCTTCGCCGCTTCCGTCTCGTCACGTGGCTGCACGAGTCCCTGGCTGGCGAAACACCCGAGCCAGAAGTCCGCCTCCACGATGCCGACCTCCGCCGCACGACTGTAGGCGGCGGCGGCATCGGCGTAGCGACCCTGCACCCGCAGCACTTCGCCGAGACCGAAGTCGCCCTGCGGGAGCCCGGCTTCGGCGGCGGCGCGGAAGTGCCGCCCGGCACTCTCCAGGTCGGCGGGGCCTCCGGTTCCCTGCCATTCCATCGTCGCGAGATTGCACAAGGCCGGGGCATATTTTTGCTCGGCGGCACGCGCATACCATTCACGCGCGACCGCGAGGTCGAGGGCGGCCTGTTTTCCCTGCGCATAGCGGATCGCGATCTCGAACTGCGCATCAGCGAGGCCCTCCTCGGCCGCGCGGCGCATCCAGTCCACTCCGATCGGATCGGGGGGATCCGTGGGCGCCTGCAAAACTCCGAGGAGATAGGCCGCGAAGCGATTGCCGCGTTCGGCCGATTTTCCCAGCCAGGAACGTGCGCGTTCCTTGTCGCCGCGCTGGTGGAATTCCCAGCCGAGCGCGGCCGTCGCCCGGCTGTCCCCTTCGCGCGCGGTGTCGATCAGGCGCGCCAGAAACGAGGCTGGTGTCTCCCAGGGCAGCTTCGTTTCCAGCCACTGCGCCGAAAGCGCGGCCTGCCTTTTCGCCCGATATTCCTTCTCCGCCCGCACCGCCGGGCTATCGACGGCGCGGGCTGCGAGCGGGAAAAAGAGGGCGAGAACGAGTGCGAAGGTGCGCATCGACGCGGAGCGTATCGTTCATGGTGCATCCGTGCAAACTGGTTGGGCGCCGCCGTGACCTTTGCTAGATTCGCCTCATGAACACACGTCCGTGTCTCGCATTCGCGGCGGCTCTCGCCCTCGGCGGGAGGATGCTCGCGGCAGACAGTGATCTCCCGCGCCGGCAGGCCGGCGAGCCGCAGGAGGGCGGAGCCGCGCTCTTCCCCAAGGACATAAGCGATGTGCTGCCCGGCAAGGAGTTGCCCAACTTCGAGCTGCTGGCGCCCGAGCCCGCCCTCGACGTGGAGCGCGCGAAAAGCGCCCTCGACCGCGCGCAGAGCAAGGAGCAGCGCTGGCAGAAGCTCGTCAAAGCAGGGGTGCTCGCGAAGGTGGAGGCGGAGGGGTGTGTGCTCGCCACCGCCCGCGCCCGTGTCCGCTACGAAAAGGCCCGCGTCGGCGCGCAGCAAAAAGCACTCGATGAACTGCGAGCGCGTGTGACCGGCGGCCAGCTTACCCCGGACGCGGTGAGCGCCGCCGAAGCTGCCCTCAAAACCGCGGAGGCGATGGCGACCGAAGCCGAGACCTCGCTTCAGCGCACCGAGCTCCTGCTCGCAGAAACCAATGTCGATCGCCAACGCCGCTTGCTCACGCTCGGCGCCGGCTCGAAGACGCAGCTCAAGCGCGCCGAGAGCGCGCTCTTGCAGCTCAAGAGCAACGCACGCTGAATCACGGCGAGAGCCGCTCGATCAGCCACGAGGCATCCGCCTGCCGCGTGTAGCGCAGGCGATCGTGCAGGCGGCTGCGACGCCCCTGCCAGAATTCGACCGTCGCCGGCTCCAGACGATAGCCGCCCCAGAACGGCGGCAGCGGAACCACCGATTCCCCGAATCTTTCCAACGCATCCTTGAAGCTGCGTTCAAGCTCGTCGCGGCTCGCGACCACATCGCTCTGCTTTGAAGCCCACGCGCCAAACTGGCTGGTGATCGGTCGCGAGTGAAAATACTGTTCGCTCTCCTCGCGCGAAGTCTTGGTCACCAGGCCCGTGACATTCACCTGCCGCTCCAGCGCGCCCCACCAAAAGGTGAGCGCCGCGCGTCCGTTCGCGGCCAGTTGGTGCCCCTTCGCGCCTTCGTAGTTGGTGAAAAAGGTGAATCCCCGTGCATCGCAAATTTTCAACAGAACGGTGCGCGACCAAGGCTGGCCGGACGGGTCCACCGTGGCCAGGGTCATTCCATTCGGCTCGAGGATCTGCCGCGCCGCGGCTTCGCCCAGCCAGCGGTTGAATTGCACGATCGGGTCGGGATCGAGTTCGCTGCGGCGCAGTCCGCGCTCGGAGTATTCCCGGCGGAGGGCGGCGAGTTCGGCGGGGGTAAGCATGGGTCCGATTTAGAAAAGCAGAAGCGGGCGCACCACTTCCACATTCTGGAAGTCCACTTCCTCGTCCGCCTACTTTTTCTCCGGCGGCAGCTCGACGATCTCGAACCAGTACTTCTCCAGCGTCTGCAAAATATCGACGAGCGCCTCGAAGGTCACCGGCTTCACGATGTAGCTGTTCACGCCGAGATCGTAGCTGCGGTAAACATCTTCATCCGCCTTCGACGTGGTGAGCACCACGACCGGGATGGTGCGCAGATCGGGATCGCTCTTGATCTCCTTGAGCACCGCGCGGCCATCTTTGCGCGGCATATTGAGATCGAGCAGGATGAGGCCCGGCCGCGGAGCTTCCGCCGGCGGGGCGTAGCGTCCCGTCCGCTTCAGGTACTCGATGAGTTCCTCGCCGTGCTCAACGAAGCGGATGGTGTTCACGAGGCGCCCCTCGACGAGCGCCTCCTTGGTCAACGCGCGGTCGTCCGCGTCGTCATCGGCCATCAGGATCGTGATCGGCATCGTTTCTCTTGGGTTCATGAATTTCGGTGGAAGGTTGTTTCACCGGGAGCGTCACGATAAATGACGCGCCCTGACCAGGCGAGCTATGTGCCACGATCTGTCCGCC
>JBAVML010000179.1:0-6900 GCA_049690035.1 Chthoniobacteraceae bacterium
GAGTGCCACTGTGTCCGCCAATGATAGGTGCGCTGACTTCGATCGTCACCTGACCGTCTTGGACGCGAACCTTGTCGATGTCGATGGCGTGAAAAGCTTCTTTCGGCAGGAGAGCGATCTGTTCTTCTTCGCCAACGACTTGCCACTTCTCGACTATCACTTTCCCGGCGTAATATACGTGCAATTCACTCAGAATCTCGAACCCGGCTGTTCGAAGTGCCGTTGTGAAGACGAGCACTGCGGCCACATTATCATGGCCAGAGGGAATGTTGATCTTCCGGGTCCATTTCTTGGCCTTGAGCAAGTTCGTGAGAAACGCAGTCAGTCCCGGTGACAGTTCTCGATCCTCCAACGCACTTTTGAGCTGCCTTTGATCTGGCTCGAAGAGAACAATTCTTTTGGTGGTGGATTTTTGCATGCTCATGCAGGCAGGGAGGAACTCGGATGGGATACGCTCTGGCCGTTGGCTCAAATTGCAACGGGGGATTTACTCTCACAAGACCGCCGTGGAATTCCCCGATCCTCTTCGGAGAACTACTCTCAATGCCCTGCGTGTAAGCTTGTCTCTCGTAAATTTGCGGTAAGAAGACCGGAGAATTTCGCTGATCGGGGCTCGATTGTGCGGAGTCTCATTCAGTCGGTTGGGGATAGTCTGGGTTTGAGGAGCGATCATTGTGAATGACGCTTCGCTTTTGGTTGGCGAACCAAGAGATCGTAAACAAATGGGAACGTCGTGATGAGTCCCACGGTGGCCAAGAGCGTTCCGAACGCAGCCGGTGCCGTCACCGCTTCGAACAAGGTGACATTTGCCGCCGTCGGCGCCAACAACCCCGGCGGGCTCACGCTCAGCATCAATTCCAAGTCGGGCCTCGTCACCGGCAGCTTCAAGCTTAGCGATCCAAATCCCGAGAAGGCAGGCGCCACGTTGGTTCAGGAAAGGATGTTTCGAGCTCTGCTGAGATCGCGATGCACCCACTCCAGGTTGGCCGGATGGATTGAAGCGCTATAGACTTCGAGTGGGCTATCGACCTTTCAGAGCTTCGGGTTTGATGCCTCACTCACCGGTGCTCGCCGGCGCTCCGACCCTATGAAAGCTGCACCGATCATATAGACAGCCACCGTAAGCCCGGCCTGCGATGAGTCCCTACATGGTTCGTTTCCTTGGCGGCGTCCGGCCGCTCTCTTGCCTCGTGATCGCAATTTTCGCGATCTGCTTTGGTGGTTGTGCGACCCGGCAGGCGGCGAGCTTTAAGGATGGCAAGCCCGTGTTTGATCCCGGTGTTTACTTCCGCGGGCGCACGCATTCGTGGGGCATCATCGAATCGCGCGGCGGTGAGCCGAGCCAGGTGCTGACCACGCAGACTCGAGGACATTGGGCGGGCGATACTTTTCACTTTGAGCAAGATATCGCGTTTGAAAATGGGAAGCCCTCGCACCGTTCGTGGCGGATCAAGCGCGTGGACGCCCACCACTGGACCGCCACTGGCACGGGCATCGTGGGCGAGGCTCGGGGAGAAGCTTACGGAAATGTCTTCCATCTGGAGTTCACGCTTGATCTCTCTCCTGGAAATCCTTTGGCCCGCGTCCACATGTCGCAATGGATGTATATCCAGCCGGATGCGCGCACGATGATCAATCGCGCCGTGTTGACGAAAGCCGGAGTAGTAGTGGCGCACATCACGGAACAGTTCACGAAGGGGGAGCGCTGATTGCGCGATCCCCACGGGGGGCGCATGCTCCCAGCCTCGGCGTGAAACACATGCTGTCGAAGCCTTACACGACTCCCGAGTTGTTGAAGTCGGTGAAGCAAGTGCTACCAGACCGTATGGAAACCGAGCCACGCCCCACCGACCTCGCGCAGTCGACCGCGAAGACCGTTGCGACGAACGAGGCGCTGACCCAAGGAGCGGTGCGCCAACGTGAACTCGCCGACGCGGCTGAGAGCGTAAATGTGCATCTTCGGGAGGCGGCCCGTGACCTTGCGGAGAAGGCGCGCCTGCTCGACCTCAGCAAGGACGCGATCATCGTACGCGGCTTCGATGGTCGGATCACTTCCTGGAACAAGGGTGCGGAGCAGCTCTATGGATGGACCGCCGAAGAGGTAATCGGAAAAGACCTGCACGCTTTCCTGCACACGGAGTTTCCCAAACCCTTGGTGGAGATCGAGGCTCAGCTTCACCGCGAAGGTGTTTTTACCGATGAGGTCGTGCAAATCGCGCGCAACGGCCGGCGCATTTCTTCCCTCTGCCGCTGGGTGCTGGACCGGGGCACGGAATCCATCCTGATCAGCTATACGGACATCACCGCGCGCAAGCAGGCGGAGGAAGCCCTGCGCGAGAGCGAGGAACGCTATCGCAATTTGTTCAACGCAATAGACGAGGGCTACTGCATCATCGAGCTGATCTTCGACGCTCAGGGAAAGGCGGTCGATTGGATCTTTCTGGAAGTAAATCCGTCGTTCGAAATGCACACCGGACTGCATGGCAGCGTGGGAAAGCGCATCCGGGAATTATACCCCGACCACGAAGAACATTGGTTTGAGATCTACGGCAAAGTCGCCCGGACGGGGGAGCCGGTGCGCTTTGTCAATGAGGCGAAAGCGATGGGTGGCCTTTTGTTCGATCTCTACGCCTGCCGGGTCGGCGACGCGGACAGCCGCAAAGTCGCCGTCATCTTCACCGAGATCAGCCAGCGCAGGAAGACCGAAGGAGAGCTCACTGCGAAAGCCCGGCTACTCGACTTGACGCACGACGCCATCATCGTGCGTGGGACGGAAGGTGAGATCCGCTACTGGAATCACGGCGCGGAAGAGCTGTATGGCTGGTCGCGGGAAGAGGCGCTGGGAAAGATCAGCCACGACTTGCTCAAGACGGAATTTTCCATCCCTGTGGAGGAAATGCTCGCTGAGCTGTATCGGACCAACCACTGGGTCGGTGAGCTGGGCCACACAAAGCGCGACGGCGAGCGGATCACCGTGCTCGTGCGCAAGACACTCGATTGCGACAGCGAGGGGAACCCCGTGGCGGTGCTGGAAAACATCACCGACATCACCGCGCGCCGTGCCTTGGAGGATGCGCTGGCCGCCCGGGCCGAGGACCTGGCGCGAGCCGATCGCAGCAAGGATGAATTCCTCGCCATGCTCGCGCATGAGCTGCGCAACCCGCTCGCGCCGCTGCGCAACGCCGCGGAGATTTTGCAGACCGCGGAGGCCACCGCCGCCGAGCGCAAACAAGCCCAGCATATCATTGGCCGGCAGATCGAAAACATGAGCCGGATGATTGACGACCTGCTCGACGTCTCGCGCATTACGGAAGGGAAAATCGAACTCCGAAAACAGCCCGTCGCGCTGGAGGCGATCCTCACAGCCGCGACCAGTCTCGTGCGCTCCGGCTGTGCAGTGCGGCATCAGGAGCTGGCCGTATCCATGCCCGCGCAGCCCGTTTTCCTGAATGCCGACGCCACCCGCCTGGAGCAGGTCTTCACCAACCTCCTCGGCAACGCCTGCAAATACAGCGGAGACGGCTGCCACATCTCGCTCAGCGCCGAACGCGCCGTCGGCGTGGAACCACCCGAGGTCATCGTCCGCGTGCGCGACGACGGTGCGGGCATCGATCCCGAGTTGCTGCCCCGGGTGTTCGATTTGTTCGTTCAGGAGACCCGCTCGCTGGACCGCGCGCACGGCGGCCTAGGCATCGGCCTCACGCTCGTCAGCCGGCTCGTGAAGCTGCACGGCGGCAGTGTCGAGGCGCATAGCGAGGGCCTCGGCCACGGCAGCGAATTCACCGTCCACCTCCCGATCCTCCGCCACGCGCCGCCTCCTCCCGCTCCGCCGGCCCCGGTTGCCCGCGAGACCTCGCGGCGCATCCTCATTGTCGATGACAACACCGACTCCGCGCGCAGCATGGCGATCCTCCAAACGCGCCGCGGCCATGTCACGCGCGTCGCCTTCACCGGCCCCGATGCGCTCGCCGTCGCCGCCGAATTCCTGCCCGAAGTCGTGCTCCTCGACATCGGCCTGCCTGGCATGGACGGCTTTGAAGTCGCCCGCCGCCTCCGCACGATGCCTGCCCTGACCGGTGTGCTCCTCATCGCCATGACCGGTTACGCCAGCCCCGAAGACCTGATCGCCGCCAAACAAGCTGGCTTCGACGAGCACCTCGTCAAACCCGTGGATTTGGAAGTCTTGCGCGAGTGGCTGCGGACTCGGGTCTAAACTTCGCGACGCCAACCCCACCACCTTCCCCGAATGCCCGCGCTCAAAACCAAAACCACGGCCACCGACGCGCTCGTCGGCCTGTGGACGCTGGCGCTGACGGCGTTCATCGTGGCGACGCTTTATTTCGCCCGCGAGCTGCTCATTCCGCTGACGCTTTCGGCGCTGCTCACCTTTCTGCTCTCGCCGCTGGTCACGCGCATCGAGCGCTGGATTGGCCGCATCGCGGCAGTGCTACTGGTGGTGGCGCTGATCTTCACTGGCTTCGGCATGGCGGGTTGGATGCTCACCCGGCAGTTGGTCGATCTCGCGACGAAGTTACCCGAATACAAGGGCAACATCGTGACCAAGATGCACGCCTTCGAGCTGCCGAAAGGTGGGGCGTACACCAAACTTTCGCAGACACTGGACGAGCTGAAACAGGAACTGCCCGGCGGGACAGCGACGGGTGCACCCACCGTGACGCACGAGCCCGGCAAGCCGGAGACCGCCGTAGCTTCACCGCCGCATTCGCTTCCCGCTGCGGTGCCGGTGCAGGTGGTCGAGACTTCCAGAGCCAATCCGATCGAACTGGTGCAGCTCATCATCGCGCCTCTGCTCGGGCCTCTCGGCATGGCCGCGCTGGTGCTGGTCCTGGTCATCTGCATGCTTTTTCAGCGCGAAGATTTGCGCAACCGGCTCATCCGGCTCATCGGCCAGGGGCGGATCAGCGCCACCACGCGAGCCATGGACGATGCAGGTCACCGCGTCTCGCGCTATCTGCTCATGCAACTGCTCGTGAACGTGACTTACGGCACGGTCATCGCCATCGGCTTGTCTTTCATCGGCGTGCCGAATGCCGTGCTCTGGGGCGCGTTCGGGACGGTGCTGCGCTTCATCCCTTACATCGGGCCGTGGGTCGCCACGATTCTTCCCACGCTGCTGGCGCTAGCCATCTCGCCACATTGGACTGTGCCGATTCTCACCATCGCGCTTTTCGCCGGACTGGAGCTGCTGCTCAACAACGTCATGGAACCGCTGCTCTACGGCGCGCATACCGGCGTGTCGTCGATCGCCTTGATCGTTGCGGCAGTTTTCTGGACTTGGCTCTGGGGACCACTCGGTCTGGTGCTCGCGACGCCGCTCACCGTCTGTCTCGTGGTCATGGGCAGGCATGTCCCACGCCTCGCGTTCCTCAGCGTCGTGCTTAGCGATGAAGACGCGCTCACGCCCGCCGAGGACTGCTACCATCGGCTCCTCACGCCCGGTGAGCGCGACGAGTTGGAGCTGGTCGAGTCCTACTTAAAGGCGAACTCGCTAACCGCACTCTACGATTCCGTCTTCATCCCGGTGCTCACCACCGCGGAAACCGATGCCCGTGCGGATTTGCTGGATCAGGAGCAACTCATCAACGTCGAGCAAAGCATGCGCGACATCATCGAAGATCTCGGCACGCGCCCCGCAGTGCCGTCCAAGGCGGCGGTGGAAAAAGCCGACGCTGCGGACGTCGAGAAGGCCCAGCCACAGCCGGCGGTTGCGCCGGACTGCCGTGTCTTCTGCCTGCCCGCCCGCGCGGACCGCGACGAACTCGCCGGCGCCATGCTGGTCCAGTTGGCGCGCCAGCAAGGATTCGGGGCGCAAAACGCCCCGGCCAAATTGGTCGCCGGGGAGCTGCTCGCCTTGGTCGAAAAGGCGGACGTGGATGTCATCTGCATCTCGGTGGTGGCTCCTTCCACCGTCATCCACGCGCGTTATCTTTGCCTGAAACTGCGCGCGCTTTTACCCCGATTAAAGATCGTCATCGGCCTCTGGGGCGCGACCGAAGATGTGACCGAAGCGACCAAGCGCCTGCGCGATTCGGGGGCCGATGAAGTGGTCACCACGCTGGCCGACGCCCTCGTGCAAATCGCCGGGCTCGCCCCACCCTTGATCGAGGAAATGACCCCCGCGCCGATTCCCGCGGACGAGGAGGAACGCCTCGCCGCGCTCGCCGAATTGAACCTGCTCGACACCGAAGCCGAGCCGGTCTTCGACCGCATCACCGCGAAGCTGGCGCGCGTCTTCGAGGTTCCCATCGCCCTCATTTCGCTCATCGATCGCGACCGCCAGTTCTTCAAATCGCAGACTGGCCTGCCCGCGGATCTCGCCAAGGCGCGGCAGACCGCGCGCAATGTTTCCGTTTGCGGACACGTAGTCGCGAAGAACCAGGTGATGGTCATCGAAGACCTCGCCCGCGACCGCCGCTTCGCGAACAACCCGTTGCTCAAAGAGCACGGCATCCGCTTCTACGCCGGCGTCCCGCTCCTCGCGCCCAATGGACAGCCCATTGGCTCGCTCTGCCTGATGGACATGAAGCCGCGCCGCCTCACCGAACGCGAAAAGCGACTGCTCCAGGAATACGCCAGCGAAGTCATGGAAGAGATCGCCAAACGCGCCCAGTCAGCAAGCCCACCCGCAGCCGAGTCCGCCACTCCGCAAGCCTCGGGCAAAAGAACGATGAGCGCTTAGCTCGTCGGAGCGCGGACAGTAGAATCTAAGCTGAGAATAATTCCCAGCTGCAGAAAACCAGCATCCCACAATTATGATCACCACCCTCATCACCCTGCTCATCGCCGGCCTCGTCCTCTACGTCATCTACTACATCGTGGGCATGTTCATCAAAGGACAGCCGCTCAAGATCATCGGCATCATCCTCGGACTCATCTTCC
>JBAVML010000180.1:0-11260 GCA_049690035.1 Chthoniobacteraceae bacterium
GTCTTCCTGAAAGCCCTCGGCAGGCATGTAGGAGACTTCGGAAAGATTGGCGGTCAGGTCGCCTTGACGGAGGGTAAATTTTGCCATGGGCGAAACCGTAAATCCGAGGCTGGTCGAAAGCCAGAAAATGGGAAAGTTCCCAAGATGTCAGAGTCCGAAGCCACTCCCGAAATAGTTTTCCTGCGCGAAACTGTCGCCTGAAATCGCCCGCGCCGCGATTCACGTCCGCGAACACGAATTTCATCCGCGATGATCTGAGCCGCCCGCAACGAAGCGCCGGCTTCCGCGGGGAATCATGGGCGGAAGGCCGGGAGCGCAGTGAGGGCGGTGCAGATGGTCGCTGACTGCCCACACAACGGGGAGTCTGTGCCGTGGACGCGCGCCAGCCGGTGGGAGGCACAGTCTCCCGCGGCGCAGCCGCATCAGGAAGGCGTTACGGAAACCTGGGTTTCCGTTGAGATGGGTGCGTCGAAGACGGTTCCTCCGGCTTCGACCAGGGAAGAAACCTCTTCCCTCCAAACCGAACCGCCTTTTGACGCTTGGCTCCCCGCAGCCTCGGACTAAATCATCGGGTCATGTGCAACCGATTCGTGCAGAAAGGTCGCGAAGTGAGACCGCAGCAAAACGCCACCGTCCTTATGAAGGGGCCGGGAGGCTTTTTCGAGCTCCCGTTTGAAGCGGTGTTTGGCGGGCCAGCCAGAAACGAGAGCCGCAATTACTGGATCAAGCAGGAGGGTGCCGAGCCCGTCATCGTGCCCGAAATCGAGCGATTCGGAGAGAAGGACAAAGTAACGGGGCAGCAAAATTGGGAGGACGTGCCCGCCGGATCGGCCTTGGAAGGGCTGTTGCTGCCGACTCCGCCGGGTAAAGCCTACCGGCTTCTGAAGGTCGTCACTCAGCCGGCTACACCCGATCAGATTGCCCGGCTGGGGAATGATCGTGCGCCGGTTTTGCGATTGCCGAATTCCTGACTTGCTGATTGGTGTTCGTTCGAGCACTGTCTAAACAGACAGTATGCACCGCTCCACCGCCACCGATCCAAAAACCGCCACTGCGCTGAAAGACCTTCAGCGCATTCCCGGAATCGGACCCAGCCTAGCACGGGACTTTGTGGACTTGGGGATTCGGTGCGTCGCCGACCTGCGCCGCCGCAGTCCTGAGCGGCTTTACGAACAGCTCATCGCGCTGCGCGGGGCGCATCAGGATCGATGCGTTCTCTACACTTTTCGCTGCGCCGTCTATTTCGCGACTGAGCCGAAGCCCGATCCCGAGCGGCTCAAGTGGTGGAACTGGCAGGATCGAAAGCTCGCCGCCACCGCAACCTCACCCCGCGCTGGGCGCTGACGCCATGTTTACCGACCGTCAGCAAGAGATTCTCGACTTCATCCGCGTGCAGCAATCGTCGCGGGGCGTTACGCCATCGCGTGCCGAGATTCAGGAGCACTTTGGCTTCGCCAGTCCTAACGCCGTGACTGAGCATTTGAAGGCGTTGGAGCGAAAAGGTGCGCTGCACCGTGGAGCAAAAAACACCGCGCGCGGTCTGGTCCTCACCGACAGCTACCGTGATCGTCCGATGGTCGAGATTCCGATCTACGGCACCATCCCGGCCGGTCTGCCGGACGATGAGCGGCAGCAGCCGGATGGCTGCATCTCGGTGGACGTGGAAACGCTGCGGCTGCCGAAAGGCGCGCGCGTCTTTGCACTCAAGGTCCGTGGCGATTCGATGATCGGCGCCGGCATTCTGCCGGGCGATGTCGTCGTGATGGAATTCCGCGAAGCACGCAACGGCGAGGTCGTCGCCGCACTCCTCGACGGTGAGACGACGCTCAAGCGTTACGTCGTTCAACGCGGACGCCCCTTTCTCAAGGCCGAAAACCCGCGCTTCAAAGACCTCATCCCCGCCCACGAGCTGGTCATCCAAGGTGTGCAAGTCGGCCTCCTTCGCATCCTCAAAACCTGACGCCATGAACAAATTGCGCTTTCTCGTTCATCACGCCTTTCGTTGGTGCGGCCTGGCTCGCGGCCCCTTCGTGGAGCAGTTGGAGTTGGGGCTGCGCTTCACCCGCCGACGCCGATGATCGTCCACCTCGACGCCGATGCGTTCTTCGCGTCCGTCGAGCAGGCCGCCGATCCGAAGCTGCGAGGCAAGCCGGTCGCGGTCGGCGGCGAACGGCGCGGCATCATCGCCTCCGCGAGCTACGAGGCGCGCAAGCTCGGCATCTACACGCCGATGCCGACAGTGCGAGCGCGCAAACTCTGCCCGCGGCTCATTATTGTGCGCGGCGATTTTGAAAAGTATGAGCAATTCTCGCGGTTCATGTTCAGCTACGCCTACGACTTCACTCCGCATGTGGAGATCGCGTCGATTGACGAAGGTTATTTCGACCTGGGCCACCAACGTCAGCACGCGCCTCGTGCGGTCGCGGAGACGATCCGCCACGCGATTCGACAGAGTCTGAAAATCACGGTTTCGGAGGGCATCGCATCGAACAAGCTCGTCTCGCAAATCGCATCCAAGCTGCGCAAGCCGGCATGTTTCCTCGAAGTGGACGCGGGCCGTGAGCGAGATTTCCTCGATCCACTCGCGAACAAATGGCTGCCGGG
The DNA here is from genome assembly GCA_049690035.1 of Chthoniobacteraceae bacterium. Classification (GTDB taxonomy): domain Bacteria; phylum Verrucomicrobiota; class Verrucomicrobiia; order Chthoniobacterales; family Chthoniobacteraceae; genus Chthoniobacter. The sequence goes on from JBAVML010000180.1 coordinate 2,605, forward strand.
CGTCGGCCCGAAATTGTCGGACACGCTCAACTCAGCGGGCCTGGTCATCATCCAGCAAATCGCCGAGACCCCGCCCGATTTGCTTTCGCTCATCGTGGGCAACTACGCGCCGCAACTGCGCGCCTACGCTCGCGGCATCGACGATCGGCAAGTGATCCGTGAAGCGTCCGAGGCGAAGAGCTACGGCCAGCAAGAGACTTTTTTCGAGGACGTGACGGACGATGCTTTCATTCTCGCCAACTTGCGAGTCATCGCCGATCGCCTCGCGGCGAAAGTGCGCGAAGACCGGAAGAGCTTCCGCACGATTACGCTGAAGTTGCGGTACAACGATTTCCAAGACGTGTCGCGGAGCGTGAGTCTCGAAGAGCCTGCGGACATGGAGCAGGACGTTTATCCGCTCCTGCCGACGTTGTTGCGCAAAGCCTGGGAGCGCCGCGTGAGCATCCGCATGGTCGCGCTCAAGCTCTCGCACATTTACGGCGGCATCTTCCGCACCGAGCTGAGCCTCGATGAGCAAAGCCGCAAGCGGGACAACGAACGGCGGCTCGCCGGCGTGCTCGATGGGCTGCGTGAAAATCATTCGATCATGCGCGGCCACGATCTGTGGCTAAAACAGCGGAAGAATCAGCCACGCGCAGATACCGAGCGCCGCGCGCCAACGATCCGAACGAAGCCATCGGCGAACCGGGTGCGAGACTTCGTGCCGCTCAACATCAAGAGCTACTACAGCTTCCTCGACTCCGCGCTTTCCATCCCCACGATCATCGAGACGGCGGTGGAGCGCGGCATCAAAGCGCTGGCGATCACCGATCCAAACCTTCACGGAGCCGTCGAGTTCTTCACGCTGGCCACCGAAGCGGGCATCAAGCCGATCATCGGCGCCGAGCTGCAAAGCGATGGATGCCGGTTGAATGCCTACGCTGCGAACGGCGTGGGATACGCGCACCTCTGCGAGATGCTTTCGATGAGCGCGGTCTCCGCCGCGACGCTCAAAGCGCACGGCGAAGGACTCATCATCGTGCGCGCCGACTCACCCGATCTCGCGTTGCCGGAAATTCGCTATCGGCTCCCGAGCGATCGGCCAAAGCTCGATGTGATCCAAAGCATTCGCACGCTCACGCGACTGCACGAAGCCCATCCCGAAAAGCCGCGGGGCGATTTCCATTTTCCCACCGCCGCAGAAGTCGGCTCTCGGTGGCGCGACGACGCGATCCTCGCGACGCATGACCTCGCGGAGCGCTGCGAGGTCGCTTTCGAGTTTGGACGCCTGCGCTTCCCACACTACGCACCGGACGACGGCTCGACGCCTCATGAGTTCCTGGCGCGTCTCGCACACGAAGGATTGCACCGCCGTTATGGCGAACGGGCGCACACGCACGAAGCGCAACTGCGGGAAGAGCTGAGCATCATCGCCGAGGTCGGCTACGAGGAATACTTCCTCGTCGTCTGGGACATCCTGCAAGAGTGCCAGCGCCGCGGCATCGCCTGGATCACGCGAGGCAGCGCCGCCGATTCGCTCGTCTGCTACTCGCTCGGCATTTCGGGTGTCTGCCCGATTCGTTTCGAACTCTACTTCCGCCGCTTCCTGAATCGCGAGCGCATGGCGCTGAACAAACTGCCCGACATCGACATCGACTTCGCCCACGACCGGAAAGACGACGTGGTGGACCTCATCTTCGAGCGCTACGGCCCGCGCCACGCTGCCATCGTCGGCGGACTCAGCACCTACCAAGGCCGCTCGGCCATCGCGGACATCGCGAAGGTCCTCGGTGTTTCGGAGTTTCAGATTCGACGGCTGACGGAACACGTTCCGCGATCGAGCGCCGGCCACGTTGCCACCGCCGTGGCCAGCACGCAAGAGTGCCAGGACAGCCGGTGGCAGGAAGAGCCGTATCGCACCGCCTTGCAAATGGCGTCGTTCCTCGACGGCTTCCCGCGACACCCGAAGATGCACCCCTGCGGCGTGGTCCTCTCGCGCGATCCCATTACCGCCCTGACGCCGACGTTCACCAGCGCCAAAGGCTACGCAACCACGCATTTCGAAATGGAAGCCGTGGAAACGGTCGGCCTCGTGAAAATGGACATCCTCGCGCAGGGCGGACTCGCCGTGATTCGCGACACCCTCGCCCTGCTCGCTGAACGCGGCATCACGCCCGATCTGGAAAACCTCGAACCGTGGGAAGACGTGGCGATTTGGCAGATGATCGCTACCGGCAACGCCCGCGGCGTGCATCACATCGAGAGCCCCGCGATGATCAGCCTCGCCCGAATGTGCGGTGTAAGGGACATCGACTGCCTCATCGCCATCGTCAGTGTCATTCGCCCTGGTGCGGCGAATAGCTCGAAGAAATCGGAGTTCGCCCGGCGGGCGCAAGGACTGGAGCCGGTGCAATACGCGCACCCGAGCTTGGAACCCGCGCTGCACATGACCTTCGGAGTCGTCGCCTACGAAGAGCACATTCTGCAAATCTGCGAAGCGTTTGCCGGCCTAAATCCCGGCCGCGCGGACGTGTTGCGGCGCGCCTTGGTGAAAGAGAAGGATGCCGTGATCGAAGAGATCCGGCTCGAATTCGTGGCCGCGGCGAAGGCGCTCCAGCGCACCGAGGAAGAGATCGCCCGCGTGTGGGAACTCGTCGGCGGATTTCGCGGCTACGCCTTCTGCCGCGCGCATTCCACGGCCTACGGCGTCGAGGCGTATCAAGGCGCGTATCTCAAGCACTACCACCCGGCGGAGTTTCTCGCGTCGGTCCTGAGCAACGGCAAAGGCTTCTATTCCACGCTCGCCTACACTCTCGAATGCCGCCGCCTCGGCCTCACTTTCCTTTCGCCCGACGTGAACGCCTCGCGTTGGAACTTCGCCCCCGAGGACGGCCAGCCACGCGCCATCCGAGTCCCTTTGCGCTTCATCAAGAGCCTCACCGCTGCACTCCTCGCACGCTACCAGATCGAGCGTACCCGCGCGCCGTTCGCCAGCCTCCGCGACTTCTACGAGCGCACCCGTCCGACCGGTGCCGAGATGCTGAACCTCATCCGCGCCGGCGCCTTCGATGGCTTCGGAGAACCGCGCACCGCGCAGTTCTGGCACCTCCAGCACATCGCGCAGTGGCCGCACGCCCAAGGCTACCTTTTCCAAAGCGACGAACGCGTCCGACTCCCCGAAGTGCCCCTCACCGAACCCGATCACGCGCAGCGTCTGCGCGACGAATCCGAACTCCTGAGCTTCACCGTCTCGGGCCACCCGCTCGAACAATTCCCCGATGTCGCCTGGGACACCTATTGCCCCATCCGCGACCTCGCCCGCTATCCCGGCGAACGCGTCTCCGTCTGCGGCCTCATCATCGCCGATCGCTCCCACCATCAAATCGCCGGCGACCAGATGAAGTTCATCACGATCTGCGACTACACCGGCATCATCGAATGCGAAATCTTCGCCCAAACCTACCGCCGCTTCGGCCTCGAAACCGTCCGCCACCCCGTCGTCGAAGTCGAAGCTCGCGTCACGCCCTTTGATAGTGGCCTCGGCTGCACGCTCGAGGTGATGCGGGTCGGCAGACCGCGCAGGAAATGACGGGCAAATGGAAAGCGAAAACCGACTTCTGCTTCATTTGCGAGGGCCATAAGGTAGGTTCCGTGCAATCAGCCGAATTTCAGCGGGCAGTCCGCGCCTTGCATTACGGGAAGAACCTTCCGGATGCGCGCTACCTCTTGCGTCCGGGTAAGAGCGATATAGCAGAGCCTTTGCTGGCAGAGATTCACCGGGCGGAAATTGCAGCCGCTCCTCCCTCGAATTGGAATCTTCTCAAACTACATACTGACCAGTTCGCAATCAGCTTCCTCAGTTACCCGGATTTCGACACCGATCCGCACCCTGCGTTGGCGGAGGCGACGAAGATCAATCTGAATACCGGCTCGATCCTGCGAACCGACTATCGCCAGCGTGCGAACCCGCCGATTCTGCACCGAAAAGAGACATTCCTGCCGCCGAACGATCCACGCATTCCTGCCTACGCGGACCTGACAAAGCGCGAGGAGGAAGCCGGGCTCTACCGTGACCCGTCAAGGATCGGCCTGCGAGTGCAGTGGCTGACGCTGCTCAAAAGGATGGGAGTAAGTCACGAGGGACACACTCTCGTCTCGGTTCAGCAGGTCGCTGAACAGGCTCCGACTGAGGTAGAGCCGCGAGACGTGGCCAGACACCGCACCGCCATCAAACGCTACGATCTTTCCAAACCTGTGAAGCAGCTCTTGGAGCGCGGTCTGCTCCGCAAAAACGACTCATTTTTCGACTTTGGATGCGGTCACGGAATGGATGTCGAAGCACTGCAGAATTTGGGCTATCGAGCGGCTGGATGGGACCCGGCGTTTCGACCAACCGCCCCGAAGACGCCCGCGGCGGTCGTCAATCTCGGGTATGTGTTGAACGTCATCGAGGAGCCAGCGGAACGGATCGCGACGCTCCGGGAGGCGTATTCGCTGACCGAGCGAGTGCTGCTCGTCTCGACGATGGTGAGCGGCCAGGAGACGGATTCGCACTCGCGCCCTTACCGGGACGGCTTTCTGACGAAGGTGAACACGTTTCAGAAATTCTATGCTCCCGGAGAACTCGAGGGTCTGATTGAGCAGACGCTCGACGCCGAAGCGAGCACGCTTGGCCTCGGTTTGTGCGTGGTCTTCCGCAGCGACGACGATGCGGAACTTTTCGAGGCCAATCGGAATCGCCGCCGAATCGACTGGACCGAAATCAGCGCGCAACTGAAATTCTCGGCGCCGATCAGTCGCGAGCGGCGAAGCGTGGACCGCTACGAGCTGCACAAGGAGCTGTTCGAGCAATTCTGGCAGACCCTCCTGGAACTTGGACGCGCACCCGAGCCCGGCGAATTCGACCGCTTGGCGGAAGTCACGAAAGCCGCAGGCGGAATCAAGCGAGCCCTCGCACTCGTCGTCACGCGGAATGGCGAGCAGCTCTGGCAAACTGTTCGCAAATCGCGCACTGAGGATGTGCTCGTGTATCTCGCGATGACGAAGTTTCGGAAGCGTTTCCTCCGGCGTGAAATTCCGCTGCGCATCAAGAACGACATACGGAGTTTCTTCGGCGACCTCCCCACCGCGCAGACCCGCGCTCGTGACCTCCTCTTCGCGGCTGGCGATCCCGGCGAGATTGATGTTGCGTGCGAAGGGGTCGATGTCGGGTGGCAGGACGGGGACGCGCTGATGATCCATCGCAGCCTGCTCGGCGAACTGCCTCCCATTCTGCGCATCTACGTTCACTGCGCCGCCTACCGCTACGGCGATCCGTCGCAGGCCGACGTGATCAAGATCCACAAGCACTCCGGCAAGATCACGTTTCAGCACTACGACGATTTTGATGGCAAGCCGCTGCCTGAACTGCAAACGCGCATCAAGGTGAACCTGCGGAACCTCTTCGTCGAAGTCTTCGACCACTCGAAAGGACCACGAATCCAACTGCTCTACTTCAAGGAACGCTTCGTGGGGCGAACGTATCCGGGCCGCCCGGCGATGGAGAAATTCAGCGCGAAGCTCAGCAAGCTTGGTCTCGATCAAGCCACGATTGGCCTTGGCCCGGACAAACAAACATTTTTTGTTGCACTCGCAGCGGCTCGGTTGAACGAAAATCTCAACCCACGGAAAATTCGGGTGCCGTCGGAAACTGAACAGAGCTTCTAGGGAAGGCTGGAAAGCAGCCGTGCGAGTTTCATCAATGCGCTCTTGATCGCGTCCGGTGCCGAGGCTTTGGAAATGATGTTTGGGCCATCAGCGAAACCACCCGAACCGCAGAGGAGGGCATGAAGTTCAGGAAACTGGTCGAGTGGGGCGCGGTTGATATTTGTATAATACGTTCCGCTGCGGAACTCGATCCAGAACAAGAAATAGCGGTTTTGGTGAGTAAAGTTGAGCCGGATATACGGCTCCTCATCTGTGCCGATCACAGATTCGTAGTGGGAGAGCTTGAGCGGTTTGAGGCTGCCATCCGCATCAAGCATTCGGAGCACATTATGATGGAGGAAGTATGTGTAGAGTTCCGCGTGGGAGCCGTTCATCTGGCTCTTGCTGAGCAAATAAATATTCGTGTCCGAGTTCCAGCGAATCGACTGCCGCCCGCAGTAGTCGAGCGGTTCGGGAGTTCGGACGAAAGCTTCAATCCAAGGCTCCAACGCGGTTGCCGCGCCGATGATTTCATCCAGTTGCATTTTGAATGGGCGGTCGGTCGTGAGCCGATCCCAGAGCTGCTTGAGCAGTGGACGCTTCTCTGGATGGTTCGGTGCTGTGCCCCGGAGGAACCGCTTCCAGCTTGCCGCTTCGGTTGCGGAATTGACGAGGAAAGACCAATTGCTCCGGCTCGGCAGCGTGTAATCCCCAAACGAGAGTAAGGCACGTTCCCACCGCGAGTCGCCGAGGTCTGCGAGGCCACTTGCGGTGAACATTCCCTCTGCTTTGGTCAGATAATCCCCGAAGCGCTGCTGTAATCGCCGATGCGTCTTTGTGTCCCACGACAAGGAGCCGCTGGACTTCCACTGTTCCGTAGCACCCGAAAACTCGCACAGGAACTCGATCTGCCCCTGGAAGTAGCCGTGGTGCTCGGCGCGATCGATCAGCGGTTTCCAGTCGTCGTCGCCGAGTATTAAACCAGCTTTGAGCGTCTCTTCCTTGACCTGCTGATCAGCGAAACCTGTCACTCGATCTTTTGCCCCAAGTTTGGAAACGTGATGAAGGATCGTGGCGGATTTCGGGAGCAGTTCGCGTAGGCCGCGTGCTGTAGCACGGAGCTCTTCAACCCGCTCGATGTAGGAGTTCACCGCGAGGTTGTGAACGATCCGCATCCACTCTTGAAACTGCTCAGGATCGATCGCTGATTCGTGCTCTTGGATGAACAGCGTGTATCCCGAAAAAAGGATCACTTCCGGCAGCGACAGGCTGGTTGGATCCTTGATCAACTCAGCGAATGCTTCCTTCTCATCGAAGTATTGCGTGTTCGGCAGCAGCGGCTTTGAGAAACCATCGGCAACGCTCCATGTCTCCAGGAGGCTGATGAGCATTCTCGTGAATGCCTCGTCCAACCAACCTTGCGCACTAAATGTAGAGTAGGAAGGCAGGTTGGCCCCATCTCGCAGCAGTAAAACGTCTTTGAGATAGCGTTTGCTCTCGGGATCGCGAGAGACGAGCGCCACCATCCTGAAGACGTTCATGATTATCGCGTCGTAAAGGTGAGTCTTCTTTTCTCGGTGAGCCCAGAAAAGATCAGCCCACGTCGTGTCCATCCTGCGAGCGACAAACTCTGCAATAGGTAGCTCCTGCACGCCAATGCGCCGGGACTTGCCGGTGAACTGACGGGCCAACTCCTGCTCGTAACGAGCCTTGAACGTCTCGAACGGCGTGAGCGGTTTCCCGCGAGCGTTCATCTTGATGTAAAGATCGTCGGAGAGCCCGAAGTTCTCCAGGTCGAGAAGCTGAAAGGTAATGGACGGTTGCTTCTCGCTCGTCAGACGCGCGAACAGCCCGCTGGTGCCAGCGAACCGCTTGTGGAGAGCGTCCAGCATGAGGAGCGCCGACTGAATGGTGGGGTCGAGCCGCCAACTCCGGAAATACCACGGCTGCGGGGTTAAAGGTTGCGCGGATCAGCGATGCGCGGGCCGCGGCCGCGTGGCGGCTCAGCGGGAGCAGGTTGTGCAGATTCGGCGATCACAGGCGGCGGCTCCGCTGGCATTGGCAATTTCGGTGGCGGCGGAACGGCTGCGCGTTCGCGCTTTGGCGACCGCTTCGCGCCGCTCCGTGGCTCTTCGATCACGTCCCGGTAAAACCGTCGCACCGTGTCCGCGGCAACTTCGATGCCGGCCATCGCGAGCAGTTCGCGGATCATTCCGAAGGACGCGCCTTTCACCCGCAGTTCAGCGATGCCGTCGCGGTGCGGCAGCAGCGCTGCAAATCGCTTCGGCGGAACGCCAGCGAAATTGCGCACCGCTTCAGCGAAGCGTTGCATTCGCGCCTCAGCGACGGATGCGTCACTCATACGCTTGTCCTCCGCGAGGGTTCAGCGGTGCTTTTCTAACAGGTGTTAGACGTAGGGCGTCCAATCTCTCAAAATTCATGTCGCCATCCTTGGCAGGCATTTGCCCCACTGCTGATCCGCCCTCGGAGCAACGTTTCTCGTCCGGCAATTTAGAACTCGGCGATGCTTTCGCCGAAGACTCAGACCAATCTGACGAACGCGAAGACCTACTTTGACGAGCACCTGGCAGTGGGGGATTACTACACGGAAGCCAATCGCGTTTCGGGTGAATGGATCGGCGATGGGGCTACAGCGCTCGGTCTGCACGGCGCTGTAGATCAAAAGGCGTTCGTGGCTCTATGCGACAATCTGCATCCGCAAACGGGTGAACGGCTCACGCTGAGGAAGAAGACGACGCGACAGGTGCGAACTCACGATGGCCAAGAGCGAACCGTGGCGAACCGTCGCGTCTTCTATGACTTCACGTTCTCACCGCCGAAGTCAGTATCGGTCGCCGCCCTCGTTGCAAATGATGGCCGAATCGTGGAAGCGCATCGGGCGGCGGTGGCAGTGGCTGTGCGGGAACTGGAACGCTTCGCAACCGTGCAGGTGCATGGAAAGGTGTCGGTTCCGGATCGCCTGACCGGGAAC
>JBAVML010000181.1:0-4625 GCA_049690035.1 Chthoniobacteraceae bacterium
AAGCCAATGCGCTCCAGCCAGCGGACGTTCATATCTGTGCGAGCGGCGTGACGCTGCGCAGCGCGCTCTCGGCCGTTTGGAAATGGGTGAGGCCGATGGCGAGCGCATCGGCGGCATCCGGCGGCGGCGTCTCGGTGAGCCCGAGCAGCGCGCGGACCATGAAACCGACCTGGTCCTTTTGCGCGCCACCGCGACCGACCACCGACTGCTTCACCCGCCTCGGCGCATACTCATAGATCGGCAACCCGCGCGCGGCCACGGCGACGAGCGCGGCCCCGCGCGCCGCGCCGAGCGTGATGGCCGTCTTGTAGCTCTGGACGAAGATGACCGCCTCGAAGGCCGCGCACTCGGGCTGGTGCTGCGCGATGAGTTCGGAGATGCGCTCGTGAATCGCCACGAGGCAGCCCGAGGGCAGCAGCGCGGGTTTGTTTTTGATCGTGCCGAAATCGAGCGCGCGCACCTGCCCGCCCGCCTTTTGCAGGATGGCAAATCCGGTGCCGCGCAGAGATGGATCGATGGCGAGGACACGCATGAAGCGGCGAGGCTACGGGCGCCACCGTGGCCGCGCAAGGAGGCCGGCAAAGGATCCGAAATCAGCTACTGCCGGAGCGCGTGCGGCAGCACGACGATCGCGAAGACAATCACGGCAAGAATGCCGATTCCGAAAAGGACGCAGGCGATCTTGAACGCATAACGCGCGCGTTTCAGGCGCAGGACTTCGGTCGCACGCTGCGCCAGATCCGAGTTCAGGCGCGCGATGATGCCCCGCAGCACCTGGTTATCCTTCGCGGCCCGCGTTTCGCGCAGTGACTCGACTCGCTCGATGGCATCGTCCCGCTCGGAGCGGGCGTGTTCGAGCTCGGCGCGCGTGGACTTTTCCCTCGCGGTAAAGGCACGCAGATCCGCCTCGACCGCGTTCAGGCGTGCCGTGACTCGATCGCGCTCGACGGTGGCTTCATCGAGGCGGGAACGCAGTTCGAGCAACTCCCGGCCGGCGTGCGAATCCGAGACATCCCGGCGGAGGCTCTCACTTTCCCGACGCAATTGTTCGCAGCGTTCGGTCAGGGCTTGATTTGCTTCTTCAGCGAGCCGCAGCTTGCCGGCCTGGGCCTCCTGCTCCAGGCCACTCCGGGAGAGAAGCGCCTTGAGATCGCCGGCCTCCGCGAGCGCCGCTGCGGCCTCGTGGAGTTGCCGCTCCAAGTCGCCACGTTCCCCGGTCAGCCGCAGGCTGTCCGCCTTTGCACCGGCCAGCTCCGACTCGAGCTTCCCGAGTTGGCCGCGGGTCTTGTGCAGCTCGTCCTCGAGCAGTGCGAAACGCGTCTGCGCCTCGCCCAACTCGCGGCGCTTTGCCTCGATTTCCCCGGCGAGCTTCTCGCGGTGAGCACGCTCTGCGGCGAGGGACCGGTCGAGGTCTGCGACTTTGGTTTCAGATTTCGCGGTCAGCTTCTGCGCCTTCTTCAACGCGGCCTCGGATGCTTTTGCCTCCGAGGCTCGCAGCGCTGCGAGCTTCTTTGCGTCGGCGAGCGCCGCCTCGGTTGCTTCGGATTTGGATTTCCACTTCTCCCCGTTCCGCCGCGCTTCTTCGTGAGCTTTTTGCGCGGCGACGGCTTTGGATTCCCATTCACCGACGACGCGGCGCACCTCGATCAGTTTCGCTTCAACGGCCTTGAACTCCGCTGCCGGAACGCTGGCGGTCAGGCGGGCCCGTGCCTCCTTGACCTCCGCTTCGCGAACGGCGAGGGCCTCCTCGGCCGCCGCCCACTTCTGCCGCAGGCCGGAAAGCTCGATCTTGAACTGCTGGCGCTCGGTCTGGAAGGTCTTCAGTTCCGCGTGCGTGTGCGTCGTGCTGGTATTGAGGCGTTCGCACTCTTCGCTGACCGCCTTGAGCTGCTGCTGGAGTCGCGTGACCTCCTCGCGCGCCTTCTGCAAGTCCCGCACGAGTTTTCCGTTGATCAGGCTCGCGTCGATCAATTCCTCGCGCAGTTCATCCGGAACAGGGTCGGCATATGCGGGGCGCCCAGCATCCGGCCCGGCCGCGGTGCTCACGCCCGTGCGTCCACGTGCTTCCGGCGCGCCCCGGTCGTCCACCCGTGCCGCCATCGCCGGCCGCGGGACGGTGACAATGGTGTTACAAATGGGGCAATTGGCTGTGAGTCCTGCGCCCGCGGCCTCCACCACGAGGTGTTGCCCGCACTGGCTGCATTCAAAGTGAATATCGATGCTATCTGCGATCATCTCCCGTAGAGGGCGTTTTATAGCCGGTGGCATGCCCGGTCAAAAGTTTTCCGGTTCAGCGCCCGACTCTGAGCCTTGCCAATGTTTACCAGGCCGCCATATAAACGCCTCATGATCGATTACATGCAAAAGGGTGGGCCCCTCATGTGGCTCATCCTGTTCTGTAGCGTCCTCGCCGGAGCGGTCTTCCTTGAGCGGGTTCTTTACTTCCACCGCGTCACCGTTCGGGTCGGCGAATTCATGCGCGGACTGGCCAATCTCATCCAGCACCGGCGCTTCGCCGAAGCGCAGATGGAATGCGCCAGCCTCCCCACCCCCGTCACCCGGGTCATCCATGCGGCGATCCTCCGGCACGACTCGCCGCGGACCGAACTGAAGGAGATCGTGAGCGAAGCCGGTCAGCTCGAAGTCCCTCGCCTTGAGCGCCGCCTCGGGCTGCTGGCGACGATCGGATTCGTGACACCACTGATCGGGCTCCTCGGCACGATCGTTGGTTTGATTGAGGCGTTTGTGAACATCTCGTCGCAAAGTGGCTTCGCCAGCTCCACGGACATCGCGAGCGGCATTTATCAGAGCCTGCTCACCACCGCCGCGGCTCTCGTCGTTTCCATCCCCTGCGCAGTCGCCTACAGTTACCTCTCATCGCGGGTGAACTCGATCATGCATGACATGGAACGGGCCGGGATCGAGATCGTGAATCTCATCATCGAGCACCGCCTGGAAGCGGCGCCGGAGATTATCGAGTTTGGCCCCGCGCGGAAAAGTAAGCAGTAGGTAGTGCTCAGCGGCCAGACCTGCGCCACGGTGGACTCCACGCCCTGACCACGGACGACCGCCCACCTTCCCAGCATGAAGCTCACCCGCACGCTCAAGATCAACCCGGCGATGTTCACCGCCGTTCCGTTGGTCAATGTAATCTTCCTCGTGGTCGTATTCTTCGCGCTCAGTTCGCGTTTCGTCCTCCAGCCTGGGATGGCCATTAGCCTGCCCGTTTCCGGCTTCACCCTCGGGCCGCAACGCGATGCGCGGATCGTCAGCGTGACGGCTGCTCCGGTCCCGTCGATCTTTTTTCGCGACCGCAAAGTGACGCTCGAAGAGCTCCGGCAGCAACTGACTGACCACCGCGGCAGAGACCGCTCGCTGATCATCAAAGCCGACCGCGGCACCCCCTACGATCTCGTGGTGCAACTGATGAACGAGGGGCTCAAGCTCGGTTTCTCCGTGGTGCTGGCCACCAGCCCCGAGTCGCCGTGAAGGCTCCGCTCGATACCGGCCTGACCTTTGACTGGCCGGAGCGGGATCGCTTTCCGCTCATCCTCTTTGGCTGCGTTTTTCTTTCGCTGGTGATCCACACGGCGACCTTTTTCGTTTTCCAGGTCGTCTATCCCCAGCGGGTGACGATTCCGCCGCCGCCGCCACTAGTTTCGCTGCTCACCCCGTCCAATCCCGAGAACGCAGCCCTGCTCCGCTGGATCGCCGCCGAGGATCCTGCGCTGGTGGCCAGCGCGCGCAGCGTGACTCCGCCCAACTTGCTCGACACCCCCTATCGCCCGAGCTTCAGCACCACCCGGACGGCGCCGCTTGGCAGCGTCGAGACGCCGGTCGCGGTCCAACCCCCGCCCGCCCGGAGCGCGCTCGCGATCATCGCCAGCGCCGCGCCCCCGCCTGGGCTGGAAGCCAGCACCGCGCTCCCGATGCGCACGACCCTCGGCCTTTCCTCCGCCTTGGCCGACCGTCCGGTCAAGCCCCCGTCCTTTCGTTGGAAACAACGCGCCGCTCAACCGCTTCAGCCGCTCCAAGCCTTGATCGGGGTGAACAATAAAGGCGCTGTGCAGTTTGCCTTTCTCCAACGCTCCAGCGGCGACGCGAGCATCGACACGGAAGCCGTGGCCCAGCTCGAACGACTCTCCTTCGCCCCGGGCAAGGCCCCGATCACCTGGGCGGTTGCGACCGTGGACTTCGGAGCCGAGACCTACGCCATCGCTCCCGGAGAGCTCCGCGAACGGAGCGCGAAATGATTCGCGTCAGCCTCAGCTATCTCGTCCTCATCTGCCTGCTGATGATGATCGGCCCAGTGCTCTTTGCCTGGCTGTTGAACGAATGGCGCCGCCAGCGCCGCGAGCGCGCCGCCTTTCGCCACGTGCTGCGCTGCGCCATGTGCGGCTTCGAGTTCGAAGATAAAACGAGCGAGTTGCTCGCGCGCTGTCCCCGCTGCGCCAGCCTCAACGAGCGCTACCGCATCTCGCGGCTCTGACGGAAAGGAAGCAGTCGGAGGTGGTCAGTGGTCAGCGCCTCGATCTCCGCTCACCGAGCGCTCGTGCCTACTTACTTCGCGCTTCCCTCCCCCGTCCCTCATCGCGTATTGCACGACATGGCAGCACCCTCAACGC
>JBAVML010000182.1:0-9127 GCA_049690035.1 Chthoniobacteraceae bacterium
CTCTTTTTCATGCCCTCGCCGGACGGCCTCCCTTCGAAGGGGAAGACGCCTCGATGGTGGCGCTCAAGCACCTAAAAAGCCAGGCGGTGAGTCTCCAGGCGTTCGCCCCCAACGTCTCGACCGAGACGGCGTACGTCATCAATCGCACGCTGAGTAAGGATCCGAACGACCGTTACCAAAGCTACGATGAGCTGATCGAGCATCTCGACTACGCGCTCGAAAATCTCCGTGCGAACGGGGGACAGCCGCAGCCGAAAAAACGGGTAGTGCTCGAAGACGAGGAGCAGCAAAAGGCGATGGGCTGGATCACGGTGGCGATGTTCGGCTTGATCCTGCTGCTCGCCATCGGGGTTTTCACTTTTCGGAAGAAGATTTTTCGCGGTGACGAGGACTCATCGCCGGCGCCTGGCGCCGTCGCGACGGGAACGACCGGCCCGTTTCCGGAGGCGCGGGCGAAGCTCACGGCCGGCGACACGGCGGGGGCGATCGAGATCTACCGGCAGCAGCTCGCGAATCCGAAATTGCCGCCGCTTCAGCAGGCGTGGGCGAACTTCGGAGAAGGGCTCGCGCAGTTGATCGCGGGCCAACCGGTCCAGGCCCGCAATGCCTTCGAGACGATCGTCGAGCGACCTCCCTTCAAGAGCAAAGGCGAGGAGGAAAAGATCGACTTTTTCCTCCGCGATCTCGCGCGCGAAATGGCCACGACGGCGCCCGTCCGGGCCTCGGGCGCGCGATCGTTGAATCTCACGAACCATGAGGCGTTCGCCATTTTTGCCTACGGCGTGAAGAACTGGGCGCTGGGGCAGGCGGATGACGCAGGAACGCTGTTGCGCTTGTTTCGTCAGCAAGCCAATCCCGGCGGAAGCAACGCGTGGATGAGTGATCTGAAACCGCTCGCGACCAATCTGCTCGAAGATCAGGCGGCGTTCCAGATGGTGGCCGATCGTCTCAAGGCGGCGAAGCGACCCGACCAGCGCGCGAAGGCGCTCGTGGACTTGCACAAGCTCAAGGGGCCGTTCAAGCAGATGGCGGCGGAGCTGGAGAAAAAGGTGCCGGCTCCGAAGCCCGTCGCATTGCCCAAACTCGGCGAGTGGTCGCAGTCCGAGCTCGGCGCTCCCGATGTGCTGCCCAGCGCAACGTTGGACGGCTCGGGAGTTTTCACGATCAAAGCGGGCGGCAGCGATCTCTGGAACGCTTCCGACAGCGGGCATTTTATCTATCGCGTCATGCAAGGTGACAGCGAGCTCGTCGCGCGCCTGGAAAGCATGAGCAAGCCGGACCCTGCTTCGACCAAGGCCGGGGTGATGATTCGGGAATCATTGAAATGGGATGCGCGCAACGTCGCACTCGTGGCCGTCGCCGGGGGCGGGCTCAGTCAGCAGGTCCGTGCGCAGGCGTCCAATGCGACGACCAATGTGAAAGCACCGGGCGCTCTGCCTCACTGGCTCAAGCTCGTACGCAAGGGCGACGCGATCACGGGCTTTCGCTCGGCGGACGGTCAGACGTGGACGCAGATCACGACGCAGACGCTCAAAAACCTACCGCCGAGTGTTTACGTGGGCCTTGCCGTTTCTGCCCACTCCGCCACGAGCGCGACCACGGTGAAGTTCGACAGCGTGAGCGTTGGCCAGTAGTTGCGGCGGAGGCGGCGTCTCCCTCGCGGCGATCACGGGACGGCGGGGGTTGGTGCTGGTGAAGCCTGCGATGCGGCGTAGTCGGCGCGCATGATTTTCACCAACTCCTCGTAGCGCTGGCGGAGGGCTTCGTACGAAGCGAGCGACTCCTTGTCGTCAGCCTTGATCGTCTTTCGGCGCTGCTCGAGGGCGGCGAAAGCTGCGCGCAGTCCCCCCTGTCGTTCGCTGAATGACTTCTTTCGCTCGTCGGGTGAAGACAGTCGGTCGAGATCAGACTCAATCGTCGCGAGCGGGTCGCGGGCGAGGAGGTGTTTGAGCCGGCGTTGACGGCCTTCGTTCGAGTCAAAGATCAGCCGCTGCAAAGGCCGCCAGCGGGCGAGCGTCGAGTGTCCTCGCGCCTGATCGAGTGCGGTCTGGCCGGCGACCGTGAGAATGAAGGAAAGCAGGAGAATTCCGAAGGACCGCGAGAGGTCGGTTTCAAAGACCTTCGCGGGCAAGAGCAGCGCGATCACGCAAGCGAGCAGCAACCAGCCACCACCGACGAGCAGCACGAGAGCGGGCTGCTGCGTCGAGGCCGCCAGCAGGACGCAGACGACGAGTAAAAGGCTCATGCCGACTCCGACCAACACGCTCAAGAGCCAAAGCTGCCCGGCCCGCGCGAGCGTCGCTCTTTCGTTGGCGACCACTACCTTCGCGGAAATCCAATAGGCCAGGACCTGAATGATGGCAGCCAAGACGAGCGCCCCGCACATGGACCCAAGGTCGTACGCGGATCGTTCGGCAAAAAGCTGCCGGGCGAATGCGGCTACCGCGTCGAGCGGTCCGTCTCTGGTCGTTACCGCCTGGGCGAGAATCAGCATGAAGGTCGGGGCGAGTCGGACGGTTAGTTCCGGATGTCGCACGACACCTCGGCGACCTTCACTCGAGGCGCGGCCGCTCCGGCCCGACCGGGGAGTGGTGCGGTGAGACGGAGCAGGCCGAGGAGAAGTGGGAGGGCTTTCACGGGAGAAAGTTTATTGAATCCGATCGGCATCAAAAGGCATTTTGGAGGCGCCGGGCGCGGGCTTTGGGCGCCCGAAGCGCATTTCGCTTCATTCAACTGTGGCGACGGTGCAAGTTGGGCGCCTTTCCCATGACGTCACTCCCTCGATCCGCCGCTCTTTTCCAGGAAGCCCGCCGCTACATTCCCGGCGGGGTGAATTCGCCGGTGCGCGCTTTCCGCTCGGTGGGCGGCGATCCGTTCTTTGTCGAGCGCGCGGCCGGGGCTCACATCTGGGATGTCGATGGGCGCGAACTGATCGACTACGTCGGCACGTGGGGGCCGGCGATCCTGGGCCATGCGCCGCAGGTGGTGATTGATGCTGTGACGAACGCGGTGCCGCGCGGGGTGTCCTTTGGCATCCCCAATCCGCTCGAAGTGGAGATGGCCCGAACGATCTGCGAGTGGGTGCCGAGCATCGACAAGGTGCGCATGGTGAACAGCGGCACGGAGGCCACGATGTCGTGTCTCCGGGTGGCGCGCGGCTTTACGGGGCGCGATCGTATTGTGAAGTTCGAGGGCTGCTACCACGGGCATGTCGATTCGCTCCTGGTGAAGGCGGGCAGCGGCGCGCTGACCCACGGGCGGCCAGACTCGGCGGGTGTGCCGGCGGCGTTTGCTGATCTCACGACCACGCTACCCTTCAACGACGTGGAGGCGCTGGAGCAGCTTTTCAAAGATCAAGGGACGGAAATCGCGACGGTGATCGTGGAGCCCGTGCCCGCCAATGCCGGCCTGTATTTGCCAAAGCCCGGCTTTCTCGAAAGGCTCCGCGAGCTCTGCACTGCGTCGGGATCCCTGTTGATCTTCGACGAAGTGATGACCGGATTCCGTCTCGCTCGCGGCGGCTATCAGGAGCGCTGCGGGATCACGCCGGACCTCACCGCGCTCGGCAAGGTGATCGGTGGCGGCCTGCCAGTCGGCGCTTTCGGTGGTCGCGCGGAAATCATGGACTGCCTGAGCCCGGATGGACCCGTCTATCAGGCGGGAACGCTGAGCGGCAATCCGCTCGCCATGGCCGCCGGCCTCGCGCAGCTCCGCGAACTCGACCGCGTCAACGGGTGGGCACGGCTGGAGGAAATCGGCGCCACCTTTGAAGACGCCACGCGCGCGGCGCTCCGCCGTCAGGGACGCGATTACACCTTCCAGAGGATCGGCAGCATGTTTTGCCTCTACTTCACGCCGGGCCCGGTCTGGAGCCTCGCCGACGCGCAGAAATCCGACCGGCCCGCGTTCAACCGGTTCTTTCACCAGTGCCTGGAAAACGGCGTCTATTTCGCCCCGTCGCAATTCGAGGCCGGCTTCCTCTCGCTCGCGCACACGGCGGCAGATCTGGAGCGCACTGCCGAGGTCGTGAGCGCGGCGCTCGCGCAATCCTAGCGCCTACTTGCCGGCGAGATCTGCGGGTTTCACGCCTGGGATGAAACCGCCGAAGCCGTAGAACGAAGGTTTGAATTCACCCACGAGCGTGACATCGGCTGCGGCCGGAACCTCAAGTCCGGTGAAGGCGTAGGCCGTGTTCACAACGAGCCGGCGCAGGCCTTCGTTCTTCAAGTCGGTCGCGGAACCCATCGTGGAGCACAGCGTCTTGTTCGTGGTGCCAGCCTCGTTTTTCACCTCGCGCGTCCAGACCACAGGCATCGCGGGATCGTTGATACCTTGTTCCACCTTGTCCGTGGCGCGATTCTTTTTGTAATCGGCGAGTTCGGCGTCCGGCGTCATGCCTTTGAGCACCTGGCCGCGGACGAGGATCTGCGCATCCGCGGGCGGGTAGGCTTCGTACACGTCGGTGTCGCCGAAGAGGTCGGCGACGCCACGGAGCAGGGGATTGCCCTTCGCGCCCGGCTCGATCACGCCGCGTGTTGCCTCGCTCTTGTGTTTTCCCCAGTGGTTCACCCAGCCCTCGCCGAGCACATTTTTTCCAAAGCCGTTGAAAGCACTGTAGGTGCCCTTGATCCCGGAGAAAGCATGAGTGCTGGTGCGCAGACCGATCACCGGTTTGCCGGCCGCGACGTAGTCGGCGAAATGCTTCATCTGCTCATCCGGCCAGCGGCGAAAGCGGAGCAGCATGACGCAGAGGTCAGCGGAATCGAGCGCTTCCATGCCGGGCTCGTTGGCGGGCTCGTTGGGATCGATGGTGCCGTCGTTTGGATCGGTATCGGTCGGCTTCGGTTCGGGTGCGGTGGGGTTGGCCTTCTTGAAATCCGCGATCTCGCGCGGCGACCAGCCGGGAAGATTGATGGAGAAAAGCACGGTCGTCTTGAAGCCGTGACGTTCGCTCAAAATTTTTGCGAGCTGCGGCAGCCCTTCTTCGCTGCGGTATTCCTCGTCGCCGGAGAGGAAGACGATGTGCTTGCCCTTGCCCGGACCAGCCTTGCCTTCATTGGTGATCCAGAGTTTGTCTCCACCTAGAGCGGTGGTGGCGATGGCCGTGAAAGTGAAGATGGTAGGGAGGAATTTCATGCGGTGTGGGTGAAGGTGAATGTAACGGGAAGCAAATTTCTTAGCGGTGAATGGACGCATCCCGCCGCTACGTCGCTAGGGCCCGACGATCCACGTGAGCGCGCCATCGGCGGGACGCACTCGTGCGGCGGGCAGCGTGCTGCGACCGGAAGTGACCTCCGTCACGCGCGGGAGTTTTGCGGCGCCTTCCACGAGGAAGGCCACATGTCGCGCGGCGTTGATCAGCGGGAAGGTCATCGTCACTCGCTGCGGCGGGGGCTTTGGTCCGGTGGCCGGGATCACATTCCGCGCAGTCTCGTCGAGCGCCGGGGAGCCCGGGAAAAGTGAGGCGGTGTGACCATCCTCGCCGAGGCCGAGCAGGATGAGATCGTGAATGTAACGCGTTTCACCCAGGCGCGCGGCGACCGCGGCGAGATGTGCTTCGTAGTCGCGCGCGGCATCGTGCGGAGAGATTTCGCCGCGGATGCGGAAGACGTTTCCGGCGGGAATCCCCGCCGGTCCGATCAGCGTCTCGTAGGCCATGCGGTAGTTGCTTTCTGCATCGTCCGGCGGCACGCAGCGCTCGTCACCGAAGGTGATTTGCACGCGTTCCCAGCGCACCTCGCCGGCGTCTTTCACCAGCGCTTCATGGATCTTGCGCGGCGTTCGGCCACCGCTGAGCGCGATCCGGCAAAAGCCGCGCGCGGCGATCGCCGCATGAATCTCATCGAGAATGAAGCGTGCGGCGTCCGCGGCGAAGTCCGCGGGCCGCAGGATGCGCGGGGTCACATCAGCCGGCATGGCAGCGAGAATTTCAACTGGGCTCCTGCGCCCCGGAAGGTTTCCACTTCGAGCAGCGTGAGCGACGCCTTGCGGATGGTGATGCGATCCCCACCTGGGAGTCCGAGCAAGTGCGCGGCGAGTCGGCTGAAATCCGGCTCGTGTCCCACGATCATCACGCTCTCGTGGCGGCGATGCTCGCGCAGTTCCTCCAGCGCCCGCTCCGGATTCATGCCGCACGCGAGCCATGGTGCGACCTCGAGTTCCGCCCGGAGATGCGCCGAGACGATCAGCGCCGTCTCGTGCGCGCGGCGCACCGGACTGGAGAGCACCTGCGCAGGCTTAAGTTCATGCGCCTCGCAAAAGCGTGCGACCTTCCTGGCCTGCGTGTGTCCCTTCTCGGAAAGGCAGCGTGCGTCGTCGCTCTCGGCGACAGTATCGGCATCGGCATGGCGCAGGAGATAGAGGAGCATGGAGAGGAACGGGATGAAGGATGAATCGGGATCGTTCATCCCGCACCCTTAAGATTTCACCATTTCTTCTACATCACCATGCCGCCATCCACCGTCAGCGTTTGTCCGGTGATGTACTTCGCCTCGTTGCTCGCGAGGAAGGCGACGGCGTTCGCGATGTCATCGGGGTCGCCGAAACGGGCGAGCGGAATCTGCTCGATCACTCCGGTCTTCACGGCGTCGGGCAGCACTTCGGTCATGTCGGTGGTGACGAACCCAGGCGCCACGGCGTTGCAAGTGATTCCACGACTGGCGACCTCCCGCGCGATTGTCTTCGTAAGACCGATGAGGCCGGCCTTGCTCGCGGCATAGTTGGCCTGCCCTGCATTGCCCATCAGCCCCGCCACGCTGGCGATGTTGATGATGTGGCCGCTGCGCTGCTTGAGCATCGGGCGGATGATCGCCTGGATGAAATTGAACGCGCCCTTGAGATTGGTATCGAGCACCACGTCCCAATCCTCCTCGCTCATCCGCATGAAGAGACCGTCGCGAGTGAGTCCTGCGTTGTTCACCAGAATGTCCACCCGCGAGAAGTCGGCGATGATTTGTTCGCCGAGCTTCTTCACCGCGGCGGATTGCGCCACATCCACCGCATAGGCCTTGGCGAGGCCGGGGTACTTTGCGTTGATCTCCTCGGCGGTCTTCAGAGCGTTCTGTTCGGTGCGGCTGACCACGGCCACGCGCGCTCCTTCGCTGGCGAGGCGCAGGGCGATGGCGTGTCCAATTCCGCGACCGGCTCCGGTCACGATGGCGACTTGATTGGCGAATCTCATGGGACGGTAAGTGTCCGAAAGCTGCCGCGAGCGTGTCGAGCGAGTTCGTCAATCCCGGCGCTGTCTGCGAACCGCGGCAAATCGTGGAGTGGCATAAAGTCCTGCGTTGATCCGATTTTGCTGGAGACTGCGTGGGTGCGAGATCTTCAGCCTTCATTTTTCGCGTGCGTCAGCACCGCATGAGGAAAGAGAGTTGCTTGTGATGAACGGGACCCCATGAAATTTTCGCCAGTGGCCACCGTTCGTTCCGCCGTAATGAACTCGCCCGAATCCTTCTATCTGCATTTAGCCGGCGCCCAACAGGGCCCCTACACCATTCCCCAAATCGATCACCTTTTGAATTCCGGGCTGATAGCGGTGGAGACGCTTTATTGGTGCGAAGGCTTGGACCAATGGCAGCCGGTGACGAGCCTCGTCGCGTTGCGCAAGAAGCCGAAACGATGGCTCAAGCCCGCGGTCGTCGCGGCCGTGTTACTCATCCTCGCCGTGCCGGCGCGGATCTTCGGTCCGGTGGTCATCGATGGCTGGCACGAGGCGAACCAGCACAGCTTTACGGAATCCGCAGCCTACTGGCGCGCCCGGGACGTGGTCAGAAACGAGCTCGCGACGAGAGAAACGCTGGTTGAGTTCGCCGATATCTCCGCCGCACAAGTGGCGTTGACTGCCCCCGGTGAGGCGCGAGTCCGCTTGCGCGGTTTGATCACGGATGCGGCGGGAAAAGCTGCTCCGGTGGCATGGGACGTACCGATGCGCTTCGCGCCCGAAGATGGCGAGTGGACCGGCGGTCCGGCGGTGCAAGTCGCGATCCCATGAGCGCCCGGTTTCTCTTTTCGTTGCTCGTTTGTATCCTGCTCAGCGACACCGCTCGGGCGCAGGGCGTAGCGGCGGGAGAAGCGGAAGTGCAGCGATGTGAAGATCGAATTGCTGCGGTTCAGCGCGACACCTTCAACAAGTACGAAGATGCCCTTGCTGAATTGCAAATAGCGCTGCAGAAATCGGCCGATCTCGAGGGGGCGCTAGCTGTCCGTTCCGAGCGTCAGCGCATCGCCAAGGAACCGGTGCTTTGTGAAAAGGATTTCGTTGCCGAACCGAAAGCATTACGCGCGCTGCAATCACAAACGGCGGGGAAAATGCAGGATCTAGTTAGCCATTTAGTATCCGAGACGGTGCCGAAATTAGTGGATCTAAAAAAGCAGCTTACCATCGCGGGGAAGCTCGACGAGGCGATTTCCATTCGCGCTGCCATCGAGAAACTGCAGGACGGCTACCTGCCAGTGGCGAGAGCGGAGCCAGGATCGATCGTGTCCGCCGATGCCCTGATCGCCGCTTACAGCGGGAATCGGGTTCGCGCCGATGCAACCTATAAGGGGCAAAAGATCATCGTGCGCGGGGTGGTGGGAGCCTTCCGGTCCGATCCGGCGGATGCGAAGAGTTATCAGATTTTTCTCGCGGGTCCGGCCGCCGCAGGCTGGGTGCAATGCAGTTTTCTCGGAGGGGACACCCGCTTCCGTGAGGAGAAGGGCGGCTACAATGTGCCCGTGCTCGTGGTCACGGGAAAAGATGGCGACATCGTAAGAGTCCAGAAGGGATCATCTTTCGATGTTCGAGGCGTCTGCGAGGGCTGGGAAGAAGTTGCTCGTCTTACAAAATGTGAATTTGCGAGATAGACCTAACGGAAAGGAGCGCACTGCAGTCTTTACTACGACTGCCCTGCGCGGAGCAGAGCGATGACGTGTCTTGCATCGAGCCTCACCGCGGTGCGGCTTGCAACCGTCGCTAGAACGTGTGAATGAAGAGGCCCGAGCGAAGCTTCGGTTCAAACCACGTGCTCTTTGGCGGCATAATCTGATTCGCGTCAGCGATGGCCATGAGTTGAGCGACCGTGGTCGGAAACATAGAGAAGGCGACCGCCGCACGTCCTGAGTCAACCACTCCGACCAATTCATT
>JBAVML010000183.1:0-8417 GCA_049690035.1 Chthoniobacteraceae bacterium
GGTGCAGTCGGTGCGGTGCAGTTTGAATTCGCCGCGAATCCCGTGACGCTGCCCGCCGGGTTGGTGGCGAGCGTGTTGATCGCGCTGCTCGCCATGTGGCTGGCCAGCCGCCGCCAGCTTCGTCACAGCGCGCGGGAGTTACTCGCCGGCGAGACGACGAGCGAGTCCACGTCAGCAAAAAGCAGAAGTGGGACCTCTGTTCCCGCCGTCGTCGCGTTCGCATCACTCGCACTCGCGTTCGCGATTCCATTCTTGGCGAATGGCGCGGAAGCATTCTTCGGCGCGGGATCGCTGCTGCTCATCGCGGGGCTCGCCTTCGCGTGGCGCTGGCTGCGGGGTCTGGCCGCGGCCGGGGGCGGCCTGACCAGCATCGCGCAACTCGGCGTGCGCAACGCTGCCCGACGCCGCGGTCGCAGCCTCGCCACCATCGCGGTGCTCGCGAGCGGCGTGTTCATGGTCGTGGCCGTCGATTCCTTTCGCCATCAGCCTTTGAAGGAAGGCGACACCAGCAATCCCGGCACCGGCGGCTTCGCTCTCGTGGGAGAATCTTCCACGCCGATCTACGAAGATCTCAATTCGCCGAAAGGCCGCGAGGCTTACGGCCTCAGCGAGGAAACGATGCGCGACGTCCACGTGGTGCCGATGCGCGTGAAGGATGGCGACGACGCGAGCTGCCTCAATCTCAACCGCGCGCTCCAGCCACGGCTGCTCGGGGTGAAGCCCGAGGAACTCGATGGACACTTCGCCCTTGAGGCAAAAGGCGGGGGCTGGCTGCAGCTCGCGGAGAATCGCTCCGCCGGCGAAGCGCCAGCGTTCGTCGATGCCAATACGCTGCAATGGGCGATGCAGAAATCCGTCGGCGATGCCCTCGATTATCGCGACGACCGCGGACAGGCTTTTCCGGTGCGTGTGGTCGGAACGCTCACGGGCTCGATGCTCCAGGGCAACGTCCTCATCTCCGAGAGCGAGTTTGTGAAGCGCTTCCCCAACTCCGGTGGCTACCGTTTTTTTCTCATCGCGTGTCCACCAGAGAAAACCTCAGCCGTGCGCGGGCACCTCAGCCGCCAGCTCTCCGACCGCGGCCTCGAACTCGTCTCCACCGCGCAGCGCCTCGGGGAGTTTCAGGCGGTGGAAAATACCTACCTCTCGATTTTTCAGGCGCTCGGCGGGCTCGGGCTGTTGCTCGGTTCGGCCGGGCTCGCGATCGTCGTCGCGCGCAATGTCCTCGAGCGCCGCCGCGAGTTCGGCCTGCTCGAAGCCGTGGGCTTCCGTGCGCGGCAGTTGCGCCAGCTTGTCTTCGCCGAACACCGCCGGCTGATCGTCGCCGCGCTGCTCATCGGCACCGCCAGCGCCCTGCTCGCGGTGTGGCCGAATCTCGCGGGAAAAGGCGGCGGCTTCCCGGTGCGCGAAGTCGCGTTCCTGCTCGTCGGCCTCGCGCTCGGATGTCTCTTTTGGACGCTGCTCGCCACCCAAATCGCCCTGCGTGGCAGCGGAGTCGCGGCGCTGCGGTCGGAGTGAGACGCTAGCTCACGCGCACGGCGCGCGTTTTGTCGAGACGCACGACGTCGCCGGACTTCAAGCCGGGAGCGGCTTTGAGGTCGGTAAACTTTTCACCATTCACCTGCACGCTGCCCTGCTCGACCAGCCGCCGCGCGTCGCTGCGCGATTTCTTCATGCTGAAGCCCAGCTCAAAACCCGCAACGACGATCGAGATAATGTCATCGGCCACACCCGCCAGATTCAATGACGGTAGCTCCGCGTGCTCCAGATCGCGCTTGCTGAAGCGCGTGTTGAAATCATCCAGCGCCGCCTGTGCCGCTTCGGGCGTGTGGTAGCGGGCGACGATGCGCGAGGCCAGTTGCTTCTTCGCCTCCATCGGATGAATGGCGGGCAACTCTTCGCCGAGCAGCAGCAGATAGTACCGCGCCATCAGCTCGTCGCTGATGCTCATCAGCTTGCCGAACATCTCGCCCGGCGCCTCGCTCACGCCGACGTAATTGCCGAGGCTCTTCGACATCTTCTGCACGCCGTCGAGCCCCTCGAGCAGCGGCATGAGGAAAACGACCTGCTGCTCCTGTCCTTCCGCGTGCTGGAGGTCGCGGCCGACGAGGATGTTGAAAAGCTGATCGGTGCCGCCGATTTCCACATCAGCGCGTACCTTCACCGAATCCCAGCCCTGCATGATCGGATACTGGATCTCGTGAAGATGGACGGGTTCGCCGCGATCGACTCGTCCTTTGAAATCCTCGCGCTGAAGCATCTGCTGGAGCGTGACGCGTCCGTTCAACTTCATCACTTGCTGGAAGGTCATGATCTCAAACCACTCGCCGTTGAAGACCGTGCGCGTGCGTTTTGGATCGAGAATCTTGAAAGCCTGCTGTTGGAAACTTTTCGCGTTTTCCATCACCTGATCGTGGGTGAGTTGCGGGCGCGTTTTCGAACGGCCCGAGGGGTCGCCGATCATGGCCGTGAAATCGCCGATGATCAGGATCGCGTGGTGGCCGAGATCCTGGAATTGCCGCAGCTTGGTCAGCGCTACGGTGAAGCCGAGATGAATGTCGGGCGCAGTGGGATCGACGCCGAGTTTGATGTTCAGGGGCTGGCCACGACGAAGCTTCGCGAGAAGTTCGGCCTCAGAGGTGATCTGGGCGGCGCCGCGTTTCAGTATTTCAAGTTGCTCTTGCGGGGACTGCATGCTGCTGGTTTCCAATGGGATAAATAGCTTCCCAAAACTGCGCGAGAAGAATCCTCACGCCCCGGCCGGCCACCACCTATTTGTTTTTGTTCAAGAGCTCGCGAACCTGCTCCAGCGAGAGCGTCTCGAGCTTGTCACCCGTCCAGCCGGGGAGCGGTTTGTTGGGGTCCACGGCGCGGTCGAGTTTCGCCCGTTCGGGGCCGAGATAGACGCGGTCGCCGCCGGGGAGATTGCGCACCGGCATTGTCTTGCCGGAGTCGCGCGCTTCCTTCACCGCGGCGGTCTTCGTGTCAGCTTGCCGGGAAACGTTCGGCACTTCGTGCGCGCCACTCGTGCTCGCGTCCTTCGTCCAGAATTTCAGCCGGCTGAACCATGAGGTCTTCGGTGCAAACTCGCGCGTCTCGTATTTGGAAGGCGCGACCTTTTGATCGTATTGGAACGAATTGGTCTGCGCGCCACGGGCATTGAATGCCTTGCCCGGCCCTACCGAGCTCTCGCCGGGATTATAGACGAGGCCCTGGTCGATCGATCCGAAGCGCTGGGCGAGCGTCCGTCCCACGGGCTTCTCCGCTGGCTCGGCGAAGAGCGAAGGCGCCACGAATAGCGCGAAGAGCAATGGGAGCGGGTGACGCACGGCGCAACCAATGTCACCGTCCGTCGTCCCTGTAAAGGGCGCTACAGCGTCCCGCCGGCTTTGAGTTTTGCGAGCATCTCCTGGGCTTTGGCGGTGTCCGCGGATTTTCCGGTCGCAGAAGCGAGATAGACATCGAGCGTTTCGATGGCTGCCTGGGCAGCGCCGTTCTGGCTTTGCAGCACGGCGAGGTCACGAGTGATCTCGAAGACTTCGGGGCGCAACTCGTGGGCGCGGCGCAGGTGGGTAAGCGCCGGATCGACCTTTCCGGCGCCGGATTCGCTGGCCGCCCAGTCTCGGTAGAGCCGCGCCATTTCGAGCGTCACCTCCGAGCCGGCGGGCTGTTGTTTCACCAGCGATTCGAAGATCGCGGCGACTTCCGCAAATTGTTGTTCGTTGCTGGCGAGTTGCCGCAGGACCGGCGCCAGCGGAGTGGTCAGCGTCTCCGGGTGCGCCTGGATCAACGCGATGGCCGCCGGCGCTTGCTTCGTTTCCACAAGATGGGTGAAGAGCGCCCGGCGCGCCTCGGTGAGCCGCGATGGCGAAAAGCCAAACGCGACCAGATCTGCCTCCGCCTGGTCGATCCGCTGTGCGGCAGCGAACCATTCGATCAGGGGTGCGAAGTCGCGGGTCGCGGGATTGCCGTAGGCGATGCGAAGCGTGCGCTTGGCGCCGGCGAGATTCTTCTCGGAGATCTGGAGACGCGCGAAGTCAAGGTGGACGGGATAATTGCGCACGTAGGGGTCGTTGCGCACTGCATCGGCGAAGAGTTTTTTCGCCCGTTCGCGGTCACCCAGGTCCACGAAAGCCTGGGCGATTTTGCCGCTGATTTCGTTGTTGATCGCGACGCGCACGGCGAGCCGTTCGAGCACGGTGCGCGCTTCCGCCGTGCGGCCGAGTTTGTGCAAGGCGCGCGCCCAGTCCAGCGTGAGCTGCTCGCTGGCGGGGTTCATGTGAGCGAGCTTTTCGCGAATGCGCACGCCCCAGTCCTGATGCTTCGTGTCATCCATGACGCCGGCGATGCGATAGAGCCAGACCTCCCCTCCGTCGTCGCGTGCGAGCAATTGTCCCAGCGTTTCCTCCGCATCTTTGGAAGCTGCCTTCAGCTCCGAGGCCAGCAGCACTGCGCCAGCGGCGATGGGACCGGAGCCTTCCGCCCAGAGCGTGGTCAGTTCAGCGGTGAATTCCTTCTCCAAGCCGAGCCGCGCGGCCTGCGTCTGGGCGAAATCGAGGTAGCTGCCGAGCAGTCCCGGTTGCTCGGCCGCCACCTGCCGGATGCGTCGCAGTTCCAGTCGTGCCGCGGGAACGCCGTCCTCGCGCTGGAGCAGTTCCACCGCCTTGCAGAGCAGCGGAAAGCTCATGCCCACATCGATGGTGCGGACGAGCGCGGCTTGGATCACGCTGCGGGCAAGCCGCCGGTCGCCGCGCTCGGCGAGCGCGGTGGCGATGCTCAGACTCGGCGTCATGTGCTGCGGCGGCGTGATGCGATCGAGTGTGGTGAGGGCGTCCTCCACCTGGCCGCTTTTGAGCTGGAGCTGCGCGAGACGCGCCTCGAGGTCCGATCCACCGCCCTTGATGAGGAGGGCGATCGCCGGCTCGGTGCGGCCCTGCCCTTCGAGGAGGAGAGAAAGCGCGATGCGGGCCGAGGAATTACCCGGCTCGATGGTGAGCAGCCGGCGATAGACACCCTCTGCGAGTTCGGGATGTTTTGCCCGCTCGTGCATTTGCGCGAGGCGAAGGAGCAGCCGCGTATCGGCGGGTGAATTCTCCACCGCTTCGCCGAGCACCACACGCGCGCGGTCGAGGTCGCCCTTGCGTTCGAGCAGGTCGGCGAGCTGCAACATCAGATCGCGCTGCACGGCATCGTTTGCGCGCGAAGCTGAGCCCGCCGCGGTTTTCCAGAGCACGGCTTCGGCGCTCTCGTTGTCATTCCCGCTGCGGCAGGCGGAGAGCAGGCTGCGCAGCGCCTGGGGATTGGCCGGATCGCGTTCCCAGAGCTGGCGGTAAATCTCGATCGCCTTGCTGTAGGCGCCGAGCGATTCGAGCGCTTCGCCGAGCCGGACGAGGCCGTCGGGCGCTGAAGTCCACGCGTAGGCCTCGGCCCACTCGTCAAACTCGGCGGGGGTGGTCGCGCGCGCAGTGCGCAGGGCGAAGAGCCGCTGGCGAATGTCGCGCGTCACTTCCAGCGCCTCGCTTTGCAGTTGCACGAGAGCGCCGTCGGCGAGCGCCTTTTCCCAGAGGTAAAGGGCGAGCGATTCGAGATGCCACGCCTGGAGCTGCGCGCCGGCGGTCAGCAGCATCCGCCAGTGGCGGACGTTGGCGTTTCCGGGCTCGTCGCTAGGCAGCGAGGCCAGCGGGCGCAGGTTGAGCAGTTCATCGAGCTGCTGCTTTGCGCCGGGTTCGTCGCCGGCGAGCGCGTGGAGGAGCATGGCCGAGATGGTGTGGTGCAGCGACTGACGCGCCGGATCGATCGCGGCGAGGTAGCTCGCGGAAAATTCCGCGCGCTCGGCCTCCGGAAGCAGCAGGTAATATTCGCGCAGCGCGCCATACACATCGGAATCAATCGACTCCGCTCCCGCGCTGATCGAGCTGCGCAGGATCTCCCGTGCCTTCTCCACCTCGCCGAGCAGCACGTGCCAGTGCGCGAGTTCGCGCCCGAAACTGGCCCGCTGCGTCGTGGCGTTCTCAAAAACCCGCTGCCCGAGCCGGGTCGCTTCCTGGAAGTGGTTCTTCGCGGCGAAGAGCGCGGCGGTCTGCCACAGGCGCAGGGTGAAGCCCGTGGGGAAGAGTTTGTTGAGCAGGGTCGCGTCGATGCGGTTGTCGTTGCTGCTGAGATACTGGCCGAGGGCGATGAGCAGGAAATCGCGCTCGCTCGCGGTGCGGTGGCGATCCTGCAGCCACGCGCTCAGCCGCGTGAACTGTCCGGTCTGTAGTGCCAGCCAGATGTAAGCCTGCGGCATCTTCGCGTCCTGCGGCGCGCCCAGCATCATGCCTTCGAGCCGGTCGAGCATCGCCTCGCCGGCCCCGGCGTAGTAGAGCGCCCAGAGGGTCTCGCTGGCCGCGGGTGAATTCCGCCAGCGCTCGATCCACGCCTTCCGTGCCGCCGGGTCTTCGCGATCCCTCACGATCTGGGCGAGTTGCCGGATCGCGTTCAGGCGCAGCTCGCTGTCGCCTTTCTGCACCGCCGCTTCCTCGACCCAAAAGCTGCGCAGCGCCCGCATCGCCTCCGATGACGGGCGGCCCCGGCGCTGGCGCACCGTGGTGAGATACGCGGTCTGCAAGCGACCCGCATCTTCGGCTTTGAGCGAGGGAAACTGAATCGGCGCGCCCGCGACTTCCGCCGGTGATTGCTTGAGAATTTGTTCGAGGCATTCCTCCGCCTCGGCGGTCTTGCCGGCTTCGAGGTCGAGCTCCGCGAGCGTCGCGAGCGATTTGAGATTGCCGGGCTCGAGGGTGCGCACCTTGCGGAGCAATTCCGCCGCGCGTGACGGCGTGCCCCAGCGCAGTTGGAATTCCACCGCATGCGAAAGTACGCCGGTGTCGCGCGGAAACTTGATCACCAGCCGGTCCCACGTTTTCGACGCATCCTCGAGCTCGAAATTTTTTTCCTGCAAACGCGCCAGCTTCTCGAAGCCATCGGGCCGCGTCTGCGGCACGATGCGCAGGAGCTGGCCCTGGAGCTTGATCGCCGCGTCGAGCTTGCGCAGTTCCTCGGCCTCGTGAATCAGCTCCGGCAGCGCCTCGGCCTGATTGGGCGCCGCGTAGCTCGCATCGGCCAGCACCTCGAAGGCGGCGGCCTTGTTGCCCGCGATCTTGAGGATGCGGCCGAGCGCCATTTCGGTGAAGTAGTCGTCGGCGCGCAGCTTGCGCCGCTGCTCGAATTGCGCGCGCAGCCAGTCCATGAGGCCGTGTTGCGAGCAGTGGGAAAGCAGGTCGTTGAAGAGCTGGAATTGCTCGCGCTCGCCGGGTTCTCCGTCGATCGCCTTGAGCTGAAGCTCCGCCGCCTGCGGGAACATCTCCAGCCGCTCGAGCACGCGCAGCAGCGGGGCGAAGGCGTCCTTCTTTTTCGACGGTGGACTGAGCGCGTAAATCTGCCGCCACGTCTCGAGCGCGTCGGTCCAGCGATCCGCGCGCTGCTGCGTGAGCGCGAGGTCGGTGAGCGCGTCGAGATTGCCCGGGCTTTCCTTGAGGATCGCCTCAAAGAGCGAGAGCGCCTCGGTCACGCGCCCGGCTTGCAGTTCGAGCTGCCCTGCGCGCCGCTGGTAGTTCAGGCGATTCGGTGGATCGATCTCCACCAGTTTCATCAAATGAAAAACCGCCGCCGGCGTCGGGCCGTCGAGCGAGCTGAGCTTTA
This sequence comes from Chthoniobacteraceae bacterium, assembly GCA_049690035.1. Taxonomy (GTDB): domain Bacteria; phylum Verrucomicrobiota; class Verrucomicrobiia; order Chthoniobacterales; family Chthoniobacteraceae; genus Chthoniobacter. The sequence goes on from JBAVML010000183.1 coordinate 7,681, forward strand.
CCGCGAGTTCGTAGGCGGGCACCGACTTCGGATTCAGCGCGACGGCGCGATTGAGCGCGTTCTGCGCCGCGGGGGTTTGATGCGTCCAGATGCGCCAGCGTGCCACGCGCAGCCAGGCCTGCTCGGTCGGTGTGGAGGTGGCCATGCTTTCGAGTCCGGCGATGAATTGCTCCAGCGCCGGGTTCGACAGACGTGTGCCGTCGCCACCGGGGATGGTCAGCGTCAACAGCCCGGGACTGCGCACTTCCGTCGGCTCCGGCATCGCGGCGCGGAAGCTTTCAAACAGCTTCTGATCGGCCTCCGCTTCTTCGGCGCCGCCCTTGCTGAGCGCGATCGCTTTTTGGTAGGTCGCCTGCGCTTCGGCCTGCTGCCCGTGCGCGATCAAAGTCTCGCCCTTGAACATGAGCAGCTCCCGCGAGTCCGGCTGCAACGCGAGCGCCTTGTCGATCTCGGCGATCGCGACATCGAGGCGGTTCTGGCTCTTGTAGGCTTGGGCGATGCGGAAGTGCGCGGCGGCCTGTTTCGCCGCCGGATCTTTCGGATACACCATGCGCTGGAGCGCAGTGCCCGCGTCGGCGTCGCGTTTTTGGGTGAAGTAAAAATTGGCCAGCGCGAACACGGCGTCATCCGATCCACCCGCGGCGTCGGCGATGAGGTGCTGCTCGACGAGATCGGTCAGCCGGTTTTGTTCGTAAAACTCCAGCGCCTTCGCGCGAATGGATTCGTCGGTCTTGCGC
>JBAVML010000184.1:0-4476 GCA_049690035.1 Chthoniobacteraceae bacterium
ACCGGCCAGAGCACCGACTCCGCGCGGCAGCTCGCGCGCGCTCTTTATAAGGAACGCTCTGTCGATCCCGCCGTGGCCGCCTGCTACGGACTGTCGCTCTTTCAACAGGGGAAAGCCGACGACGCGATCGGCGCGATGGACGCGCTCAAGCCGGAGCTGCTGCGCGAGCCGTTGACCGCGCTCTACTACGGGCACTTCCTCGCCGGCAGCGAGCGCCCCGAGCAAGTCGCACGAGCCGCCGAATTTCTTGCGCTCGCGGAAAAGGAGGCGTTGCTGCCGGAAGAGCGAGCGTTTCTATCCGCGGCGAAGCCCTAAAGCGCCACCCCCTGCGGGCAAGCGGACCTTGCTGGATTGTAACGTGATCGTCGCTGAATAGTCGCAAGGCCGTCGCTATCTTGTCATCTTCTCGGTCCTCCAACCGTCTTTAACCGATCACGCTTCCCCCCGAATCCATGCCTTGGGATCTAGTCAATATCGAGCAAACTCGCTGGTACAAGAAACCGATCTTCTGGATCGCGGTCGCTGCGCTGGCGTGTCTGCTGCTGCTTTTGCTGCCGCGTGTGCAGGTGCGCTATCGCGCGTGGACGGAGCGCCGCGGAATCCAGCGCGCGGCGCAGGCGTATCTGCGCGGCGATTTCAAGCAGGCGGTGGTGGACGCGCGCGGGGTGCTGAAGAAAAATCCTCACAGTCCGGAGGCGACCCGCATCGTCGCGAAATCGCTCGAGGCGATGGAGTCGCCCCAGGCGCTCGTTTGGCGCCGCGAGCTTGATACTCTGCAGTCCGGCGATTCCGAGAATCTGCTCGGGATGGCTGCCGCCTGCATCAAAACCGGGGACTTCGATGGCGCTAGCCGCGCGCTGCAGAAGCTCAAGCCCGAGGATCAAAAGACGGCGCGCTTTCACGATCTGGCGGCAAAGGTGGCCCGGCGCAATCGCGATACCGCCTCGGCCGAAACTCACTGGCAGGAAGCCGTGCGCCTGGAGCCGAAGAACGACGAGTTTCGGCTCGGGTTGGCGAGTGTGCAGCTGGAATCGCGAGCGCCAGAGACGCGTGCCGCAGCGCTGGAGGCGCTCGGGAAGATGGCCGCCAACCCCGCGCAACGCATCGCTGCCTTGCGCGTGCTGGTGGCCGATTCCGTAGTCCACAGCGAAAAATCCCGGACGCGGCAACTCGCCGCGGAACTGGCCGCCGATCCGGCCGCCGAATTCACCGACAAGGTGAGCTGCCTGGCGGTCTTGCGGACCGCACGCGATGCGAAGGCTTCCGCCTATCTCGCGGAACTGCAGGCGCTCGCCGCTTCGGACTCCGAAAAGATTTACAAACTGATGAGCTGGATGAACGAGAACAACCTCGCGCTCGTCCTCCTCGAATGGGTAAACACACTGCCCCCGGAACTCACCGCCCAGCCGCCGGTCTGTGCCACCGTGGCCGATGCCTACGCCCGCGCGGCGGACTGGAACGGTTTGAAGGCAAAAATCGAGAACGCAAATTGGGGAGAGATGGACTATCTGCGGCTCGCCTTTCTCGCGCGGGCTCTCGATCGCCTCAACGAAGAGAACGCCGCTGCCGCCGCCTGGAACAACGCACTGGCCCTCGCGCAAACCCGCCCGGACTGGCTCGAGGTGCTGGGCCGCGTGACCAAGGCGTGGGGTTGGAAACAACGCGCCGAAGACACGCTCTGGAAGCTCTCCGGCACGGACCGCGTTCCGCGCTGGGCCGCGGAATTTCTCTGGTCCGCCGCGCTGGCGCGCCAGGACACTCCGAAACTCTACGAGGCGAGCAAGCTGCTCATGAAGGCCGACCCGGGAAATCTCGTGGTGCGGAATCATCACATCGCTCTCGCCCTGCTCACCGGACAGACCGCGGACGCGCCGCTGCAACTGGCCGAAACACATTACCAGCAAACCCCCCAGACGCTGGCGGTCGGCGTGACCTACGGGCTCGCGCTTTTTCAGCAGGGCCGTGCTGCGGAAGCCGTCGCGGTCATGGAAAGGTACAAGCCCGAGGAGTTGCGCCGCTTCCCGACCTCGACTTACTACGCCATTTTTCTGGCCGCTGCCGGGCAGGCGGAGCGCGCCGACGAGTATTTCCAGATCGGGGCCAAGGGAGCTCTGCTTCCGGAGGAAAAGGCGCTCGTCAGCTTTCTCGCTCCCGCCTGCCGCGCTCGCGCGCTCGATCGCGGCGGGGAGGCCGTCGGCTCGCGGGCCGCGTGGGACGAAGCGATGGCGAGCGCGGAAGCCCACCCGGAGTGGCTGGAAATGCTCGGCCGCATGGCCCTCGACTGGCAATGGAAGCCGCAGGCGGAAGCCCTTTCGCTGAAGCTGGCCAGCCTCGAACGCTGCCCGCCCTGGGCCGGCGACACCTTGTGGACTGCCGCGCTGGGCAGCGGCAACCCGGGGGAGATCTATCGGGCGAGCCGGCTGATTTCGACCGCCAAGCCGAAAGATGTCGCGGCGCGAAATCATTTCATCGTTCTTTCCCTGCTCATGCGGCGGGAACTGGAAGCCACCCACAAGCTCGCCGAGGCTCTGCATCAGGAGGCGCCCCGCGACCCGGAGGTCGCGGTCACCTACGGATTGTCCCTTTGCCAGCGCGACCGCGCGGACCAGGCGGTCAGCCTCATCGCTGGCCTGACGCCCGAGCAACAGCGCCAGCCCCGCGTCGCGCTCTACCACGGCATCTTCCTGTGCGCCGCCGGTCAGCCCGATGCCGCCGCGCCGCAGCTCGCCGCGGCCGCATCCGCAGCGCAGTTTCCGGAGGAAAAGGCGCTCTGCGCACTGCTTCAGCGCGTCATGCTGCTGCACGCGCCGGAATCCAAGGGAAATCCGGGCGATGCTTCCGGCGAGTGGCGCCAGATTTTCAGCGAAGCGCAAACGCGCCCGGACTGGCTGGCGATCGTCGGTCGCATGGCGCTCGCGTGGGGCTGGGAGGAGCGGGCCGTGGAGGCGCTGGGGAAATTGACCGAAGATCCCACTTGTCCGCGCTGGGCGATCGATGCCCTGTGGGCGGCCGCCGTCAAGAGCGGCGACTCGGCCCGCCTCTACCAGGCGAGCCGGCTGCTGACCAAAGCCGATCCGGCGAACGTCGCCGCCCGCAATCGTTACCTTTCCCTCGCGCTCCTCACTGGCCGGGATGTGGACGCCGCGCAGCGCCAGATCGCCATCTTCGCCCGCGAGAATGCCGGGAACGTCGAGGTGGCGGCGACCTCCGGACTCTCGCTCTATCAGCAGGGGAAGGCCGACGAAGCCGCCGCCCTGATGAAGACCTTCCCGCCGGAGAAGCTGCGCGATCCCGCGGTCGCGCTTTACCCGGGGCTCTTCCTCGCCGCCACCGGACGGCGGGAGGATGCCGCGCCTTTCCTTCAGATCGCCGCCAACGCCCCGCTGCTTCCAGAGGAAAAGGCTCTTCTCGCCAAGGCGCAGTCCGGGGCCACGGCACCGGCGGCTGCTCCGCGCCCGGCGACCACGACTTCCGCGAGCGCTCCGGCGGCGGCAGTGGCCCCGATCGACCGCACCCGGCGCGACACCGTGCAGCTTTTCAAGGAAGCCCGCGAGGTCATGCTCGCCGACCCGAAGAACGTCCTGGCCCGGAGCAACTACATCCTCCTCGCCCTGCTCACCGGCCAGAGCGCCGACTCCGCCCGGCAGCTCGCGCGCGCGTTATTCAAAGAACAACCCAAGGACGCCGCCGCCGCCGCGTGTTACGGGCTTTCACTGGTGCAGCAAGGGAAGTCCGATGAAGCCATCGCCGTGATGGAGACGCTCAACCACGCGCAGATGCGCGAGCCACTGACCGCCCTTTACTACGGATACTTCCTCCGCGGCAGCCAGCGCACCGATCAGGCCGCGCGTTCCGCTGAATTCCTCCAGCTCGCCGGAAAGACATCACTGCTGCGGGAGGAAGAGGCTTTTCTTCGCCCTGGGAAATAGGCCATTGGCTGTGGGCTCGGGCGATCGGTGCGACCTCAGCGACGTGCCGACAACCCCAAACCTCGGAGCTCGCGCTCTCCGATTGTGAAAATCTCGCGACATGCCGTGCAGCACTTGCGAACCCGCCGGGCTCCCGCTATTGCCAGCGGGTGCCACGGGAAATCCGGGGGATAAGACTTCACGTAGAAAACCATGCATCGAAAAATCATGTTCCAGCCGGTTCATCGTTCCCGGTCTGTCCGGGCCGGGATGGTTGCGGGTTGGAGTATTTGCAAGCCTTCGCCTAATCGGCGAGGCAGCCTGATGCGCTTTCGGATATGTCTCTCGTAGACAACCACCCAACTCCCTCTTCCCGATCCGCAAGGTAATCCTAGCCGCCGAGCAAAACTAATCGAAAAACCAAACCTCAAGAAAATATGCCCAAGCTACACTTTGCCGCTCTCGCCCTTTCGGTGGCCGCCGTCACTCCCGCTCTCGCCATTGATCCGATTTACGATAACCCAACCGACCTGATCCTCGGCTTCACTTCTGCCGGTGCGACCTCGAG
>JBAVML010000185.1:0-4771 GCA_049690035.1 Chthoniobacteraceae bacterium
ATCGTGGCGGGCGCCGTCGCCGGGCGCGGGCGCGGCGTGGCCACTCGCCGCCGGGGGGTCGTCGGAGAATCGGGCGTCGTGACCTCGGGCGCGGGAGTCGCCTGTGGCTTTGGCAGCGGATTCGCCAGCGGCACGGGTGAAACGATTCGCGTTGGTTTCGCCACGGATGGCTCGGGAGTCGGCGGCGCGAATTTCTTCAGCGGCGCACGCTGCTCTTCTTCGGCTTGGAGCGCGGCTTGTTTCGAGGAGGCGCGGAGCTTCTGCTCGTCCTGTTTTGCGTCGCGCCAGCCGCGATCGAGCTCGGCGGAGTTCACCTCGCCTTTGAGGGTTTTCGGTTTGGTCGTGGGCTTGAGCGCGTTGAGCACCGGCGCGCTCATTTGCAAAATATTCCCCTGGAGCCGCGTCGGCTGCGCGGACGAGCCCGGCATCCGCTGCACGGTCGCGCGTTGCACCGGCACGCGGCTCGCGCGGTCGATGAAGGCGAGGTCCGGACCGTTGTTCACCACGGTCATTTTGTTCTGCACGTTTTGATAGGTAACCTTGGTCACGTTCACCGTCTGGTTGATGATCGTCACGTTTTGCTCCGGCCGAACGACCCGGTCGCGGTAGCTGCGCTCGCCAAAATCTGCGATGCGCAGGAAGACGTAGAGCCCGGGGCCGATGTCGTAATAGTGCTCGACGGCGGCATTGAAACCGCTGGCCGACCACGCGTCCGGCGGCAGCGGCGCCCACCCCACGAAGTCATCGCTGCGCCGCCACGAAACCCACGCCGGTCCCCATTCCGAACCGGGCACCCACACCCAGCCGAGCCGCGGTGCGCGCGCCCAGCGACCGTAGTGATAGGTGGCCCAGCCGAAGGGTTCCTCGGAGCGCCAGGTCCAGCCGTAGTCGGTGTGAACCCAGTCTCCATCGGTGTAGGGCCGCCAGCCTGGATCGCGCGCGGTGTTCGGGCGAAACGCGTAGCCGTAGCGATCGGTCTGCACCCAGTCGCCGTAGGGGTCGAGCGCGTCATAGAAAAAATCCACGGTCTGCGCGGCGCGGGCGTTGCCAGCGGCATCGTCCGCGGCGACGCGGGCCTGCTCGGCGGCGGCGCGTGATTGCTCGGCGGTCATCTGCGCTTCGCGCTCACGAATCTCGGCGGCCTGGCGACCCGCGGCTTCGTCCGCGGCCTTGCGCTCGGCCGCCAGCCGGCGCTCGCGCTCCGCCGCAAGCTGGACATTTTTCTCCGCGGCCGCCATCGCCTCGCGATTGTCGGAAAGCTTCGCCTTTTCCATTTCCAAAGCCGCGCGTTCGGATTCCAGGCGTGCGCGTTCCTGATCGTTCGCCGCCTGCTGAGCAGCGGCCTTTTGCGCGCCGAGATCTGCCTTTTCCCGCTCCAGCGCGGCGCGTTCGTCGGCGAGTTGCTGCGCCTCCTGTTTGGCGCCTCTATCGCAGGCGGCGAAGGCGAGGGCAGCGGCGGTGAGTGGGAGAAGAACGCGAAGTTTCATGGCGGCGAGGGCAGGTTGGACCGGCGGAGTAGCGAGTTATTCAAACGCGATTCACCGCGAAAGGAAATGGGCAAAGCCCCTTCGACCTGGATCCTCTCGAATCCGAACATGGATTCTGGCAGCGTGGAGCGCATGTCTCCCTCCCGGTTTTCGCTGCTGCTCGCGCTGGCCGTCACTTCGCTCTTTGCGCGGGTGCACGCGGCCGAGCAGATTGCCGTCGCGCAGCTCTTTCCAACCACTCCCGGCGGACGCGAGTGGTTTGCGCACTGGGAAAAGGAGCGCGTCGTGCCGGCCTACGAGATCGATCGAGAGGACTCGGCTTTCCGCAATGAAGAAGGCGCGCTGCACCTCGCGGGCAGCATCGGCAGGGCTCCCGCGGGCATGACGCGGCTCGTCGTCCTCACGCCGAAAGACGCGGAGGGAAAACCCACGCAGCCGTTTTGGCAAAACGTCGAGATGAGCATCTACGCCCGGCGCGGCAGCGAGGCGCAGGTGCTCGATTACCAGGCATTCTATCTCTCCGCGCGCAGCGGTGAACGGCACCATGACGACGTGCCGTGCGAAGGCACGAGCTACCACGCCACGGCGCGCTTCGATGGAAAGTGCGGCTTCAAAAAAGAGCTGTGGCACACCGGCGGATACACGCAGCTCCGACCCGACCCGGCGCCGAAGCCGTGGCCCACCGTCCCCGCGCGCCAGTGGATCGGGATGAAATTCATTTGCCGCAATTGCGACGCCGGCCAGCACGTGAAGCTCGAACTTTACCTCGATACCGATGCCACCGGCACCTGGAAGCGTGTGGCCGAGTACACCGACACCGGCGACTGGCGCAGCGAGGAGCCCGGCTGCGACCGCCCGCAAAACGCGATCCTCACCGAGCCGCGGCCCGCGGTCTATTTCCGCACCGATCAGATGCCGGTGGAGCTGCGCGACTTCTCCGTCCGCGAGATCGAGGCGCTACCGTAGCGCGTGGAGAGGCGGATTGAAAATCGTCCCACGTTCAAAACCAATTCCGCGCTCCGGTGTTTCCGTCGTCCCGTGAAAACACTCCTGCTCCCCCTCCTCACCCTCACCGCCACCGCGGCTTTCGCCGATGACATCGGCCTGCGCATGCGCGTGGGACTTAACGACACCGAAGCCACCGCGTGGGATGGCACCGTGACGGTCGCGCCGGGTCGCGTCGCGCTGATCAGTGGCTGGCGCTTCGCAGCGGATGACAAGATCGATGGCACCACCGGCTGGAAGGCGCGGACGCGGCCAGCGGTTGCGACCGGGCGGGCGAACAATCCCGCCAAGGCCGGCAAGAAGGCACAGGCCGCCGCGGCGGCTGGCGGGGTGACGCTCGGCGACAACGGCGTGCTCTTCACTTTCGCGGACGTGACCGAGGATTCGCAGGTGACGATCAAGACGGCGAAGGGCGAGTTCGCTTTCAAGCTCTCCGATGTGCCGCTCGGCAAGATGGTCGATCAGCTCGCGGGCGCGGTGGAGCTGCAACGCACGGCGGCCGCGTTTCCGCTGACCACGGAGCGCGCGGACGACGACTACCCGAGTGCGGCGGTCGGCGCGGATGGCACGGCGTGGATCAGCTACGCGAGCTACACGCCGGGGCTGGATCGCGATGAGCGGGCGAAAAGCTGGGACAAGGAGCCGGAGGAACTCAAGTCGCTCGCGAAGGCGCCGGGTGGCGATCAGCTCTGGCTGCGCAGCGTGCGCGGGACGGAGGGTGGAAAAGCGGTCGCGATCACGGTGTCGGGACGCGACATTTACAAGAGCGCGGTGGCGGTGGATGGCAGCGGTCGCGTGTGGGTGGCGTGGGCTGAGAATCAAGCATACAAGCCGTTTCCCGACAATCCGGCGCCGAGCTTCGACATCTGGGCGCGCTCGTTCAAGGACGGCAAACTCAGCGAGCCGGTGAAGGTCTCCGACTCGAAGGAAAGTGACGTGTGGCCGGTCGCGGCGACAGACTCGAAGGGCCGCGTGTGGATTGCGTGGCAAGGCGCGAAGGACAAGGTCTTCCGCATCTTCGCGCGGCATCAGGATGGCGATAGCTGGAGCAAGCCGGAGCAGGTGAGCACGCAGACGCGCAACTGCTGGGCACCGGCGATCAGCGCGGCGAAAGACGGCCGTGTGGCGATCGCGTGGGACACTTACGAAAAGGGCGACTACGACGTGTGGCTGCGCGAATTCACCGATGGCAAGGCGGGCGAAGCAAGGCCCGTGACGAATACCGCGGAGTACGAGGCGCGGCCCGCGATGACTTACGATCACGACGGCGCGCTGTGGGTTTCGTGGGAACGCGGCGGACCGACGTGGGGCAAGGATTTTGGCGCCTACGCGACGCAGGGAATCGGGCTGTATCGCCTGCGGCAAATCGGTCTCGCGGTGTTGAAGGATGGCAAGTGGATGGAACCCGCGGGTGACCTGACCAAAGCGCTGCCCGGCGCGACGAAGGGCCGGAAGCAAAACAACGTCCGCGTGCCGACGATCGAGCCCAACGCCGAAACGCGCAAAGCCGGCGAGGAAGCCGAGGCCGCGAAAGACAACGCGCACAACAACATCGCGCGGATCGTGACCGATTCGACCGGCCGCGTGTGGCTCTTCGCGCGGGCGCGGCAGAATGATTTCCGCACGCCGCTCGGCTCGCTGTGGTTTAACTGGGCGGCTTACCTCGACGGCGACAAATGGGTCGGCCCGATCCTCGTCCCGCATAGCGACAACCTGCTCTACAACACGCCCGCGGTCGTGCCGATGAAGGAAGGCGGCCTGCTCATCGCGCACAGCAGCGATCACCGGCAGGATCGTCACATTCAACGCAAAGCCGGCGGCGGGAATGCCTCGCTCGACTCGGACAAGGACCCGTTCGACAACGACCTTTTCTTCAGCCACCTCAGCCAGCCCGGCGCGAGCAAACCCGCTCAGCTCGTCGCCTCCAAGCATGCGCCGGAGGCGAAGGTGGAACCGGTAGCCGCGACGACCGCGGAACGTGAAGCCATCGCGCGCAGCCGCGAATACCGGATCAAGACGGACGGCAAGGACCTGCGGATTTTGCGCGGCGAATTCCACCGCCACACCGAGATCAGCGGCGACGGCGGCAACGACGGCCCGCTCGAGGACATGTGGCGCTACGCGATCGATGTCGCCGGCATGGATTGGCTCGGCTGCGGCGATCACGACAACGGCGGCGGCCGCGAATACCCGTGGTGGCTGACGCAGAAGACGACCGACGCGTTTTTCCTGCCCGGTTCCTTCGACCCGATGTTCACCTACGAGCGCAGCGTTCGTTA
>JBAVML010000186.1:0-9109 GCA_049690035.1 Chthoniobacteraceae bacterium
TTTCCTGGCTGGGTATGGACTGCTCTGCGCGACGTCGGTCTTTTCCTTTTCGCTCGTGACCCTCGCCGCCGGGCTCGCCGCCAGCATCGTCCCTTTCATCGTCGTGGCGGGCGAAGGACTGCCGATCAACAAGCGAGTCTTTCCGCTGGTTTTTTTCGCCCTCTTTGCCACCGCCTGCATTCTCTCGCTGGTTCGCCATTCTTATTTCCTGCTCCTCGCCAGCCTGGTCGGCCTTTTTTGTTTCCGCTCTCCGTGGCGAACGCGGATCTTCTACGGGACTGGTGTGATCTTCGTCCTGGCGCTTATTTTTTCCTCGGGCTACCTGTTGGAAAACATCGCCGCCTGGGACCCCGGAGCCAGGGCGGAATCCGAGTTTGGAGGACGCGCGCTCGGCATTCAGACTTACGCTGACCGGCTTAAGGGCTTCGTCAACCTGACCAGCAGTCTCGACATGTACAGCGCCTTCGGGTTGCCCAACGACCGCAAGGGTTTGGACACCACTTACAACCACGATCCCATCTCCGGCCTGCTCGTGGACTACGGGATCTTTGCGGTCCTTGCGGTCATCTCCGGCCTCGCCTGGATGTTGCGCGTCGCGCACAAGCGAGTCCTGGAACTGCCGGCGGGGCCCAGACGTCTGGTCGCGGTGATGCTTCTCTCCCTCATCATGGCAGTCATCGCCACGCACGTTCTCTTTTTCGGCGTGATCACCACTTTCCCTGTGAACGCCTTTTTCTGGATGTTCTGCGGCATGCTCGTCTGTCTCATCACCAACTCCCCGGCAGCGGAACCCGCGGGAGACAGCGCGCCGCTCTGGAAGCCAGCCTCCCAGGCCCGCTGGCAGGTCGCGCCGGAGCGTCCGAGCGAATCGCGGTCAGCTTCACCGCGACCGACCTGGGCGCCTTGAGCCGGGAGCCGCCGCGCGCATCCGTGCCTGCTCCGATTCGTCGCATCGTTCTGGTCTGCAAGATGACCTACGGGGATTTTGTCCTCGTGCTGCCCTTCCTTTCCGAGCTGAAGCGCCGGCATCCGCAGGCCCGCGTGACCATGATCTGCGGAAATCGCGGCCATCAGCTCTGCCAGCTCTACCCCTGGATTGATGAAGTGGTAAACCTCGACGTGATCCGGAGCCAGCTCGGTTTCCCTGCCGTCCTCGGGCGTTTGGTCAGCCTCTTTCGCGCGGATGTTATCTATGCACTCCATCCCTTCTACTTTGCCGCGGCCGTGGCCTTTCTTCTCGCCGGGCGGCGGCGCGTCGGTTTCGCGCAGGCCTCGGTTCGCCTTTTCGAGACGGGACGTGGCTTCCATTCGAAGCTGAGTACCCGGCCGTTTCAGGAGTGGCTCATCCGCCACGTCCTTCTCCATCGAGCGGTCACGATGGAGACCGAAGAGGTTCACGCCGCCGATCGTTTTCTCCAGCTCCTCGATCCGGCTCCCGAGCCTCCTCCCACTCTGCGCGGCTTGCTCTCCGGAGTTTATCCGCGAAAGCCGCGCACGCCGCTTCTCGTGGTTCTTGCGCCGTTCAGCGGCTGGACGCCGCGCAATTGGCCGCTCGAGCGCTGGGTCGAGCTCGCGGTGCGCCTCCGCGCGACGCTTCCGGAGGGGGCGCTCATCGTCAGCGTGGATCCAGCGTCGGCGGCTTCGGCGCGGCGCGCGTTCGCTGCTTTGCCCGCGGTTGAAATTTTCCAGCCCGGCCACGATTTCGATCTCCTTTTCCGCACCTTCGCGAGCGCGGCGCTCATCGTCTCGAACGACAGCTTCCCGCTGCATGTGGGAAGCGCGCTCGATGTGCCCACCATCGGCCTCTTTGGTCCCAATCTTCCCAAATGGTTTGGTGGCCGCGCCGTGCCGCATGAGGATTTGTTTGCGGCCATCGAATGCAACCCGTGCGTCCAAGGCCAGGGCTCCGAACCGTGCCAGCGGGGTCTCGCCGTCTGTGCGGCTTTGGAAGCACTGAGCGTCGAGGCTGTGGCCTCCCGTTGCCTGGCCCTGCTTGGGCCCGGCCAGCCGGCGGCGAGCCCGCCGGCCTGAGGGAGCGGCCTCAACGGGCGCGCTGGGTTCGGTGCCTCTCCACGAGGTCGAACCAGCCCTCGGCAGCCACGCGGGGCGCGTAGCGGCTTTCATAAAAGCGCCGGGCCGCGGCGCATCCCTGCTCCCGCACCGGTCCATCGCTCAACAGCCGCAGCGCGGCGGCCGCGAAGCCGCGAGCGTCATCCGCGATCCATGCTGCTTCACCCGGCACCACCGGGATGCCTTCCAAGCTCTTGCTCGTGGCCACCACCGGCAGCCCCAGCGCGAAGGCGATCACATTCTTCATCTTGATCCCGCTTCCCTTGAAGATCGGCGAAAGCAATCCATCACAGGCGATGAGCTGGCGATCCGCGGCGGCAAAGGAAGCCTCGTCGAGAAACTCCAGCCGCAGCCCCTGCTCGAGCTCCTGCGCAAAGAGCGGGGCGAGGCTCCGGGAAAGGAGAAGGTGGAATCCGGGAAAGCCGCCACGGATCTGGGGCACCACCTCGCGGGCGAGCCAGGCGGCTCCCTGCGCGACCTGCGGCGCCGCCATTGTGCCGAGCAGCGCCAGGCAGCCCGTGCCGGCCCCGGCTCGGGGGTTGCGCCAGATCCCGGGATCCTTGACCAGCACATCCCCCACGGAGAGCTGCGCGGGTGTTCCGAGTTGCGCCTGCCAGTAGGCAAAGTCTCGCGGGCTGATGAAACGCACCTCGCCGATGCGCTGGTAAGCCGCGCGGCAGTAGCGGCGCAGGTGCTGCGCGGCCATCCAGTTGAGCGCGAGATTGAGTGCGCCGCCCTTCGCCTGTGCGGATTCCCAGGCGTATTCGTGCTCGATGTTCAACTCGACCGCCACGCAAGGCAGCCGGCGCAGCCGGGGGGAAGTCCACACGACCTCGTAGAGCATCGAGGCCTCGCATTGGATCAGTTCGATCGGCTCGCGGGCCGCCACCTCCTCGGCCGCCCGCCGCGCCGCCCGCACCTGATTCATGGCCCCGCGCAGGTCGGGTCCGAAAAGTCCGAGCGCCTGACGCAGCAGCCCTTCGCGGGTATGCCAGCGGACCTTGCGGCAAAACATGGGAAAGAAAGTGACCGAAGCGCAATGCTTCTCCAGCTGACCCCGGATCGCCGCCGCCTCTTCCTCCGCCGCGGGCGCCGTGCAGACGAGGTGCACCCGGTAACGCTCCGCCAGCGCGACCAGCCGCGGATAAATGCAGGCCGAGCCACCGCTGCGCAACGGCCACGGCGGAAAGGGCGCGAGCACCAGGATCGAAGGCCGGGAATCGTTCATGGCTGCGCGAGATGGGCGGCGATCGTGCGGGCCATCTGCTCTAAAGTGTATCGTTGCTCCACGACGCTCCGTCCCGCGCGGCGTAATCGTTCCCGAAGGTTGGCGTCCGTGCAGAGCCGGGCCGCGGCGTCGGCGCAGGCGGCTCCGTCATCGACTGGAAAAATCAGCGCGTTCTCCCCGTCCACGAAAATCTCGCGGCTTCCTCCGGTCGCCGTGGCCACCACCACGACCCCTGACGCCATCGCTTCGAGCGGCGTGATCGCAAACGGCTCCTCCCAGCGCGACGGAAAGAGCAGGGTGCCGTGCGTCCGGTACGCCGCCCCCACCTCCGCGCTGCTGGCAAAACCCGCGAATTGGACCGAGCCCGCGAGGCCGGATTTCTCGACGAGGCCGCGGAGTTCGAGTTCGTAAGCGGGTTCGCCGCCGCCCACGATCGTCAGGCTCGCCCCGGCCCCCTCCGCTTTGCTGCGGAGCAGCTGCACCGCGCGGATCGCGGTTTCGATCCCTTTCTCCGGCGCGAGCCGGCCCACGTAGAGGAGACGCCTCGCGTCCTGCGGCGCCGCCGGCATCGGGAATTGGGCGAGCTCCACGCCCCACGGGATCACGGCCTCGCGCTGCCCCCGGATGCCGTTGGCGTGTGCGTCCGCGCGCAGCGCCTCGCTGCAAAAATGCAGCTCCGCCGGGGCGTCATAGTAGCGATCGAGCAGGATCATCCGCATCGCCGGCAGCCCCACCACCGGCCAGAGACCGGAGAGGCCCAGGCGGGTGAACTTTGCGCGCAATCGGCTGTTCGCGTGGGTCCGGTCGAGCCGCGGGATGGTCGCGTCGGAGAGGTAATGCAGGACGCGATAGCCGGCCTGCTGCGCGATGGAGGGCAGACGCGTGCCGAGCAGCTCATGTTTCCAAAAGTAAACCGCCGCCGGCCGCAGTTCATCGAGGGCGGCGCGCAGCACCCGCGTATTGTGCAGCTCGCGGCCAAAGCGCCCCCGGCCGTGGGTATCGCCATCGAGCCGGCGCCAGACCCGGACGCGCCCCGCGTCACCGGGTGGCAGTGTCTTGCCGTCGGGCACTTCATTGGTCAGCACCGTGATCTGCCAGCCCAGACCGGCGAGCGATTCCAGCACGCGCTGGCTCCCGAGCTCATATCCTCCTCGATGGAAGGGCGGGTAATCGACCGACACCGCGAGGAGCGTTCGGTGCTCGGGCAGCGGCGGAAAATTCATGACTTCCGCGCGGAAACGAGCAGCGCAATGTAGAGTGCCCCGTCGCGCGCCACCTGGCTCGAACGCACTCGCAAACCGCCGTAGCAGCGGTCGCTGTACCGGTGCGCCCATCCGCGCAGGGCCCGGCGGTAGAGGAGGCGGGCGAGCTTCTCGCCGAAACGGAGCCCCCCATCTCCCAACCCGGTCTGTGCGTAAACATCCCAGAGATAGTGCAGCGCGCGGGCATCGCAGGTGAGCTGCTGCATTGTCTCCACCGAGAAGCCAACGCCACCGAGCGCGCGGCGCAGGCCATCGGCGGTCCACCGCCAGAAATCGTAGGGGCAGCCGTGATCGGGATACACGCCGTGCGTCGTCAGAAGCAATCGGCCACCCGGCTTTAGCGCACGCCACGCCTCCGCAAGGTAGATCGCGGGCTCCGCGACATGTTCCAGCACCTGGGTGGAAAGGACGAGATCGAACGTTTCCGAGGGCGCATCCACGCGGGAATCCGGCCCGACCCGGTAGTCCAGCCCCTCCATCGCCGTGAAGTCGGCGCGGCGATAATCGGCCTGCGGAAACAAAGCCCGGTAGGGCGAACCCCCGCAGCCAAAATCAAGAATGCGGAGCGGTACGTCCGTGGCAAATGGCCCGAGCGCATCGCGCAGATCGCGCAGATGCAGGTAATCCGGCTGTCCGGGTTGGGGATCGAGGCGTTCGCGATTGTAGCTTTGCCTGCCCAACGTCTCTGCGATCGTGCTGCTCATGATCCGAAAATCGCGTGGTGCGTTTTTTTCCAAGCAAACGATGGCACCAGGGAGATAAGTTCCACAGGTGAATGGAACTGGCGGAAGAGCTGCCAGAACCTAGCTGCGCTCTCGCGATTTTCTCTTAAGCACTCGCGCAAGGCCGGCCGCCAGAGATCTTGGGTGATCAGTCTCGCGGTTTTTTCCGGGTCCAAGATCGCCGCGCAAGCAGCAGGATGCTCTTTCAAAACGGCAAGCTGGAGTTCCGTTTGTTCTCGAATCCAGAGCGGCGTGGTCTCTGACTGCCGCGCAACGCTCTGGATGTGATACCGATAGACGGACGTAGCGGTGGCATCAAAAGCGAACCCCCGGGCGAGAATGAGAAGGGTCATAAAAAAATACCAGTCGCACAGGAGACTGAACCGCGAATCGAAACCGAGGCCAAAACGCCGTACCAGGTCCATGCGAATTACCGCCCCGGCGATGTTCACGAAATTGCGCTGGAAAAATTCCGCGAAGCGCGCGGGTGTCGTCTCGAATGCGCCAAACGGCTCCCGGTAAACGCGCAGCAGGTTCCCATCTGCGTCAACGATATCGACCGCGCTGTGCACGAAGGCAGCATCCGGGAAATCTTCCAGCAGCCGCAGCTTTGTCTCCAGATGTTCTGGGTAAAAGTAGTCGTCGGCGGCAAGCAAACAGAAGAAGGGCGTGTCGACCTTCTCGAGCACAAACTGCCAGTTTGCGACCATCCCGAGATTTTTCGGGTGTTCGAACACGGTGATTCGTGCGTCACGATATCGACGCGCCACAGCTGCGGTGTCGTCCGCCGAATGATTGTCGGCGATAATCAAAAGCCAGTCGGAACACGTCTGCGCGAGAACGCTCTCGATCGCCGCCGCGATGTAGTTTCCCGCGTTGTAGGCGGGCAGGCAAACGGTGATCCGCGCGGGTGCGTTCATGCGGCGTGTATTCGCGAGAAGAACAGGCGCCAATAGGTTCGACTCGGGATCGATAGTCCACGAATCCCGCGCAGGACCGGCCACCAGTTGTTGCAGCACGCTTGGACGATTCCCGCGGATCCGATCATTCCCCAAACCCCAAAGTGAGGAGTGGTGATGAGGCTGAGCACGATGATCGCAAACCCAGAAAGAAGGGCCGGACCGAGGAAGGGGTTCTTGTTCTCGGAGAACACCAAATGAGCGTAGAGAGAGTGGTGCATCTCAAGCAACTGGATGGCGAGGAGGACGGCGAGCTGCGGGGTGGGGAGCAGTTCGGTTTTCGATCCGAGGAGACGAAGCGCGATGGGCGCGAGGTAAACGACGGTTCCGGCGCCAACCATGTAACAGAGCAAGGCGAGACGAAGTCGGAATATGAATAGCGTCGCGATTTGAAGCGTTTCACCCCGGACGCGCAGCTGATTGATCAGCGGCAGCTTGACCTGCACCAGCACGCTGCTCAAACCGACAAGCAGCATCGTGACTTGGAAACTAAGACCGTAGGAACCGGTTGTTCTCAGCCCAAGGTACGCACTGCAAACAAGGGTATTTGCCTGCAAGATTAGATAGCCACCGATCGACACCAGACCCATGCGCCACGCGTTCGGCCACACGGCAGCAAAGATTTCGCTGCTAAATTTTGCTCGTGGGATCCCTCCCGGGAGCGCCGCATACCGGCGAAACGCGATCAAACCCAAGCCGCGCACGAGCACGCCCATGGTAACGACGGCGAGGACCAGCGCCCAAACGCCACCGCCGAGGGCGAGTCCGACGACGGCCACGGCGTAATAGAACACAAGCGCGACAGAACCAATCTGCAGGCCCACGCGTTGGGCGCCGATTCCAGTGAGCAGGGCGGGCCAGCGCCCGCTCACAAAATTTAAACACGAGCCAAGGGCATAGACGACCCAAGCGAGGCGGAGAGAGCCCGCGTTGGCCAGCGTCGCCGTTTTGATCCAAATCCACGCGCCTCCGCCGCAGACGAGAACCGCGAAGACGACGATGCCGGCACGCAGGTAATAAGCGCGCAGCGTTGCCACGAGAAGCGCGAGCACTTCACGATTTGGTTCGCCGGATGAACTCTCCGGCCGGTCATTGTCGTCGAGTCCGTGCGCAGAGAGCCGCTTAGCCCCGGCCCAAAGATACGCGGTCAAGCGGGTAACTGTGGGCTCAAAGCCGAAATCGAGCAGGGTGGCAAAGGCGCCAAGTGTGCCGAACACATACCACAGACCCAAGTGCTCCGGTGGCATGGTGCGCAGGATTATCGGGAGAACCAAAATGCCCGTCGCCACCCGCAAGAAAGTGTACAAAAAATTCCACGCGATCGCCGAGTCGTAGATACGCCGAATCAGAATCTTCAAGGCGGCGATCTGCTAAAGGGGCTGCTTCGCCAATTCGCTGAGCACCGCTAGGCGGGAGCGAAATTTCCCCGAGCAGCGCCGCAGGAGGCTGATCAGAAAACCGCGCACGGCTGAACTGGCAAAGGCGATCCTAAAGAAGCGGAGCGTCCACGCGTCGAGTGCCAGCGGCGGACGGAAGGAGGCGGCCTTTTCGTAGAGCCCTTCGTAGTGCTCGCGCAGCAGCGAGAGGACGCCAAAGCACTGCACAAACGCGCGCCGATGATACCGGATCGAGCCGTCCGCCGGCTTCATCGGAAAACGATGCTGCCGCGCTTTCAAAAATTCGTAGCCATGCACCACGGTCCAATGCCCATCCCAGGCCGCGGTCCGGCTCGGAGTCCGGTCGATGAGCGTGCAGGGGGTGCGAATGGCGAGGCAACGCCCCTCGGCGAGACATTCGTACACGACCTGGATCTGCGCAGTGATCTCGCGCGGGTGCCGGCTGGCGAGTCCGGGTGAGTGCAACCACCGTTCGCGCCGAAACAAAAGGCAGGTGATGTAACCGCAGTCGCTCTGGTGAAGATCAGAGACCTTCAGCGGGGCGACGGGACGCTCGCCGCCGCCGGCCAGGCCCACGAAGCCGGCATAACCGCTGAGTCGGCTGAAGGTGATGGCAGCGGCGTGGACGAAATCGGGGTCGCCGCCGAGCGCTTCGAAGACCAGCGGGAGCGTGCCGGGAATGAGGCTGTCGTCATCACCGAAGAGCCAGAGGTGCGCCGCGCTGGCCAGCGTGGTGGAGGCGAGCAGGTTGCTCACGAAATCGAGGCGCTGCGGCTGCCGGTGAGTGCGGAAGTGAGGGAAACGGCTGGCCCAGCGAGCACAGAGCGCCGGCGTATCGTCGGCTGAGCAATTGTCGGCGACACAGATTTCCAGATCGTCGAGCACGCCGTGGTGAGCGGCTTCCGCGTAGATCGACCACAGGCAGCGATCGAGATCTCCGGCGCGATCGGCGGTGGGGATGCAGAAGGCAAGCCGGACGCTCATGCAAGGATCTGCGGCACGTAGCGCATGACCTCGTGGGCACGGTAGGGCACGGCGCCGACGAGCAATTTCCCCGGAGCCTGGAGCGTGTGCCACCATTTTTCCGCAAAGGCGCGCACGGTCTGCGGATGCCCGCCTCCGACGTTCTCGATGACAGGCAAGCCGGGGGGCGCCGGGTCGCCGAGCACGCGCAGGAATTTCGCCGCCACCACATCCACCGGCACGAAATCGCGCACCTGCTCGCCGGCGGTCATCGGAAAATCCACCCCTCGCCCGGCTGCCTCGACCAGTGAGGGCCAGAAGCGGAACGCCGCTTCTCCCGTGCCGAAGGCGTGAAAGGGACGGAGCACGCGGAGGGAGACCCGGCGTTCCGAGGCCAGTCCGATCGCGGCCATGGTCGCGGCGGCTTTCGAGGAGTGATACGGCCCGATCGGTTCGAGCGGGGCGTCCGTAGGAATGAATTCGTAACGTTCCCCGGCCCGGCCGTACT
>JBAVML010000187.1:0-8945 GCA_049690035.1 Chthoniobacteraceae bacterium
AGTATTTGAAGGCGTCCGCGCGCGCCTTTTCGCAGAGCTCCGTGTAGATGGAGATATTGCCGCCGACGATCGTCTGAAAGGCCGCGCCGATATTGCCGATGATCGATCGCGAGCGAACCACGATCCCGCGCACCACACCGAGATTCTTCACCACGCGATAGCCGGGCAGCTCAAAGGTCGTCGTTGTCATCGCGTCATTCATCCCGCGAGTTTTGGGACCGCGTGCGGGAATGCAAGCTCGCGAAGAACCGTCCGCGCTAGACTCCAAGCCGCTCGACTTCCAGCGCGACGAGACAGACGTCGTCGTCAAATTTGTTCTGCGCCGAGAACTGCCGAATCTCCGAGAGCACCTCGCCACACAATTCACCGGCGTGCATGTTGGCTCGGCGATTCACTGCCTTCATGAGTGCTTTCTGGTCGTAGAGCTCGCCATCCGCACCTTCCACTTCGAACAATCCGTCGGTAAAAAGCAGCACCATGTCGTGCACCGATATGGGCATCGTGTGCAGGCCATATTCCGCCTGCGGGAACATCCCCAACACCGGCCCGCGTTTGCAGTGGTTGAGCGGGACCGCTTCCGCTTCGCCCCCCACGTGCCGCACACAGAGCGGATCGGGGTGCCCGGCGTTGGCGTAGCGGAGCTCGCCTTTCTCCAGATCAGCCACGACGTAAAATGCCGACGCAAACATCGGAATGTCGGTCTGCTTCAAGATCCCGTAGAGCTTCTCGTTCAGCGTCGCCAGAAACTCGCCCGGCTGCTGGCCGATGCCTTTCAATTCTCCGACCAGCGCGCGCACGATCGCCGCCACGAGCGCGGCGCGCACGCCGTGTCCCATCACGTCGCAGATGAAGATGCCGGCGGTGCTGTCGGACAATTCGAGGATGTCGAAGAAGTCGCCGCTCACCGCAGTGGATGCGTTGAAGAAATGGGAGAAATGCAGCGCGCTGTCCGATTCGCTCGCGCCGTGCGGAAAGCAGGGATAGCGGCGCGGCATCAGCGCGTTCTGGAGTTCGCGCGCCATTCCCAGATCCTGCTCCAGCTCTTCATTTCGCCGCCGCAGTTCATCGGCGTATTTGGCGAGCTGCGCCTCGGCCCGCTTCTTCTCCGTGATTTCGCGCGAAAGACCAAACGTACCGATGATGCGCCCCGACGAATCCCGCAGCGGCATCTTTGTCGTGGAGACCCACGTCTCATGACCGTCGGCCCACGTCTCGCGCTCCTCGAGATTCACCAGCGGTTTGCCGGTGCGAATTATTTCCTGTTCGTCGGTGAAGGCGCGTTGCGCATGTTCTTCCCGGAAGAAATCGAAGTCCGTCTTGCCGAGTACCTTTTCCGGATCGGTCGTGCCAAAGCGAATCAGCGTCTCGTGACTGACCCACAAGAAGCGGCTTTCCGTGTCCTTGAAATAAATCTTGTCCGGCATGTTCTCCGCGAGCGTCTGGAGAAAAAAGCGCTCGCGGGTGAGCTGCTCCTCCATCGCCCTGCGCTCGGTCACATCCCAAAACGCGCCCGCCAGACGAACCGGCTTTCCGGTCTCGTCCCGGAAGACTTTGCCCCGCGCCCGCAGCGAATGCACCGCGCCGTCGTGCGGCCAGACGATTTGGTATTCGAGGTCGAATTCCTCGCCCACCCCGAGGGCTTTGGAGACCTCGGCTCTGACTCGCTCGCGGTCGCCGGGGTGGATCAGTTTTTCCATCTCCTGCCGCCGTCCCGAAAACTCGCCCGGCGCCAGGCCGAAGAGCGCGTGTGTGCGGCGATCCCAGATGATGTGGTCGGTGCCGAGTTCCCACGTCCACGTACCGACACCCGCAGCTTCGAGGGCGAGCCTGGAATGCTCATCGAGCTCGCGTTGCGCCGGGTCGACTTTCGTCAGGCCAGCCGGTTCGCTTGGGGCTAGGGAACTCATGCGGGGGAGCAAGTTCCTCCCGTCCGGCCGCGCAATCAAGGAAAGATCAGGCTGCGTCCTTGGGTCGGGTGGATCTTTGCCGACACGAAACCCCAGATCATGCCGACCGCGAGGCCGAAGCCGTGCGCGTAATTGGCGACATGACCGAGCGCTCCCGTCATGCACAGAAAGAACCAACCGATCATGATGAACACCGTCTGTTTTCCCAAAAAAAAGCCCGAGGCCGGGTCAAACCTCGCCTTCATCCACACGAAGCCGAGCAGCGCGTAAACGACGCCCGACATCCCACCGAAAAACGGCCCGGCAAACGCGAATTGCCCGACATTCGAGAGCACCCCGGAAACCAACACCAGGCCAAACAACAAACGCGTGCTGGTGAGCCTCTCGATGACTGTCCCGAGGTCCTTGAGCGCAAGCAGATTGAATAGAATGTGCGGGATGCCGAAGTGCAGGAAGATCGGCGTCAGCAAGCGCCACACTTCTCCATGCTCGATCTCCGGCAGCGCCAGTGCGCGAGGGTCATCACCGCGGCTGATGAGCAAACGCTCGATCACATTGTCCACCTGTCCGAGCCGGGAAAAGAGCGCGACGGCGACGCTGATGCCGATCAAGACCGCAGTGAGCGGCCCAATCGGCAATGGACGTGGCCTATTCATTTGCCCGCCTGAAAAGGCGTCGGGTGGAAGATTCGGATCGGGGATGCGTTCGATGGACATGGAGCGAACCCGCCACTTCGCGAGCGGGGGAGCGAAAGTGATGCGAGATGAATGCGACGGAAACAATTTTCGCTCGCATGTCCGCCCGATGAGCCGACGCCCTCGCCGAAAATCCGTCCTACGTTCCTTCACGCCCGCCGAGTTATTCTTGAGCATGCCTTTTCCCCCACCGCTCCGCGTCCTGCTCGCGATGGTCATCGCCGCTCTGCCCGTCGCCGCAGCGGAAACTTCCGCGCCGGCCTACCACACGCGCGAGATCGAAGGCTGGTCCGTTCACGTGCGCGAGGAGCTGCTGCGCGAACAGCACGATGCCACGGAGCACGCGCTCGAAGTGGTGCGCGCGCATCTCGCGAATATCGTGAAGGTCGTCCCCGCTCCGGCGGTGGCAAAGTTGCGCCGCGTCGCGATCTGGGTTTCGCCGGAATACCCGGGCGTCCAACCGCGGGCAGAGTATCATCCCGGCGAAGGGTGGCTCCGCGAGCATGGGCGCGATCCGGCGATGGTGAAGGGCGTCGAGTTTACCAACGTCCGCATCATCGATCGCGAGACGAAACGCATGCCAGTCTTCGTGTTGCACGAACTGGCGCACGCCTTTCACGATCAGGTGCTCGGCTTCGGAGATGCGGACGTGAAGGCCGCCTACGATCACGCGATGGCAGGAAAGCTCTACGATGCGGTGGCGCGGTCGCACGTTGAGGATGGGAAGCCGAATACCGTCGGCCGCGCCTATGCGGCGACGAACGAACGCGAGTATTTCGCGGAAACCACCGAGTCGTTTTTCGGGCGCAACGATTTCTTCCCCTTCACACGGGACGAGCTCGAAAAGCACGACCCAGAAATGTTTCGTCTCTTGGCGAAGGTGTGGAGCGCGCCCATGGTAAAGAGCGCAAGCGCGGCGGCGCCGGTGGATTTCGTGCGCGACGTGCAGCCGATCTTCCGCGAGCACTGCCTCGGCTGTCACGGCCCCGAGAAGCAGAAGAGCGAATACCGGCTCGACATGCGCGAGGTGGCGATGCGCGGCGGCGAGTCGAAGGAGGCAGCGATCGTGCCGGGGAAAAGCGCGGAGAGCCCGCTGATCGACTTCGTCTCCGGCTCCGACCCCGACACGCTGATGCCACCGAGGAAGAGCGACAAGAAGCGCCTCAGCGCGGAGCAGATTGTCGTGCTGCGCACGTGGATCGACCAAGGCGCGCCGTGGCCGGACAGCGCAAACGTGGTGGCGAAAGATCCGCGCGACTGGTGGTCGTTGAAGCCGATCGTCCGGCCCGAAGTTTCCGCCGGAGCCAATCCAATCGACACCTTCGTCACCGCGAAGCTGCGCGAGAAAGGACTCACGCCTTCACCCGAAGCCGATCCGCGAACACTTTGCCGCCGCCTTTACTTCGACCTCACCGGTCTCCCGCCGACGCCAGAGGAATTGGAAACCTTCTGCCAATCGGCCATCGCCGATCGCCAATCAGCAATGGAAACCCTCACCGATCGCCTGCTCGCCTCGCCACGCTACGGCGAACGTTGGGCGCGCCACTGGCTCGATGTCGTCCACTACGGCGACACCCACGGCTACGACAAGGACAAGCAGCGCAACAACGCGTGGCCGTATCGCGACTACGTCATCCGTGCGCTCAACGAGGACAAACCCTACGCCCGCTTCGTGCAGGAACAGATTGCTGGTGACGTGCTCTTTCCCGGCACGGCCGATGGCATTGTCGCGCTCGGCTTCATCGCCGCGGGTCCATGGGATTACATCGGACACGCGGAAGTGCCGGAGACGAAGACCGACGGAAAGATCGCGCGCCACCTCGATCGTGACGACATGGTGGCGAATACGATCGGGACCTTTTGCAGCGCCACGATCCACTGCGCGCAGTGTCACAATCACAAGTTCGACCCGATTTCGCAGGAAGATTACTACAGCCTGCAGGCCGTCTTCTCGGCACTCGATCGCGCGGACAAGAAATACTTCGCCGATCCCGCGTTGACCAAACGCTTCAACGAACTCGACTCCCGCCAGCGCAAGCTCGCCGAACGAGCGAAGGCGATCGAAAAGGACGCCGCAAAAACCGCTGGTGAGGAACTCATGAAGCTCGACGCGCAGATCGAGGCAGCGGCGAAGAAAGCGGGCGGCAACACGCGCGGCGAGTTCGGATACCACAGTGCGATCTCCAAGACGCAGGACGCGGTGAAGTGGGTGCAGGTCGATCTCGGTCGGAGCGTGGTGGTGGACAAGATCGTGGTGCAGCCGTGCTTCGACACGTTCAACAACATCGGCGCCGGGTTCGGGTTTCCGTTCCGCTACAAGATCGAGGTCAGCGACGATGTGGACTTCAAGGGAGCGGCGGTCATCGTGGTGGAGAAGCTCGCCGCCGACGCGGCGAACCCGGGCACGTCGCCACAATCATTCCCGACCACGGGTGCGACGGGGCGCTACGTGCGGGTCACAACGGTGAAGCTCGCACCGCGCAAAGACGACTACATCTTCGCCCTCGCCGAACTCCAGGTCATCGACTCCACCGGTCACAACCTCGCAGCGAACGCGCCCGTCACCGCGCTCGATTCGATCGAGGCGCCGCCGCGCTGGCGGAAGTCCAACCTCGTGGACGCCATCGCACCGGAGCCGGATCGAACCGGAGAACTGGCGGAACTAAAGGCGCAACGCGCCAAAATGCTCGACAGTGCGCTGACGCCAGAGACGCGAGCGGAGCGGAAGAAACTCTCCACCGAACTGGCCGGCGTGAAAAAGGAACTCGGCGGCTTCCCCAAACCGGACGTCGTCTATGCCGGCACGGTGCTCGACGGGACCGGCAACTTCCGCGGCACCGGCGCGGACAAGGGCAAGCCTCGCCCCATCTTCCTCCTCGCCCGCGGACAGGTCACGCAGCCGGGCCGCGAGATGACACCCGGTGCGCTGGCCATGCTCGACTTCCAGCCCGCCCGCTTCGCGCTGCCGCCCGACGCACCGGAAGGCGAGCGCCGCGCCGCACTCGCGAAGTGGATCACCGATCCGCAGAACCCGCTCACCTGGCGGAGCATCGTCAATCGCGTGTGGCAGTATCACTTCGGCCGCGGACTGGTCGAGACACCGAATGACTTCGGCCGCAACGGCGGGCTGCCTTCGCACCCGGAACTGCTCGACTGGCTGGCCAGCGAGTTCCGCGACAGCGGCGGTTCGCTCAAGCAACTGCACCGGTTCATCGTCACCAGCGCCACCTATCGCCAAAGCTCCGCGGGAAAAGCGGCGGCGGAAAAGATCGACGCCAATAACACGCTGCTCTGGCGGCAGAATCGGCGGAAGCTCGAAGCGGAAGCGGTGCGCGACTCCGTGCTCGCAGTCACGGGCAAGCTCGACCTCACCGCGGGCGGGCCGGGCTGGCAGGACTTCGTCATCGAGCATCCCGAGCACTCGCCGCACTACAAATACGACCTCGCGAATCCCGAGGACCCGAAGACGTGGCGGCGCTCGATTTACCGCTTCATCGTGCGCTCGCAGACGCAGCCGTGGATGACCTCGCTCGACTGCGCCGATCCCTCGATGCGCGTGGACCGGCGCAACGAAAGCCTCTCCGCGCTGCAGGCCCTCGCGCTGCTCAACAACGGCTTCATCGTCACGCAGTCGCGCAACTTCGCCGAACGCGTCCAGCGCGAAAAGCCAGACCTCGCCGCGCAAGTCGAGCGCGCCCATCTCCTCGCGCTCGGCGTGGCGCCATCGCCCGCGGATCGCGACCAACTCGTCGCCTTCGCGCAAGCTCAGGGCCTGCCCAACCTCTGCCGCGTGCTGCTGAACCTGAACGCCTTCACCTTCGTCGATTGACCATGAAGAACGACTCCCCTTTCCATCGCGCCGCCGCGAAGCCCGCTCTCACCCGGCGCGAATTCCTCTGGCGATCCGGCGGCGGTCTCGGCGGGCTGGCGCTCGCGGCGATGCTCGGGGAAGATCGCGCGCTCGCGGACGCAGGCGTGCTCGGCGGCAAGTTGCATCATCCGGCGAAGGCGAAGCGCGTGGTGCAGTTCTTCATGGCCGGCGCGGCGAGCCATCTCGATCTCTTCGACTTCAAACCCGAGCTGGTGAAGCGCGATGGGCAGCCGAGCGACTTCGGTGAACCCGTGGAAGCATTCCAGAACGGGCTCGGGCCGTGGCTCAAGCCGGTGTGGGATTTCGCGCCGTACGGGCAATGCGGGAAGATGCTCGGCGAGACCGTCGCGCCGCTCGGCGCGGTCGTGGATGAACTCGCCTTCGTGCACAACATGGTCGGCAAATCCGGCGTCCACAGCGCGGCGACGCTCCTCCAGGCGACGGGGTTTCAGCTCCCCGGATTTCCCGGCGCGGGCTGCTGGGTGAGCTACGGGCTCGGCTCGATGAATGACAACCTCCCGACGTTCGTCGTGCTGCCGGATCATCGTGGCTTCGGCTCGAATGGCGTGAAGAACTGGGACTCCGCGTTCCTCCCCGCGCAGCACAGCGGCACGATCATTTACCCCGGCACCGAGACACCGATCGCCGATCTCTTTCCGCACAAGGCCGGCGGCTACATCACGCCCGCGAGCGAGGCCGCGGCGCAGCAGCTCATGGCGCAGCTCAATCACGAGCACGCCGCCACCCGCGCCGGCGATCCGCGGCTGGAGGGACGCATCCGCAGCTACGAACTTGCGGCGAAAATGCAGCTCTCCGCGCCCGAAGCGCTCAATCTCAAGGCCGAACCCGAGCACGTGCAAAAGCTCTACGGCCTCGACCGCGGGCCGCAGACGTGGCCAAAGGAAATCAACGCCGACGAGGAAGCGTTCTACTTCGCCCAGAAGTGCCTCGCCGCGCGTCGGCTGCTCGAGCGCGGCGTGCGGTTCGTGCAAGTGTGGAGTGGCAATGACAACGGCTTTCCGCGCCGCAACTGGGATTCCCACGAAGACATCCGGCGCGATCACGGCCCGCTCTCCAATGGCATGGCGCGCGGCGCCGCGGCCTTCATCCAGGATCTCAAGCAGCGCGGGATGCTCGACGACACGATCATCCTCTGGACCACCGAGTTTGGCCGCATGCCTTCGTCGCAAGGCGGCAAGGGCCGCGACCACAACCCCTTCGTCTTCACCAACTGGCTCTGCGGCGGCGGCATCCGGCGCGGCGTCACCGTAGGCGAGAGCGATCCGTGGGGCTACAAGCCGCTCGATCGCAAACACCCCACCGAGGTTTACGACATCCACGCCACGCTCCTCCACCAGCTCGGCATCGATCACACCCAGCTCACCTACCGCCACAACGGCATCGACCGCCGGCTCACCGACGTGCACGGGCATGTGATCGAGGAACTGCTGGCCTGAGTTTGTTTCGACGCCTGGGTCCGGCATTCCGCCTGCTCTCGGAGAGCCTTAGCTTCCGGCCTTTCATGATCTCACCCGCCTGCAACTGCTCCCGCATCGACGCCGTCAAGGCGACGGCGAATCAGCTCAAGCTCGCGACAGAAAAGGCGCACACTAAAGATGGTCCGGACTCTCCCGATCAGCGTGCGGTGCGCTCACGCCTCGAGGCGCTCGATGAGTCGATCAAGAGCGGCGACGCGAGCAAGGCCGAGCTTGCGCTCTCGACCGCCCGAGCAGCGATGCGGGAGGTGAATGGCGGAGCCGATGGCGCAGAAAGGCCGGCGTCCAGCGGCAGCTTCCGCAGTTTCCTCGCCTACGCCTGAGCGGCGCCGGGGCGGAACTTCGCTGTCTGAAAATCGCAGGCCGTGAGCTATTAGCACAGTGACGATGGCCCAGCGCGAATCCACGCCCCTTTCTTCCGACGCCCAGAAGCAACTGATGCTGCTCATGACGCAGCATCAGCGGCGCATCTTCGGCTATCTCTACACGCTGGTGCCGGATCGGCACGATGCGGAGGATCTGCTCCAGGAGACGAGCCTGGTGATCTGCGAGAAGTTTCACGAGTTCACGCCGGGGACGGATTTCGTGGCTTGGGCGTGCCAGATCGCGTGGTGGCGGGTGCGGGCGTCGCGGCAGAAGTATGCGAGGTCGAAGGTGGTCTTCGACGACACGGTGCTCGAAGCCGTCGCGCACACGGCCACGGAGCTGGCGCCGGAGATGAGCGCGCGGCACGAGGCGCTCGCCGGCTGCCTGCAAAAGCTGCACCCGCGTGATCGCGAACTGCTCATGACCCGCTACGAGCCGGGCCTCGGCGTGGAGGAGGCGGCGCGCCGCACGGGGCGTTCGATGGATGCGGCCTACAAGGCGCTGGCGCGGCTGCGGAAGCTTCTCTTCGACTGCGTGAACAATCAACTGTCCCACGCGACATGAATCTCTCCGACGCCGAGACGCTGGAACTGAACGCGCTCTGCAGCGC
>JBAVML010000188.1:0-2137 GCA_049690035.1 Chthoniobacteraceae bacterium
GGCCAGATCCAGAACGTCTTGCCGTAGTAGCCGGGGCCTTGCGTGTAGCGGTTGAACGTGGTCCGCATGCTGTAGGCTTTGTAGCCCGAACTCTCGAATGTGTTGTCCTTGCTCGTGGTGCCAAGGATGTCGTACACGTTGGTCGCGTAGTTGGCGCCGGTGTTCTTGCTGGTCTTCAGGCAGTTGTCGCCGCCCGGCGTGCTCGTGTAATTGGAACTCGGGACCGAGAACGCGGGGGTGCCGGTGGCGTCCTGGTAGAAGTCGGCGCAGACTGGCGGACGGCCATCGCTGGTGGTGGCGGTGATGTTCGCCGCGTCGTACGGCGAAGAGAACGACGTGGCCGTAAGGTTGTCGTTGGTCGACGAGTAATGGCCGAACGAGGGTACGTTCGTGTCGGCATTGTTCGATCCGGTGCGCGCGCTGGAGTACGGGATGCCGGTGAGGCTGGCGAAGCGCATCGAGCCCGAGTAGTCGAGGATGATCGCGATGTCGCGTGGGCGGTGTACGGCCGTGGCCGTGGTCTGCACGTTCATCGAACCGGTGTTCAGCAGCTTGGAGAACGTCATGCTGCCGCTGACGTCCGTATTGACGGCCACTTGTACCGCGGTCCAGGCACCGGAGGTGCCGGGGAAGTTGGCCGAGAACTGCTGCGTGGTGGAGTCGTAGGTGTAGCGGCCGATGTTGACCGTCACATTGCTGTTGGTCAGCGACGTGCCGAAGATCTTGTTCGCCGTGGCCACAGCCTGGGCGTTGGGCGTGACGTTGGAGTAGTTGTTGTTCGTGGAATACCCGTTGAGCGTGCGGATGCCGGCCAGGGCCGCCGCGTCGGCGGCGTCCTGCGCGGCCGTTCGCGCGGTGGCCAGCATGCCCACGTCGATTGCCAGCGCCAGGAAGGCGAACAGCGACAGCAGGCACATCACCATAACAATCAACACCACGCCGCGACGCGGCTTGTGCGAAGATCTGTATTGCATGATCGTCATCTCGTCTGTGGCAAATCCGCTTTCTCAACCACCCTCTCCGCGCATCACGACGCGGATGGTGACGGGAATGTTCTTGAACATGGGCAGCAGGTTGCCCACCACGGTGCTGTAAGTGCCCGTGATCTGCACGCACACGTTCTGGCCCGGGTCGCAGCCCTGCCACGTTCCCAGGTTTGTGCCCGAGTCGTCCGACGTGAACAGCGACACCGTTTGCCCGGTGAGCGATTGACCGCACGACCGCGCGGTGATGATGCTCGTCACGTCGGTATCCGCGTTGCCGTAGGTCGTTCCGTTGATGATCACCGGCGTGGTGTGCGCCAACGCATAACGGCAACCGTCGCGGGCGGCGCTGGTGAGCACTTGCATCAAGAGCAGGTAGCGGCAGAACTCCAGCATGCCGAACAGCATCAACAGCATCACCGGCAGCACGATCGCCGTCTCCACGGCCGCCGCGCCGCGCGGGCTGCGTTTGGTTCGTGAGGTGAAGCTGCGGAGGTTCATGCGGATCGTGAATGGAGATTAATAAGGCAACGTTGTGCTGACGGTCAGTCGCGATTCGTTCAACGAATACCACTTCACCGTGGCCGAGATCTGCTGCGCCGAGGTGAGCCGCGTGAGCGAAGTCCAGAACAAGGCGTTCATCGCCGTCCCTTGCGGAATGGTCACCGTGACCTGGAACTGGTCCAAAGGCAACGCGCTCGACGGGTCGGTCCACGTGGCGGGCGCGATCGGCGTGACGGTGATCGTCGCCCCGCTCACCGCCGCGCTGGGCAGATTGGCCGCCGTGAGATAGTTCCGCACGCAGGTCGTCACGGTCGACGCGGTGACCGGCGTACCTTCGATGTAGCCGCTGCCGGCGACGCGTGCGCCCTGTCGGGCGGCGTTTTGCACGATCTGGCTCACCTGCACCAGGCGACCTACTTCAAACATCCCGGTCAGCATGGTGAGCATCAACGGAAAGACGATCGCGGCCTCGACCACCGCCGCCCCGCGACGGCGTGACGGGCGTCGTCGGGCGATCGTCTTCGGACGTTTCTCGTTCATTGCCGGCCTCGGATGGATCTGAATTTCGTCAGGCGTAACTGGCAAAAGTTCGGGGTACAGACTCTGCGCCAGCCTTATCACCATATCTCAACAGAAACATAGGTGACGGA
>JBAVML010000189.1:0-1703 GCA_049690035.1 Chthoniobacteraceae bacterium
ATGGAAACCTCACCATCCGCAACGGCTCCGTGCGTGGTTTCAATTGGGGCATCTTTTCCAATAAAGACACGACCACCGGCGGCGAAGTGCTGGTGGAGAATGTCACCATGCGCGCGCAAACCTCCACCGGCGCCACCGTCCGCGGGAATGTGGTCGAGGTGCGGCATTGCACCATCATCGGCACCGGGGGCAGCGCCAATGCGACGGTGCAAGCCCTCTCCGTGGGCGCCAACGTGGTGAAGGTGATCGACAACACCGTGC
This sequence comes from Chthoniobacteraceae bacterium, assembly GCA_049690035.1. Taxonomy (GTDB): domain Bacteria; phylum Verrucomicrobiota; class Verrucomicrobiia; order Chthoniobacterales; family Chthoniobacteraceae; genus Chthoniobacter. The sequence goes on from JBAVML010000189.1 coordinate 262, forward strand.
TCAATATGACGCGGTTTTTCGGAGGCCAGGACCTGACCGGAATGGATATCCGCTGCAATACCGGGATGCTGGTGAGCGGCAATACGGTGATGAACGACGCGCGGATCCTGGGCGACACCGGCATCACCACCTCTTACTTCGGCGACTTCGCGGCCGGCGTGGCGAAATTTGTGCGCAATAACCAAGTGTCCTATTTTAGCGTCGGCTTCAGCCTCGGCGGCGCGAAGTACGAAGGCAATCTCACCCTCGGATGCACCACTCCCTTTGTCGGCGGGACCGCCGTCGGCTCGAATAACTAGCCGGCGACAGCGCGGTCTGGATTTCCGCCGACCGCGTCTGCGCGTGAGGTCGTTCTTTTCGCTCGTTCCCGAGGGTGAACGCCAAAGCCCGAAGGGCTGCCCGGAAATGCGCCGGTGGCGTCAGCCACCGGACCCGCCCCAACAGCGGAATTCGCCCCGGATGGGGCGGCGGAAGACGTCACCACGCCGACGACAGTGGAGGTGATGAACTGCGGAGCGCCCTGCTCCGTGCCTGGATACCTGCTGCGCATGCCTCGGAGGAAGGGCGAAGCTCAGCTTCGCGGACTTGGGAAGGCGTTACCCCTGAAAAAAAATGAATTGGCGGACCCAATCCGAATACGTCCTTTCCGTACGAATCCCGTGGTGCCGCAAGCGGGAGCGCCCGCCGGACCTCTTCGGGGGATTTCGGCTTGTGCAGATCGTCGGGTTCTGGGACGCTAAATACATGCAAGAGGTTGCGCGTGTCGTATTTCCCCGATTCTTCACCCGGAAACACGCCGAAATAGACGAAGTGGTTTCGCCTTCAATTACGAAATGATTTCGTCCACTTCTAGTTCGGCGACTTATGAACGCGTCCTCTAAATCCGCTGTCATGACGGACTCCTATTCGATCGCGCCTCTCCTGGCACAACCGCTTTCGTGGCAGCGGCGGTTATTAGCTTACGCCGGCCTCTGGATACTCTTTGCGGTAGCCTGTGAGATTTTCCTTCCGCTCGATAGCCCAGCCGAGTCTTCCACGCCTCCATTCGAGCAGCGCCTTTGGCTGCCGCTTAGCACTCCATTTATCGCCGTTCTCGGTCTCGCCCAGGCCTTCACATGGCCACGCGAGTTGTGGTCCACGTCCGGCTGGTATCTTCTGGCGGCAGTTTTATACCATCTTGCTATCGCCATCTTCATCATCAGGTGCCGCCGTTTCTACCCATTCGTAGCACTGTGCTGTTTGCATCTACTTTCATTCGCTTTCAGCATCATCTTTATTATTCGGCTCGGCGAGTTTCCAAGCGGCGGATGAACAAGTCGCCGAACCATGCGCGAGGCCGTGTGATAAGTCGCGCTCGCGGCGGTTGCTCGGAAGCCTTTGGCGATCGTTGATCTCTTTGGCAGGAAAATATCGCGCGAAGTGCGGTCCGGCGCGATCGGGTC
>JBAVML010000190.1:0-1634 GCA_049690035.1 Chthoniobacteraceae bacterium
CGGTGATGGTGGCGCAGGTGGCGGCCCGCACAGCCCGCACGCTTTCCTGTCCGGCGGCCGAGCTGTCCGGCATCAAGGAAGCGGCGCTTGCGGCTGGTTCGCGCGTCGAGGCGGCGAAGGTAACCGACGCCGTCGCTGCCGGCATCGCGGAGGCAGATCTGGAGCGACCCGCGGCGAGCGCGAAGCTGCTGCTCGACTATGCAAACGACAGCCTGAGCGGCGTTCCCATGACCCACTTCCGCGATCCTTGAGGCCCGCCTGACTGTGCAAAATCTCGTCCTCATCCTCCTCGCCGCTGGTCTGATCGTGCTCCAGATTTTGATCGGCGGGGCGCGTCTGGCTTACGCGCTGCCGGCCTATCTTTTGATCGCGGCAGCGGGATTGGCCGTGATCCCGCTGCGCCGCGTGGTGCGCGTTCGGCCGGACGTCTATTGCCTGGCCAGTACCGCGGCGTTCGCCGCGTGGGTGATGGGACGCGCGGTTCTTTCGCCGGTCCCGTGTCTGGCGCGACCGGACCTGCTCCTGACACTGGCGGCGCTCGCGGTGTATCTGGTCTGCACGCTCCATCTCAGCAGCACGCAGCATCGCTTCGCGATGACCTTGATCCTCGCGCTGGTCGGGATTGCGCACGTCGCGGTCGGCATCGTGCAATTCAAAGGGCAGTCCAACCTCATGCTGCTGCCGTGGATCTTCCGGCCCGATTTCGGTTTCCGCGCGAGCGGCTTTTACATCAGTCCGAATCACCTCGCGGCGCTCCTCGGAATGCTGGGGGTGCTGGCGCTGGGCATCTGCTGCTGGAGCCGTGTGGCGGTGCATACCCGCGTGTTTGCTTTCTACGGATTCATTGCCTGCCTCACGGGAATCGCGCTCACGGGCAGCCGCGGCGGTTACTTCAGCACGGCGGCGGGGATGGGGGTGTTTGCGGCGCTGAGCGTCTTTATGGCGCGCCGTTTCAATCGTCCCAATTTCTTCGGGTTGGCGATGGCGACGGCGTTTGCGCTCACCTGCATCGTCGCGCTCGCGCTCGTCCTGGTGGTGCAGAGCGAGGTGTATGAAAAGCGGCTCCGGCATGTGCATGACCCGAGCCGCCAGGCGGAACTGCTCGCCCCGGCGGCGGCCCAGCAGCATCACCTCAATCCCGCGTGGGGCACCGGCAGCGGCACATTTCTCTACTACGGCCGGCAATTCCACGGCCCCGAAGTGCAGAATGATCCGGTGCATGTCCACAACGAGTATCTCGAGTTGCGCGCCGAATACGGTTGGATGGGCATGGCGTTCTTCGCGGTGTTTCTGCTCGCGCATGTCCGCGCCGCAGTCCTCGGCATGGGCCGGGTTTTGGATCAGAAGCTGAAGGCGACCGCGTGGACGGCGAGCAACGAGCTGGCGCTGCTCGTCGGGGCGCTGTCGGCGCTCACCATCGGCCTCGTGCATGCCTCGCGGGACTTCACTTTTCATCTGCCGGGAAATGCGTTGGTCGCCGCGTTTCTCTTCGCGATCCTCGCCAATCCCACGGTTGAAACGGCCGAACGCCACGAACGGCGTGCGCTCCCGCCCTGGCTCGCCTGGGCGGTGCCGGTCGTGGCGGCGCTGCTCTTCATCGCCGCCGCGCCGCGGCTCTGGCCGGCGGTGCTCGC
>JBAVML010000191.1:0-5946 GCA_049690035.1 Chthoniobacteraceae bacterium
CGTCAGGGGAGTGCCATCGCCCAAAGTGCCGGTGAAGCGCACCGTCCCGTTCGGATTCACGGTCGCGATCCCACAGCCGTGCCCTTGCGGATACTGATTGGCGGGCTTGGCTGGATCGCGGCGCAGCGCCACGGTGTATCGCGCTGCGACTGGTTTGCCCGACTCGGGGTCGGTTGCCGCTTCCGGGCACGGGTTCCCTTTTGCATCGAAGACGGCGCGATTGAGGATGAACGGAATCGTATTTCCGTCTGCCTCTAGCGTTCCCGTAATCTGTTCGCTACCGCCCAACGCCAGGTCCATCTGCAGTTCACTTATCACCAGCTCGCTCAGGGGCGGAGTCTTGTTGGAACGGTGGATCGCAACCGGCGACGCTTTGCCGTCGGGATGGAACTGTGACTTGAAGCTATAACTGCCCGTCCCGAATTTCAGCCTGCCAGTATATTGGCCGAGATTCGTCGTCGTTAGCGTCAGCATCCCAACGTTAGCTAATTCCACGCCGCTGCCGGGAGCGATGCGTCCGTTGTAAGTGTCGGCCCGAGATAAAAACGGGTTCACGACAAAGTTCGGCGCAGCCGTGACCAGGAGCTGTGTCGGCGTAAACGCAAAGCTGGTCGTCGGACTACTTAGACTCGTCGGTGTCACGCCGATGAACTGCCAGCTATCAAACAGGAATCCGGGCAGTTTCGCCTTCGCGGTCAACACCACATCGTCACTCTGCGAAAAAAGAAGGTTAGATCGGTTCGGACTCACAACGACGCTGCCGCGCGCCGCGTCGGCTTTCACCACCAGCTGTCCCGGATCGGTTACAATCAAGGTCAGCGTCATAGACTGGCTCTTGCCCACCGCATTTGTTGCGGTGAAGACGAGGCTAAACGTCCCAGTTTTGGTTGGAATTCCATCCAGCCGACCGGTCGCCGGGGTTAGCGTCAATCCGAGTTTATCCAGCGTCTCGCCTCCGCCTACGGCCACCGAGAAACCCGTCGCCGCCCCGCCGGTCACCGGCGGAGTGTAAGCAAAGGTGACCGCGCGAGTCCCGTTCGCGTCTGCACTGGCTGGCAGAACCGGTGGCAGAGTTCGAGCATAGGTGAAAATCACGACGTTTTCGAAACCCCTCGTTAGAGTAATACTCGGTTGGGTCGGCGTCTGAAACTTAGCAACGGTCGAGAACTGCAAGCTTCGCTTCGTTTCTTCGGAAACTAAGAGCAAAAGGGAAGCTCCACTCGTGAGCTGAGTGGTCCCGCCCTGAGGATGCCAGGTCGCCCCGGCGGTGCGTGCCTCGGCTGGTTCGATCACTACCGTCAAACCAGTTAGTTGATATCCTGCTACCGGCGCGGAACTATCGGGAATGGGGCTTCCCACTTTCCGCGTAACGCTGCCCCCGGCGCCGCTAACTTCAATGCGCCCGAACAGGAGCATGACGGCGATGAAGCAAAATCCCAGCGGACGAAGGCGATCCGGCTGGTTCAATAGACGCGGCGTTGCAACAACAAGGCGGGCGGAAAATGCGCGGCGGTGCCCGCCGGTCGGCTTCGGCTGAGTCAGTACCTTCATGGGTGTGTTTCGCATCGGAGTGGTGCCGCACGGCAGCAACTCGCTGAAAGCTGATAGCGAAAGCGCCACCGACGCAACTGCCAAAACCCCCCGGTAGTTCGCTGCAGCCGGGGTTTGCGCGAATCACGGCAGGTCATTCTCGATCGCGATCTCGTCGAGCCAGCACTTCGCCACGGCTTTACCGTTGCTCGCCCAGCCGATCCATTTCAGTTCGGCCATCGTGGACTTGTCGTACTTCAATCCGTCGAAGCGCTGCGGCGGTCCGCCGCGCGGGGTGATGATCGCGCTCCACGTCGCGTCGCCGTCGATCTTCGCGCTCACTTCCACATGCACCCAGGTGTTCGCGGGGAAGTCGGCGAGCTTCTTCCCGTTGGCGCGCACCGCGCCATTTTCAAAGTCGAGCTTCGGGCCGGTGCGATAGGGCGTGGAGCTGTCGCGCCATTCGTGGGTGAGCTTGTATTCGGGCTCCATGCGCACGTCGAAGCTCACGCGGGTGACGCCGCTTTGTACGTTGGTGTTGAAATAGAAATGCGGCTCGAACGCCTGGCCGAGATCCGGTCCATCCGTGAGCAACAAACTCCGCGCGCCCGCGCTCGCCTGGTCGCCGGTGACGACGATGGTCTTCCCGACATTCTTGCTCATCCGCGCGATCGATGGCTTCGCGCCGACCGGTGAATTCTCAAATCCTTCGTTCAGCTTCAGTGGCGGCGCCTTCGGCTTCATGCCGTATTTCATCGGGGGGAATTGAGTGGCCGCGAGTTGCTTCCATTCATTGCTCCCGGTGACGCCCGCCTTTTTCCAATCGAGCGGCACGAAGCCGACCTTCAGCGCGGGCGACTCAGGGCGCAGCGTCCAGTCGCCGTGCGCCGCGTCCACGAAGAGCGGATCGGCGACCACGCTGTTCGTGTCGCGTCCCATGAACTGCCAGTCGGCCCACGTCTTGCCCGCGAATTCCGCGATCGTGCCGCCGGGTTTCCAATACACGTTGTCGGCGAGAAAAACGCGACCGTTGTCCCAGTTCTTGTCCACGTGCATGAAGAGCCGGCCATCGCCGACGAGCACGATGTTTCTTTCAAAAGCAAAGCCGAGAAACTCTTCCGGCCGGCTCCAGCGCACGTGCTCTTCGGCGCCGCGGGCGATGATGTTATTCCGCACAATATTGCCCCGCCCGTAGTGCTGATGGTAGCCGGCGCTCTGCGTGTCGTGGACGAGATTGTTTTCCCACACGATGCCGGTGGAGCCTTCGTCATTGTACATGCCCCACGCGCCGTAGCTCGCGCAGCCGGCGTCGTGGATGTGGCAATTGCGGATGACCGTGCCCGGTTGCGGCCCGAGCGTGTACACGGCGGCCATGTCGCTGAGCACCGCGTAGCCGTAGTGATGCAGGTGGCAGAGCTCGACAACGTTGCGCGCGCAGGGGGTCGGCTTGTAGCCCCACGTCCAGCCGATGCTAATCGGCGAATAGAAAAAATCGCCGATGTCGCAGTGGCGGATGGTGCAGTCGCTCGCGTGGAAGATGATCAGCCCGACGGCGCTCGGGAAGTAGCGGCCGCCCGTCTGGAGGATGCAGTTTTCCACCGTCACGTGGCTGGTGTGCTGCGGGTCGCTGGCGAGTTCCTTCGGGTTGTATTCCGGCGTGCCGATCTTCACTGCACCGGCGCCCATGTCGCGGAAGAGCGTGTCCTTTACCACCACGTCGCGGCAGCCACGGCGCAGCCAGAGCACGTTAGTTATGGTCTGTTCGAAACGGCAGCCGTCGATGGTCAGGTCGCGCACGCCATCGGCTTCGATCGCCGCGCCGAGCGGCGCGACGGCTTGCGAAAAGCCAACGCCCTCCGGCGGCAGCGTCCAGCTTTGCCCGCGGAAGCTCAGCCCGCGGAAGTGGAGATCACGCACGAGCGTTTCGTCCTTCGCTGCGTCGCCCCTGATCACGATCCACTGCAGCGCAAGCGGCAGTTCGCCGACGGCGGTCTCCGGATTCTCGCCGTCGCGCGGGATGTAGAAGAGCGTGCCGTCCTTCGCGAGGAACCACTCGCCAGGTGCGTCGAGCGCGCCGCGGTAGTTTTCAAAGTAGATGCGGTGAAACGGCTCGAGCGAAAAGAATGCGCGCGTGCCGCCGGTGAATTGCAGCGTCCCACTTGCGGCATCGACGCCTGCGACGCGATGCCGCGTCTCATTCCACGAATGGAGCACGACGGCATTCACGTCGGACATTTCCGCCGGGCTCACGTCTTTCAATAGCGCGGCATCGCCCGGCGCGACCTGCAGCATCGAGTTACTCAAATTGGCCGGCGCCTTGAGTCCCGGCAGCGGCTTCGAGGGCACCGCGAGCGGGTAAAGGTAGTCGTCGTTCGGCGTGCGTGCGCGGATCGCGCGCCGGCCATTCACCCACAGCGCCTCATAGGCCGAGCCCGGCTCGACCGCCGCCGTCCACACACCGTCCTTGCCCGCCTTCCAACCGGTGACTTTCTTTGTCCCGACAAACACTGGATTCGCGCCCGCCACCGCCTCGTAGGTCACGCCGCTGTCCTTCGGCTCGAAGATTACAGCCTCCGTGAGCGGATACTCGCCGGCCGCGATGCGCACGGTGATGGCGCCCTTTTCGCCAGCAGCCCGAGCCTGCCGCACGGCGTCACGCGCGGCGGCGAGCGAGGAGATTTTTCCATCCGGCGCGACGTCGATCTTCAGCGCGTGGGCGACGGAGCTGGCGAACAAAAATAGGAGAAGGGGGAAGCGGCGCATGAGCGCATTTTGTCTGCTTTCGGCAAGCCATCCGCAAGGGGTTCGCAGCGCAATGCAACGGCCGGGCACAGATGCGCAAGGCGGGTTGAGCGGCTACACTGCGGCTCGGTGAGACTCGCCCACATGCATTTCGCCGGATTCATCGCCTTCCTGATCGCCGCCACGAGCGCGGCGGCGGTGCGTGCCGATGAATGGAAACCGAACCTGCCCGACCGCTCGCAGTTCGAGGCCGGCGCCTACGTTTACGAACGCAACTGCATCATCTGCCACGGTCCGCTCGGCGACGGCAAAGGCGAACTCTCGCCGACGCTCATGCCGAAGCCGCGTTCCTTCCGCAGTGGCATCTTCAAGTATTCCTCCACACCCGCCGGCAAGCTGCCGACCAACGAAGACCTCGCCCGCAGCATCCGCGGCGGGCTCGCCAATACGGCGATGGGCATGTTCACCGCCCTCCGTGATGACGAAGTGCGCGCCGCGGTGGAATACATCAAGCGCTTCTCCCGCAGGTGGCGGGACGATGCCAACTACGCCCCACCGATCGAAGTCCCGCCGCTGCCCGATTGGTGGCGCGACCCCACCGAGTTGGCCCGCCGCGCCGCCGCGGGTCGCGCGACATTTCAGACATTCTGCGCGACCTGCCACGGTGAGCACGCCGACGGCAAAGGTCCCGCCGCCGCCGCGCTCAAGAACGAGTGGGGCGACCCGATTGCGCCCGCCGACCTGCGCCAGCGTTTCCCGCACACCGGCGCGACGCCGCGCGATGTCTTCCGCGTTCTGCTCACCGGCATCAACGGCACCCCGATGGTGAGCTTCGCCACCACGCTCACCGACGAGCAGCGCTGGGAACTCGCCGCCCAGATCGACGAGCTGCGGAAGTCGGCTAACTAGGCTGGGATCACTCCCGGCACGCGCCGTCCGACCCGAGTTCCGCAATTTCCTAGGATTCCGCCGGGCGGGAGATCCGACGGTTGAATCCGACAACCAATGCACCCACCAGCAGCAGGGTCGCACTACCGGGCTCGGGCAGGCTGGTGCCGACGGCGAGCACGAGATCCTGCCCGCCATTGACGAAGCCCAGTGTCGCCGCACGTCCGCCAACGAATCCGGTGAGGTTCGCTCCCGTCCGGTTTTCGTTTCACGGGTCATCCGGTGGACACCGAGGCGGGAACAGCGCCGCCGACATTCCATTTGCCTGCGATGGCGGGGGCGTGAATAGTTCCCGCCCTTATGACTCTGACAGAAAAAGTGCTCGCGCGTGCTTCCGGCAAGGCGCGGGTCCAAGCCGGCGACAATGTGTGGGTGAATGTGGACGTGCTGATGACGCACGATGTTTGCGGGCCGGGAACGATCGGGGTGTTCAAGCGCGAGTTCGGCCAGGACGCGAAGGTGTGGGATCCGAAGAAGCTCGTGATCATCCCGGATCATTACATTTTCACCGCTGACTCGATGTCGAATCGCAATGTGGACATCCTCCGCGACTTCTCGCGCGAGCAGGGCCTGCCTTACTTCTACGATGTGATCGACGACGAGAACGGTCACTGGCAGTTCGACGCTTCGCGCGGGCAGCTCAAGCAGCAGTACGGAAAAAACTACACGGGAGTCTGTCACACCACGCTGCCGTGGAAGGGCCACACGCGGCCGGGCGAAATTCTC
>JBAVML010000192.1:0-2285 GCA_049690035.1 Chthoniobacteraceae bacterium
GCATAGTGCTCCGCAGGCCACCAGCATCTACCTCGGCGCCGATGGCGCCCCCCGCCTTTCGAACCTGGCCACCAACGCGGGCGACGAACAAGCGCCGGTGGAACAGGAGATCCAGGCGCTGGGCCGCGTCGTGCTCGGCGTGCTTCCTTCCATTCAGTCCGTGTCGCCCGGCATGCGCACTCTGCTCAGCCGAATGGTGCAGACCGGACCGCAAGCGGTGAACTCCTGGGGCGCTCTGGTCCAGGGAATCAAGGCGCTCGAACCGAAAGTGGTCCCGCTCGAGGCCGCCAAAATCAGCGCTCAGGACCGGGCAGCGATCGCCGCCGTGGAGTCCGCGCGCAAATCGCAGAAGCGCTCGCTCTACATCAACGCCGCGAGCATGATCTCGCTGGTCGTCATTGCCGCCATCGTCGTCTGGCGCTTCTTCGCGACCAATGAGCGCACGCTCGACGAGCAGGTGGTGATTCCCGCCGGCGCCTTCACCTTCGGCAGCGGGCAGACCATCGATCTGCCGGAGTTCTCCATCGATAAATACGAAGTCACCATCGGCCAATACGCGAAGTTCGTGCAGGCGCTGGAGAATCATCCGACCTCCGAGTACGACCACGAAAAGCAACCGCGCATCAAGACCGCCGAGATGCACAAGCCGCGTGACTGGGCGATCTACTTCGGACGCGCCTCGCAGGGTAAACCGATTCACAGCGTTCCTTCCGACCTGAACATGCCCGCTCTCATGGTCGATTGGTGGGACGCCTACGCGTATGCCAAATGGAAAGGCCGCGAGCTGCCGACCGAGCAGGAGTGGGAGAAAGCAGCGCGCGGGACGAACGGCAACATCTATCCGTGGGGCAATGAATTCGATCCCAAGAAGGTCAATTCCAACGTGGACTTTGTTCCCACAAATCCAGAAGCACCGGGAAAAGTGGACGGTTTCAACTACTGGGGGCCGGTGGACGAACAGCGCGACAAGAGCGTCTTCGGCGTGATCGGCATGGCCGGCAACGTCGCGGAGTGGACCGCCACCTGGACGAAGGACGAAAAATTCCCGATCATCAAGGGAGGCAGCTACATGTCGAGCGACGTGCGCCTCGACAAACGGATCGACAACGTCCCACCGCAGACCGCTCAGGAAAACCTGGGCTTCCGCACGGTCAGCCGCAAAGCCCCCGCCAAATGAAATCCCTCCGCTCACTCCTCTGGTTCGTCCTCCTGACCGCGTTCGCGCTCAGCGCCCACGCGCAGCTCAATGTCGAGCTGAGCATCAAACGCCGTCTCTTCATTGCCCACGAGCCGATCATCGCCACGGTGACGATCACCAATCTGACCGGTCGCGACATCACTCTCGCGGACACGCCCGAGATGCAGTGGTTTGCCTTCCAAGTCCTGGGTGCGAACGAGCGGATTTTTCCGCCGCGCAACCCCAACTACGCGCTCGACCCCGTCGAGATCAAAGCGGGCGCGCAGAAGCGGCGCACCGTGAATTTGTCCGAACTTTACGAGGTCGGCGAGTTCGGCATCTACCGCATCCGCGCCAGCATCTACTTCGCTGACTTCAAGAAATTCTTCTCCTCGCGCTCCAGTTCCATCGAGGTCACGGATGGCCAGTTGATGTGGTCGCAGACCGCCGGGGTCCCTGACGGCCAGCCCGGGGGCGGCACGATGCGCAAGTTCACCCTCCTTTCTCACCAGCAGAACGAATACAAGATGCTCTACGTCCGCGTGGAGGATCGCGAAAATGGCGCCGTCTATTGCACCCAGGAACTCGGCCGCATGATCGAGGGGCAACCGCCCCAGGCGGAATTCGACCTCGGCAACAATCTCTACATCCTGCAACTCATCGGACAGCGCGAATACCTGCTCTCCAAGATCGGCCTCAACGGCGAATACCTCGGCGGATCGCGTTACACGGCGCCGAAATCCAAGCCCTATTTCCGCAAGCTGTCTGACGGAAATTTGCAGATCATCGGCGGGAGGAAAGAGGCCGCCGTGCCGCAAGGCACTGTCGAGCCGCCGACCAAGCTTTCGCAACGCCCGCCCGGCCTGCCCGCGAATTGAGCTCACTTCCGCCGGGCGGCCCTGTCTTTCCGCGATGAATCTCTCCCAGCGTCCCCGGCGGCTGCGTTCCTCCGCCACGCTGCGCAGCATGGTCCGCGAGACCACGCTTCACGCCAGCGACTTCATTCTGCCGCTCTTTGTCAGCGAGCGAATTACCGAATGCGTGCCTGTGGGGAGCATGCCCGGGGTCTTTCAGTTCACGGTGGATGAGATCGTGGCCGAAGCGGGCG
>JBAVML010000193.1:0-3344 GCA_049690035.1 Chthoniobacteraceae bacterium
GCTTTGGAACTCATGAGAAAGGGCCGGGAATCTAGGGGGCAAGGCAACTCGCGCCAAGGTAGGGCGTGTGACATTCACGTAACACGAACTCCACCCAGGGGCCAACGCTTTGACGACCGCGAATGCATCCTCCCCGGGGTCCCGCAGAAGCCCCGCCGGAGACTCCCGTCCCAAACGGCATCCACGCAGTCGCAAGGGAGGAAAACGCGCTTGCCGCCCGAAAAAAACCTGCGATACCTTTCCGTCCTTCGCCAGTGTAGCTCAGTGGTAGAGCAGCTGTTTCGTAAACAGCAGGTCGCGGGTTCAATTCCCGCCACTGGCTCCATTGCAAAGACTCGATGAGGCGAGGATGGCCAACGAGACACAAAGAATTTCGGGGCGGCACTTGAGGCGGTTGCGTAAATGTCGCACGCGCTCTCGGCCCCGGGCGCGGAGACTAAAATTGGGTGACATCGAGATGATAACACCGACACCGGCGCACGCAGGGCGGCCGGGCCGCCGCTGCTAGCGGGGCTGGCACGAGGAACGGAAAATCCCGTTTGCCAAGGCAGAATACGTCTCCTAGCTTCCTCGCCCTCAAAAATGGCTGGTGCGTGAAAGCGTTGTTGCCAGCCGTCCCCGAAAGTCTCACAAGCCTGCCGCCCCAATGTCCAAAACCCTCGTCATCGCGGAAAAACCCAGTGTCGCCGCCGATCTCGCGAAGGCACTCGGGGTGAAAAAGGACGGCGATTATTTTGAGAACGACAAATATGTAATCTCGTCTGCGGTGGGTCATCTGCTGGAGCTGACGGTGCCGGAAGAGCACGACATCAAGCGCGGCAAGTGGACGATGGAAAAGCTGCCGCATCTGCCGCCGGAGTTCGGCCTCGCGCCGATCGAGAAGAACGCGAACCGGCTGGCGGTGCTGCGGCGACTGCTTAAACGCAAGGATGTTTCCGCGGTGATCAATGCGTGCGATGCGGGCCGCGAGGGGGAGCTGATTTTTCGCAATATCATCCGGGCGACCGGAGCAAAGCAACCGGTCGAGCGGCTGTGGCTCCAATCGATGACCACCGAGGCGATCCGCAATGCCTTCGCGCATCTGCGCAGCGATCAGGAGATGCGGCCGCTCGCCGATGCGGCCACTTCGCGCAGCGAGGCGGACTGGCTGGTGGGGATCAATTCGACGCGGGCGCTGACGGCTTTCAACTCGCAGGGCGGCGGATTTTCAAAAACGACGGCAGGTCGCGTGCAGACGCCGACGCTGGCGATCCTGGTCGAACGCGAGGAGAAGATCCGGGCGTTCGAGCCGCGTGCATATTGGGAGGTGTTCGGCGATTTCGGGGTGGAAGCAGGGACGTATCGCGGACGGTGGTTCGACCCAGCTTTCAAGAAGGCTGGAGAAGAAGAAGCGCGGGCGGAGCGCATCTGGGACAAGGCGAAAGCGGATGCGATCAAAGCCAAGTGCGAAGGCAAGCCGGGGACCGTCGAAGAGGAGAAGAAGCCGACCTCGCAAGCGCCTCCCCTGCTCTACGACCTGACAACTTTGCAGCGCGAGGCGAACGGACGGCACGGATTTCCTGCGAAAATGACGCTGCAGATTGCGCAGGCCCTTTACGAAAAGCACAAGGTGCTGACCTATCCTCGAACCGACTCGCGTTATCTGCCCGAGGATCACATCGCTACGGCGAAGAACGTGATGGGCAGCTTCGCGGATCGTTCACTTTCGGTTCATGCCGAGAAGGCGCTACGCGACGGGATGATTCATCCCAACAAACGCATCTTTAATAACGCAAAAGTCAGCGATCACTTTGCAATCGTGCCGACAGGCACGGTGCCGGGTGCGCTGAGCGAGACGGAGGCAAAGATTTACGACCTCGTGGCGCGGCGCTTTATCGCGGTGTTTTACCCGGCGGCGCAGTTTGAAGTGACGACTCGGATCACCACGGTCGAAGCCGAGAAATTCAAGACCGATGGCAAGATCATCGTCGATCCAGGCTGGCTCGCCGTCTATGGCAAGCAGGCCGAAGGCGAGGGGGAGAACGACAAAGCGATCTGCGCGGTCACGCCCGGTGAAGCGGTGAAGACCGAGGCTATCGAGGTGAAGGAAAACGTCACGAAACCACCACCGCGATACAACGAAGCCACCCTGCTCAGCGCGATGGAAGGCGCGGGCAAACTCGTCGACGACGAAGAATTGCGCGAGGCGATGGCGGAGCGGGGACTCGGCACGCCGGCGACGCGGGCACAGACGATTGAGGGCCTGATTTTCGAAGGTTACCTCGTCCGCCAGGGCCGCGACTTGATCGTCACGGCGAAGGGAATTTCGCTCATCACCCTGCTGCGCAATCTACATGCCGAGGCGCTGACCAAACCCGAACTGACCGGCGGCTGGGAGCACAAGCTCCGGCAGATGGAGCGTGGCCAGCTTCCGCGCGTTACTTTCATGAACGAGATCCGCGACCTGACGACGGACATCGTGAGCAAGGTGCGCGGTGGCATGGGCCAGGAGGTACGCGGCAACTTCAAGGCGATCGAGGTGAAGTGCCCGAAGTGCGGCGGTGGGCCGTTCAAGGAAAGCTTCAAGGCCTACGAGTGCCCGAACCCCGAGTGCAAACTGATCGTGTGGAAAAACATGTCGGGCCGGGAACTCGAGCGCGAGGAAGTCGCAAAGCTCCTCACCGAAGGACGGGTCGGGCCGCTCGAAGGCTTTCGCAGCAAGCTCGGACGGGGCTTCACCGCCGAGGTGATCCTCGATGAGAAGACGGAGTGGAAACAGAAATTTGATTTCGAAAAAGACGGCGAAGGCGAAGGCGCCAAGGCCTTCGACCCGACGACGGCGACCGCGCTCGGCGAGACGCCGGCGGGCACAGTCTATGAAACCGAAACCGCGTTCCTCTGCGTGCCCGCGGCCAATGGCGCGAAGCCGATTCGCATGGGCAAGTCGATCTGCCAGCGTGCGATTCCCGCGGAGCAGGCGCTGAAGATTTTCCGCGACGGCAAGACGGATTTGCTGCCGCGCTTCATCTCGAAAAAGGGCAAACCCTTCTCCGCCTACCTGAAGCTGGAGGGAACGAAAGTCGTCTTCGAGTTCGAGCCGCGGGCGAAGAAAAAGCCGGTGGCGAAAAAGCCCGCGAAAGATCCCGTCGCGTAAGTCGCGGCGGATATCTGCGGCAAAGGAGGATTGGGCGTTGACACCACAATGGGTTGTGTTAACTCCCCAATGTTCGTTATCCCACCCACTAGATGTATTGCTCCAAATGCGGAGGTATCGAGGACAAGGTCATCGATTCCCGCCTCTCGAAAGACGGGAAGAGCATTCGTCGGCGCCGCGAATGCGTGGGCTGCGCGAGTCGCTTCACCAC
>JBAVML010000194.1:0-2508 GCA_049690035.1 Chthoniobacteraceae bacterium
CTCTTCCTCGCCGCGCCGGGCAATCGCGTGTTGGTAATGATCCCGTGGGTCTGGAGTTACCTCACCCGCCAGCGCGGCGCGCGCCTAATCCTGGGCGCTGGCGGAAAATCCCCGCTCTTCGACTGACGATCGAAGCACCGCCGCCATAGCCCGCCCCGCCATCGCGTCGATGATCCGCCCGCCATCGGCCTCCCAGCGTTCAACATCGGACGAGGTCTCGCTATCCATAGAGGGGTAGGTTTTGCAGGTTTGAAGTGACGAGCCGGGGCAGCGGAATGGAGTTCTGGCGACGGAGTTCTTCGACCCGATGGATTGCACGGGCGGCGACGTTCTCCGATTTTTGCAGCGCCTGAACCTCGCGCCAGACCTGGGCCGCGAGCTGTTTGCGATCCCCGTGGTGATAGGCGGGTGGGTGAAAGGCGATGTCCACGTGAGCGCGCGGCTGCATGAGGATGCGGGCGGTGGTGTTCCGTGAGTCAGGGCGATTGTTACGCACGGCCGCCGCGGTGAGGGAGCAGCGAGACTCGACCGCCGGCTGGAGGAGCGCAGACGGGAAGCCGTTCCGCGTCGGCCCGCGGAGCCAGGGGCAGGTGCGAGAGACGACCACGAGCTGACGGCGCTTGAGCGCACGCTCGATCATGAAGTTGATGCGTGCGATGTCGCACCGCCGCTGCCTATCGCGGAAGAGCGCCCCGGCGAGACGAGCGACGCTTCCAATAACCGGACTCCGCCGCAAGCTCATATCTACGACAAAGACAAACGGGGCTACGGACGCGAGTAGCAAGGCGTCGATCAAGCTCAAGTCATTAACAATGACGAGACCGGACACAGGCGCGAAGCCGTGGCGCTCGATTCGCAGTCCCAATACCCAACAGGCGACCGTGCTCCAGCGATGAAACCATGTTGCCCGACTCCGCGCGAGTGCTGTGGCTGTGGGATTCGTCGTCAACCGCACGATGGCAGCATCCGCGAGGGCCATGACCAGAACGACTCCCAGACCCATCAGACGCACCGACCCCCGCGCCAGTCCGCAAAGAAGCCGCCACCAGCGCAGCAGTGCGGCGTGAATAGATGCGATGAGGCGGAAGAGCCACCAGGCGGCCACCGATGATCCGTGCGGAGAGAGAATCTGTCCGATCTCCGCACGGCCGATTTCAAAGGAACTGTTACGTTGCATGCCGAAGACGCTCCCGCCGTTCGCGCACCGATTCTATGATACCAAGGTGGGAGGGAACTAACCCCGCGCGGAGGTTGGATTCTTCGGACGTAATTTCGCGAGTGTAATTCTTCGTCCCGCCAACTGCTCAGGCAGGGAGGATGGAAAAACGCACGGTCCCAGTGACTTACGTAGGATTCGGGATCGTGGCACGACTTCTGAACTACATGGCGAGAACGGCAGCCGCGTGGTCGAAAAGCAATCCCGCGGTGAAGTCTACTTAAGACCGACCAACCACCACCAAGCCCACAGCAACTAATCCACCATGAGCGCCACTATCACACCTCGTCAGCTCCTCGATCGCCTCCGTTGGCGTTACGCGACCAAACAATTCGACCCCAAGCGGAAAATTAGCGCGGCCGACTGGACTGCGCTGGAGGAAGCGCTCGTGCTATCACCTTCTAGCGGCGGCCTTCAGCCTTGGATGTTCATCGTGGTCGATGATGCTGCGACGCGGGCCAAACTTTTGCCGGCGTCCTTCGGCCAGGCGCAAGTGACCGACGCATCGCACCTCGTCGTCTTCGCCGCGAAATCGAATTTCGGCCTCGCGGATGTGGATGCGCACATCGCCCACACTGCCGAGGTTCGCGGAGTGGCTGTCGAGTCGCTGGCACCTTTCCGCAATATGCTCGCGGGCAGCATCGTCGAGAGCATGGATGCCACTGCGCGCCAGGCGTGGGCGGGACGGCAGGTGACCATTGCCCTGGGCAATCTGCTCACATGTGCGGCGCTGGTCGGGATCGATGCGTGCCCGATGGAAGGCTTCGTGCCCGCGCAGTATGACGCGATTTTGGGCCTCAAGGAAAAGAGTCTTGCGAGTGTGGTCATCTGCACCCTCGGCTACCGCGCCGCGACCGATGCCTACGCCGCACTGCCGAAGGTTCGGTATCCTAAACAACGCGTAATCCTTCACGCCTGAGGCAGAGTATGAACCGCCTTCAGCAAGTCGAATCCGTCCAAGCATCCGGTGAATTCAAGCCAGACGCGAATGCGGTCAAACGCCAGTTCGGCGTGGTCGCGAATGCCATCCGCGTGCTCGGCAACTCGCCCGCCGCGATGAATGGCTTTCTCTGCCTGCATGCCGCCCTTTCCGGCGGGGTGCTGTCCACCAAAGTCCGTGCGCAAATTGCGCTGGCGGTGAGCGAAATCAATGGCTGCGCCTATTGCCTGAGCGCTTACACGGTGAGCGGAAGACGCGCGGGCTTGAGCACTGCGGAGATTGGTGCCGCGCGGTTCGGCTCGGGGTCGGACAAAAAGTCGGAGGCGGTCCTCGATCTTGTGTGGGCCATCCT
>JBAVML010000195.1:0-27157 GCA_049690035.1 Chthoniobacteraceae bacterium
GCGCAGGTTTGCGTGAAGGTGGCGCGGCCGGCGCTCTTGTCGGCGCTGGCGAGGGCTGCGGGGGTGAGCGCTAGTTTTAGTTTGGCGATGAGCTGCTGTTTGTCGGCGGCGGATTCGCGGAGTTCGCCCCACACCTCGGCGAGTTTCTGATTGAGCGTCGCGTCGTTGAAGCTGCGAATCTGCCGGGCGTGGAAGGGCGTGATGTCGGTGCGCGGGATGTTCCCGGCCGCCACCGCCGCGAGCAGCGGTGCGGCGAAGGCGGGTCGCGAGACGAGCGTGGCGAGGAGTTGCGGACGTTCGGATTGATGGAACCCGCGGTAAGCTTTCACGAGCGTCTCGCCAATCGCGGGATCATCGAACGTCGCGAGCCCGCGGGCGGCGACGGGGTTGAGAAATTGCACGCCGAGCAGCTTTGTGCAGATCTCGCGAAGGTCGGGCGCGCGGTTGTCGATCAGCGTTTGCAGCGCGGCCTGCCGCTGTTTGATGTCGGCAGTTTTATCGAGGGCCACTTTCTTCACCTCATCGAGCGCGCGGCCATCGCCGAAGACGACGCTCAACTCCCGCACGCGGTTGCGCAGGACGTCGCTGGCTTCGGTGCCGAGCTTGCTGGCGAGTGCATCCCACGCCGCGGGCTTCGGCGCCTTGCGCCAGCCGTTGAGCGTCGCGGCCAGGCCAGCGAGGATGTCGCCGGTGAATTCAGGAGACGATCGAGCGAGGGTGACGCCGAGCAATTCGTTCAGCGGGCCGGGATTCTTCTCGATGTCTTCGGCGAGGCGCCGGGCGATGAACTCCCGCGTCCGCGGCAGCGCGCATTGCGCAGCGACCTTCACCAGCGCTGAGGGATCGCTGTCGCCGACGGGAATCAGTCCGTACCAAATCAAGAGCGGCAGATTGTGATCCGTCGCATCTTCGGGATGCGCGACGAGCGCGGCGCCCAACTCGGCGCGCTGGCCCACGGGCAGACGCTGGAGCGTCGAGGCGAGGGCGAGACGGACGAGCGCGGAACTGTCTTCGCGCGCGACGCGCACCAGCTCTTGCTGCCATCCCAGCGCGGAGTGTTCGGCGGCCGCGTAGTCTGCCCTCCACGAAGGTCGCACGCTCATCAACGTGTCGAGCGGCCACGAGTCGCTGAGCAGGCGGATCGCCCAAGTGCGGATGTGCTCATCGGGATGATGAAGTAGCTCGCGCAGAAAGGCGTCATCAATGCCGCCGATGGCGAACAGCGTCCACAGCGCCCGCAGTTTGATCGTCGTTTCACCCTGCGCATCGAAGAGCGCGCGGAGCTGCGCCTTCGCGGCGCCGAGATCCTGGCCTGCCGCGGCTCGCGTCGTCAGCTCGACCCGCGCGCGGCGCGAGAACCACTCGTTCGGGTGCGTGTGCAGCTTCACCAGCCCCGCGACGTCGAGCGCTTTCAGATTGAGCTCCTCGCCGGGCTTGGTTTCGCCGGCCGTGATCTTGAAAATGCGCCCGCTCGTCCGATGCACGCCGTTGCGCTCGTGGCACTCGCCGGTGTCACTCCAGTCGAGCACGAACACGCTGCCATCCGGCCCATAGCTCAGATCGATCCCCACAAACCATGGATCGGCCGCGAGCAGCGTATCCGTCCCGTGATGCCCGACATACCCGCTGCCGGTCCGCTCGAGGATTTCCTGGTTCGCGCGTTTGCCGTGTTGATTCAGGGTGAAGAGATGGCCGCGATATTCCGCCGGCCACTGGTCGCCGAGATAGATCATCGCGCCGATGTGCGAATGACCGCCGCCGAGCGCATTGGCCGCGCCGGCGCGCGAATCCTGCCAGCTCTTGCCGGTGTCGAAGTGCCGGTGGTCGGCGTGCTGGTCGATGAGCGCGTAGGCGTGCGGGTTCGGGTCCACAGTGTGCGCGCGCACGAAATGCGCGCCGGCAAAGGCGTGCCAGAGCTGGCCGTTGACGGTGTTGACGTGAAAGAGTTCGCCGTGCTCGTCCCAGTCGTGTCCCCATGGGTTCGTGTTGCCGGCGGTGAGCGTCTCGAAAACTTTGCGCTCGGGATGATAGCGCCACATTCCCCCGCGTACCGGCAGCCGCTGCTCCGGCGGCGTTCCGGGCGTGCCCACTTCGCCGGCGGCAGTCGCGCCACAGCGTCCGTAGAGCCAGCCATCCGGGCCGAAGCGCAGACCGTTGGCGAAGTTGTGATAACTCTCCTGCGGCACGGTGAAGCCGTCGAGCACGGGCTCAGGCGCGCCGTCGGGCACGTCGTCGCCGTCGCGATCGGGAATGAAGAGCACGTTCGGCGGGCAGGTCACCCACACGCCGCCGCGTCCCACCTCCACGCTGGTGAGCATCTGCAAGTTATCCGTGAAAACCTTGCGCGAAGAAAAGTGTCCGTCGCCCTTCGTGTCTTCAAAGATCAGGATGCGGTCGCGCAAGCCGAGGTCGAATTTCCGCGGCGCCTCGGCGTAGGTGTAATTCTCCGCGACCCACAGCCGCCCGCGTCCATCCCACGCCATCGCGATGGGATTCTGGACATCGGGTTCCGCGGCGAAGACCGACGCTTTGAAGCCCGGCGGCAGCGTGAACTTCGCCGCGGCTTCCGCAGCCGGCATCGGGCCGGATTGGTCGGGCTCGGTGTTGTAGGGGGCGGGGAAATCGGCGGCGTGCGCGGCAAGCGCGAGCAGGGCGAAGGGGAGAAGGATCTTCATGGGTGGCGGATGGGAAGTAGAGCCATTCGAGCGGGTGCCTGGCAACTGCGCCCGCGGCGCGACTGGAAGAAACTTGCTTTACCGGCCGCAAATCGCGTTACTTCCGGGCGTTCGCCGGACCATGCACCCGCCTCTCATTTCTCAATTCGTCCGCCTCGGTTTACGCATGGTTCACCGGGGACTCGCCGTAGCAGTAATCTGCAGCGCTTCGCATGCATTGGCGCGTCCGTGGAAATCCGAGCCGCAACCACTAGTCCATGACAACGGCGTGCCGCGGCAGAAGCGAGTCGTGGGCTGGAAACGATACACGCCGATCCTCGCCGATGCCGGCTCGCCGCTCGCGTGGGATCAAAGTGGGCGGGTCCTTTGGTTCATCGATTACGGCAGCCTCAGCGTGGCATTTTGGACCGGGAAGACTTTCCTCCAGCGCGACGTGGGCCTCGTCCGGACGAAGACTGACGGCGGCATCCTGGTCGATCCCGGTTTGCATTTCGTCTTCTGCCTTGATGCCGACGGCGAGCCGCAGTGGGTCCATCGCATCGGTGCGAAGTGGATCGCCACCACGATGGGCGGCGGGCCGATCGCACGATTGCTCGGTGTCGATGCGCTGCGGCATCGGCTCTTTGCCTACGATGCCGAGGCGCAGGGCATCCGGCTTTACCTCTACGATGCGGCGACGAAATCGTGGACGTCCTCGATTATCGCCGACGGGCTCGGAGCGGCGGGCGACGCGGGTGCATTCGATGTCACCGCCCAGGTGCTCTACACCAGTCACGCGGATGTCGCACCCACGGTCGCGCGGCATCCATCCGCGCAGGCGATCGGCGATCCCACGGGATTCGATGCGCTCGATCCGTGGCCACTCGTCGCTACCTCTTGGGACGGCACGGCGTGGACCTCGCGCGTGCTCGACGAAACCGGCGTGCCGCAGCAACCAGCGGTGCGCGCCACCGACCATCGCGTCTTTTTCGCGAAGCGCGAAGATACCCGCCTCGTCCACTACTACCAGCCTGCGACCGCGACAGCACCGGACGCATTCGGACAAAACGACGGCTGGTCCGGCCAAGATACCTGGGAGGATAACGACAGCTACAAGATCCTGGCGCCGACCTATCCCAGCGGATGGTTGGGTTCGTTTGAAATGTCGGGCAGTGTCACGATCAGCGCAGGTTTCTTCCCGATAAATTCGCTTACGGGATATGACGTCACCCTGACGGGGCCGATCACGGTGGTGCCCTACTACGCTCCGGTCTGGAGCGACGTGGCACTTGCGGATCGCCTCACGAGCTTCCGCGCGGTGATCAATCCGAAGCAATCGCGGCTCGTCCAACATCGGGAAATTTTCAGTGGCGAAATTGCCCGTCAGCAGACCGGGCTGAAGGTCGCCGGCTACCTGTACCGCGATGCGAACGGAGTCTTCGCGACCGAGATCGCCTCTGCGACGGCCGTGATTTATCCACCTCTCGGGGCGACCTTCGACCCGGCAAACCCACCGACGAGCCATGCACGGCTAGCCGCGGCTGATGGGTTTTTCTATGCCCGGCCCGCGAGCGTCGTCATCCACCCCGCGCTTCCCGGGCTCGCGAGATCGAATTTCAAGCTGGCCGACTTCACCCTGGCGGCCGACACCGCGCTGCTGCCGCCACAGTTGCGCGGGCCGACTGCGGTTCATCTGCGGACATTCGGCCACCGCTATGCTTCCACGGAACTCGATCAGCCGGGTGGCAGGTACCGGAACTATTCGCATTACGGAACCGGGTATGCCGTGGCCTCGGGAGTTGCGGTGGACGGCGCGAGCGGCTTGACCTTCTACACCCAGGCGCCGCCGCCTGACCCGAATTCGGATACCGAAGTCGTCCCGTCGAACGTTATTTTCGGCGGCACGATCCTCACCGTCGCGGGTGCTTCGCCGCCTGTCTCGCCACAGTTCACCGGCCCGCACGCGCAGCCCGACGTAAAGCATCCCCGCCCGTCCCCACCGCAGGTGTGGATCGTCGTGGCGTATTGACGCGCGTATCGGCAGGGGCGATGGCGCGCTCGGAGGAACGAACTGGCGCATAGCCCGAGGATCTCGTTCGATGTTGTGTGGAGTGCGACATCAAACTTCGTGCAACGCACGGGCACACCCTCGCGTCGCCGCCGTCGGTGGCTCGGCGTCACCGCTGCCCGCGAAAAGTTAGAGATCCTTCGGCAGGCTCAGGATGACAGAGCTTTGGAGGGGCGCTCCGCGCTACCGGTCGCACTCGCCCATGACGAAATCGAGGGAGCCGAGGATGCTCACGACGTCGCTCATCATGTGGCCGGGCAGGATCTTTGGCAGGATGGAAAGATTCACGAAAGAGGGGCTGCGGATCTTCAGGCGGTACGGCGTGCCGCCACCCTTGGAGTAAATGTAGAAGCCGAGTTCGCCCTTCGGATTTTCGTGACCGAAATAAATTTCTCCCGGAGGCGCATCGATGCCTTCGGTGTGGATGATGAAGTGGTGGATGAGCTCCTCCATCTTCGTCATCACCGACGTTTTTGGCGGAGGGAAGTTCTTCGGATCGCTCACGTTGATCGGACCGCCGGGCAGCGTGGCGATGACCTGATGCAGGATGCGCATTGACTGGCGCATTTCCTCCATGCGCACGGTGTAGCGATCGTAGCTGTCGCCGACGGAGCCGATCGGCACGTCAAACTCGTATTGCTCGTAGCCCAAATACGGGTGCTTTTTCCGCAGGTCGTGATCGACGCCGGAGCTGCGCAGATTCGGGCCGCTGAGACCGTAAGCGATCGCGTCTGCCTTCGAGATCGTGCCGACGTCTTTGGTGCGATCGACGAATATGCGGTTGCGCGAGAGCAGACTGTCCACGTCGTCGATGACGGGCGGTAACTCGGCGAGGAACTTCTTCAGCAAATCGATGAAGCCGTCGGGCAGGTCGCGGGTCATGCCGCCGACGCGCGTGTAGCTGGTGGTGAAGCGCGCGCCGCTGAGCAGCTCGACGAGGTTATAGATCTTCTCGCGCTCGGTGAAGGTGTGGAGAAAGACGGTCATCGCGCCGCAATCCATGGCGAAACAACCGACGCCGAGCAGGTGCGATGAAATGCGGCCGAGCTCGCAGCAGATAACGCGGATGGCCTGGCCGCGCGGCGGCAGCGTCCAGCCCATGAGCTTCTCCACGGCCAGCGCGTAGGCCACGTTATTCGCGATCGGCGCGAGGTAATCCAGCCGGTCCGTGTAAGGCACGAACTGGTTGTAGGTCATGTTCTCCGCGATCTTTTCGTCGCCGCGGTGGAGGTATCCCACGTCGGGCGTCGCCTTGGTGATGATCTCACCGTCGAGCTCGAGAATGAGCCGCAGCACACCGTGCGTCGCCGGGTGCGACGGGCCCATGTTGAGGATGAGCTTTTCTCCGAGAAGATCCTGCGTCTGCCCCGCGATGTCCGCGGCGGTCTGGCTTTTGAGGAGCGTGTCGGGAGCTTCGAATTCGACGGTGGTTTGAGCCATGGCGGAGCGCGTCAGCGACGCGTCGGGGACGTTACGAGCGCGCTCGGAATGGTCGCAAGGGGATTTTGTGAAAAGATTCACAAGCGCCCGCTCAGAAGCCGCTGATCGGCTCGCTGAACTGCCGGCGGATGCGCCTGAAAAGGATGAACCCGCCGATGGCAAACAGGACGACGAACAGGCTGGAGAAGAGGCTGGGCTTCGGGATCGTGCGCTTTGGCACGGTGTAGAAATCTATGCGAAAGAGCTCGGAGCCGGCCCGGCCCTCGGGGTTGAGCGGAACGATGCGCACCGTCTGCGATTGCTGCGGCTGCAGGCCGGTGACGCTGGCCACCCAGAGCGGCCCCTGGCGGGTGAAGGTGGTCTTCGGAATTTCCAGCCACGCATTGCGCAACTCCATGGCGCTGTCGCGGGTCAGGACGAGGCGATCGACGCGGAACTTCGCGGCGCCGTTCATGTCCACCGGCCATTGCAGGTTCGCGCTGGTCGGGGTGATATTGGTGACGCGGATGTCCTTGGCAAGGTTAAGATCGGGCATCCACGGCTCGAGTTCCGCCGGATCTTTGGGCCGGGCGGGGCGTTTCGTTTCGGGATCCTCTTCCCGCGCAGCCCGGCTCGAACTCATGCCTCCGAAGAGCTCCGCCTCGACCTCCAATTCCACATTGGTCGCTCCTGCTTTGAATTTCAGCCAGGTGCGGTAGCGCTGCGCGTCCCCCGGCGGTACGATCAGCGTGAGCCGTTTCTTCTCGCCGGGCAGCACGTCGAAGATCGTTTCCGAGAGGGCGAAGGGAGGGGCGATCTCGGCGGTGACGCTGGCCGTGGTGCCGCCGACATTTTCCAATTCGACGCTCGCCCGTGCTCCCCGGGTGGCGTCGATGCGCCCGAGGGCGAGGCTCTGTTGAGCGAGGCGCAGCATCGGCCCAGCTTTGAAGGCACGGACGGGGACGCGCAAGGCGAAGCCGGGGGACTCGATGCGCACTTCGTCCTCGAGCTCGGTGACGTCGTCGGCTCGCGTGCTCACCGCGATGACGGCCCGGCCGTGGGCTGCTACGCTGATGCTTGCGGGAACTTGCAGGCGGCTGCCACCGCTGAGCTTGAAGGTGAGCGGGTCGCCGGTGCGATTGACGATTTCAAAGGCGCCCGTGCGCACGGCAGAAGCGGCGCCGTGCCGGAGTTCGATCCGCGAAGGTTCGGCCGAGATCGGCGTCTGCGCGGACCCGACCAGAGTCGTGACGAATTCACGATCCGAGGTGTAACGGATTTCCCGGCGAAAAAGCCCGCCTTCCGAGGGGGCGAAGACGATCTTGAAATACGTGTAGTCACCCGCCTCGAGGCGATAATGGCTGCGGCCTTCGACCTTAAACGGTGGATCGACTTCGAGGTCGCCTTCGATCCGCCCGCCGCCTTTGTTTGCCACTTCGATTTCCTTCATCGCCGTGGCGCCGGCGAGTAACTCAGCATACTCGACGGTGTGAGGGATGGCGAGGCGCGCTGGCTCATCGAGGATCGAAATCGTGACCTCCACCGGTGCTGACACGCCGGCGTGATTCTGGACCGAAAACGTGAACCGATCTGCGGTCACTTTGAGATCGGCGGGCGGTTCGTAGGTGACGAGGTAAGCCTCGCGGGAGACGGCCCGCAGATCGGAAAGCTTGCCGTGAGCCGGAGGCGTCTTGATCAGGTACCGCAGCGCCTCACTTTGCACCCCGTAGATTTTCAACGGGACATCGACGCGCTGGCCGCGAGCCACGGTGACACTCTGCGGAAGGGCTGGTGGCGGCGGGTCGAGGACGGGCCGGGTGTCTTTTTTCTCCGCGGCATCCGCGCACGTGAGCGCCAGGCCGGCGATGGCGCCGGCGGCGAGTAGACGGGTAAGGTGACGGAGAAATCTTTCCACGGAGGTGGAAGTTGCGCGGGCTGCGGCGGCCTGTCCACCTTCGATCGGTGATCGGCAGTGCCGCGTGCACCGATATTCTGGTTGCCGGGCGTGGGGCGGTCCTCTATGTAACGGCGACTTTTTTCCGAATGAGACTTGCCGGCTATTCCCAGATGCTCCTCGCCCCGCTTGCCGTGTGGTTCCTCGCGGGAGCGAGCACGGCGTCGGCCCAATGGTTTGGCGGCAGCAAGCCGAAGACCTCGGTCAACTCCCTGATCGGCCGGCAGGCGCCACCGAAGGTGGAAACAAGTCTCACCAACCGCATCAACCCGGATAATTCACGCGTCATCATCTCGCTCTCGAAGCAGCGCGCCTACGTCATGGTCGGCAGCGACATTTACATCGATACGCCGGTCTCGACGGGCAAGCGCGCGGGCATGACGCCGACGGGCAGTTTTCGTGTGATGGAGAAAGATCTCAATCATCGATCGAGCGTTTACGGCGACTTCGTCGATGGCAAAGGCCGCACCGTGCGCTCCGGGGTGAGCACAAAGGTGGACTCGGCGCCGAGCGGCACGCGCTACGTCGGCGCGCCAATGAAGTATTTTTGCCGGCTCACCAGCAACGGCGTCGGCATGCATATCGGCATTCTGCCGGGCTACCCCGCATCACACGGCTGCGTGCGTCTGCCGGCCGCGATCGCGCCGCTGATTTACGAGAAGGTGAAGGTCGGCACGCCAGTGACGATCGAAAGCTAGCGCGGCCTCCGCTAGGGCGCCGGTTCTAGGAGCCGCCGTCGCAGCAGGTCCAGCGCAGTTTGGGTGGTGAGAAATTTGAACGTCTCGCGATCGGCCGGAAAACGGTGCCGCTGGACGATGGTCTCGCCGAGCTTGGTGGCGAGCGCGATGAAGACGGTGCCGACGGGTTTTTCCTCGGAACCGCCGCTCGGACCTGCAATGCCGGTGGTGGCAAGCGCGTGATCGACTCCGGCGGCGCGCCGGGCGCCTTCGGCCATGGCCTGCGCCACCACCGCGCTCACGGCGCCGTGCTCTGCCAAGGCGGATGCGCCCACGCCGAGCGCGCGCATCTTCGCTTCGTTCGCGTAGGTTACGAAACCCTCCATAAATACAGCGGACGCACCCGGCACATTCGTCAGGCGATGAGCGAGGAAACCGCCCGTGCAGGACTCCGCGGTGGCGATCGTTTCGCGGCGCTCGGAGAGCAGATCGACGATGACGCGTTCCAGTTCGCGCTGATCGTGCGACACGATGTGCGCGCCGAGTTTCGCGATGATGATCGTCTCCGCGCGATCGAGAATGCCCGGATCCCCGATAATGCGCAGGTCCACTTCGCCGGGACGCGCGCAATAACCGAGTTCCAGCCCGAGCTCGAGCAGCGGCTCGCCGACGAGTTTTTCCACGCCCGATTCGCCCACGCCGGCGATGCGATACGTGCGCATTTCCGCGATCGGTCGTGCCGGCAGAAAGATTTGGAGGAGCGGCACGACGGTGTCGTGAAACATCGGTCGCAATTCGCGCGGCGGGCCGGGCAGGAGAAAGAGATGCGGCGATGCGCGCTCGCTCCTCGCGGGAAAATAGAGGCCCGGCGCGGTGCCGTGCGCGTTCGGCAGGACCACCGCTTCGCGCGGCCGCATCGCTTGCAATCCCACCCGCTCGCTGATCGTCAGCCCGCGCCGGGCGAAACGCGCCGTGATGGCGCGCATGATTTCCTCGTCGTGAACCAGTTCGACTCCGAGGAGATCGGCCGTGATTTCGCGGGTCACATCGTCCGTCGTCGGGCCGAGGCCGCCGGTGACGAAGACGATCTGCGCGCGGGAAAACGATTCGACCAGCGCGTCGCGAATCGCGAGGCCATCGGGCACGGTGACCTGCCGCTCGATGCGCAGCCCGAGCGGAAAGATCGCCTCGGCGAAGAGCTTGAGGTGGGTGTTGATGACGTTGCCGAGCAGCAACTCGGTGCCGGTATTGATGACCTCGACGCGCATCACTTCACCCCCGCGCCGATTCGACCGATCCGACCTCGCCCGGCTCGCAGGACACTGTCAGTTCGATGGGGCGGCAGCAGACTGCGCAATCCTCAATCGTGGAATGATCGCCCTGTGAGGTATCGATAGTCGTGGGATAAAACTCACCGCACCACGGACAGCAGACTTCGGCTTCGATGAGCAGCGACATCGCCGGTCAAAGATCGAGTTTGAGCCGCGGCGCATCGCCCCAGAGGTCTTCGAGCGCGTAGATGGGGCGCTTTTCCTGATGAAAGATGTGGACCACGACGTCGGTGTAGTCGGCCACGATCCACTGGCTAGTGGGGAAGCCATCGACGGCCATCGGTGTGATGCCGTGTTCCTTCTCCAGCCGATCCTCGATTTCGCCGACGATCGCCTTCAAGTGCGGCTCGGAGGTGCCGGAGCAGATGACGAAAAAATCGGTGAACGTCGAAATCGCGCGGAGGTCGATGGCGACGATGTCTTCGGCTTTCTTGTCGGCGGCGATCGAAGCGCAGAGGCGGGCGAGTTGTTCAGCTTTGATGGAGTGGGTCCTGGTAGAGGTGGTGTTGTTCGATGAGGGCGCGCACCGACTCGGGAACGAGATAGCGGATGGATTGGCCGCGCGCAACCCGGCTGCGAATCTCGGTGGCCGAGATGTCGATACGGCGGGAGAGCCGTGGGAACTCGCCCGCGCCGGAATCGCCGCTTCGCCCGAAGACCACGAAGCGCACGAGTCGCCGCAATTCGTCGATCCGCCGCCAGGTGTGCAGTGCGGCCACGTTGTCCTCGCCGATGAAATAGAAAAGCTCGGCGCCGGGATGTCGCGCGCGGGTGTGCTCGACGGTCTCAATGGTAAAACTCGGACCTGCACGATGGATTTCCGAATCGTCGAGCGCGAAGCGCGGTTCACCGGCGATGGCGACTGCAACCATGTCGCGGCGCAACTCGGCGGAGGCCGGCGACGTGGTGAGCTTATGCGGCGAGAGCGCGGCGGGGATAAATACGACCTGATCGAGCTCCAGCTTCTCAATCGCCTCACGAGCGAGAATGAGATGACCGTGGTGGATTGGGTCGAAAGTTCCGCCGTAGAGGCCGAGGCGCATGAGATGGCAATGGTGAACCCGATCGCGCGCAACACCGCAAGCGCGGTCTTCTCAATGCAGGCGTTCAGCGTCTCCGGCAAGGGTATCTGGCATTCGTTGTGAGTACCGGTCGCGCTGGGCACAGGCCGTTTTTCGGCTTTCGGACGAGCCAGAAATCAAGGCAGAGCAACCCCGCAGATACAGAGGCACTTTCAAGAGTTTGAAAGTGGTTGCGGGGGTAGGATTTGAACCTACGACCTTCAGGTTATGAGAATGGTTTAAGTCGTTCATAGCAAGTAACTTACAGTCCGATTGTTGCTGGTGTGTGCCGGTTTACGCAAGCACTGATTTTTGGGGAATGGCAGGGAGGGGCATGGCGCGGAAGGAATGGTGTCATGCGTTGTCATGCTCGGTGGAAGTTGGCTGCTGACTTGCGCGGTCGCACGATGCTCGCGAGTCTGCCGGCAATGAGTGAACCGCTCTTCTGCTATTGCCTGCAAATCGAAGACCGGGAGTTTCTCATCCAGGTGGCTCACGACGGCATCATCTACTGGGACGACTACAAGATGAGGCATCGGCTTCGTGGCCCAGTGGACCAGTATCTCGAAATTAAGACTGCGCTTGGCGACGAGGGCGCGCGGGAACGCCTCATCACCGAGATGGATGAGTTCACGGTCGCGGTGCCGCTGTCACCGGAGCTGCTGGCCCGCTTCCGCGAGGCTGCGACGATGCTCGCAGAAGACCGGTGGACCACGCCCGACGAAGAGGGACTCGATACGGTGCTGATTCCCTTTTTTTGGGCTGAGGTGAATCCGCGTCTCAAGCATCCGTTCGAGCCGCCGGTGCGGCGCGGTGATGTTCAGGATTCCTGAACATCTGTGCAGCCGTTCGCGGGCCTGACCGCAAACCACGCTTCCGCCTGCGAACGCGTGACGACCTTGCGGTAGTTGCTGAAGACTTTCTGCGGCGAGTTCCCGAGTTCCAAGGCGACGCTCGGCACGTCGAGCGTCATCGCCACTCGATAGCTGGCGAAGCTGTGGCGCAGCGCGTTTGTCTTCCATTTGAAAATCGGCGCACCATCTCCGCGAGCTTTTGTGACCTTCTTCGCGACGTTCCCGAAGGCCTCGGCGAGACATACCGGCAGGCTATAGCTGAACACCCGACCTTCCGGCTTCACGAACGGCGCGATCCATTCCCTCAGCGTCGACAGGATCGGCACGAGTCGGCGCGACGCGGTCTTCGTCTGGTCCGTGCCGAGATCGATCACCGATTCTTCCCAATTGAAATTCTCCCAATGCAGCCGGAGCAACTCGGCCGAGCGGATGCCCGTGAAGGCGCCGAGCACGAGACCGAGTTTCGGCTGCCCGTCGGCGACGCTTAGCATTTCGGCGAGTTCGGTCGGGGTGAAGATTTCGATTGGCCCCTGCATCACCTTCGCGCGCTCGGTGTATTGCGCCTCGGTCTCGCGGTCTCGCGGGACGTGCGCCCGTCGTTTCGCGAAATTGAACAGGCTGATGATGAGGTTGCGGTAGTTATTACGCGTTCGATGGCTCGTGGTGAGATCACGCAGCCAGTGATCAATCTCTGCGCTCGTGATAGTGCTGATGCTTTTCGGAAATGCCTCCGCGAATCGACGCAGCCGCCAGGTCAGATCGTTCACATAGACCTCGCTGAGCCCAGCGTCGGATTTCGCTGCGATGAAATCTTCCACCACCTCCGCGACGGTGCGCACCGTCTCACGCCGGGCGACAAAGCGGACGAAATGATCCACGGCTTCCAACAGCGAGCCATGACCATTCAAGCGCTGCAATGCGG
Organism: Chthoniobacteraceae bacterium; assembly: GCA_049690035.1. Lineage (GTDB taxonomy): Bacteria > Verrucomicrobiota > Verrucomicrobiia > Chthoniobacterales > Chthoniobacteraceae > Chthoniobacter. Next base: position 12,941 of record JBAVML010000195.1, read on the forward strand.
TCGCATACTCCGAAACGGCGACGTGAACAGGGGCGCTACCCGCAAGCAGTCGCTCCGCCTCGTGATAGATCGCGACCTCCGCGACCGTGACCGTCGTCGCGGCAACGTGCCCCTTGGAGAGATTCTCGGCTGTCTCCTGGGCAAAACGGATGGCGCGTGGTTCGTTGGAAAACGTCTTTCGATGGCGTTGCAGCCCGACGCGCCACGTGACGGTGAACGTCGGGTATTTGTAGCTGTGGCTGGAGTAGATTTTGACGGTCACCGAGCCGACTTTCACGGAGCGCGGTGACTTTGGATTTTTGGATTTCGCATTCATCCAAACGCGATGCCCGCTCACCCGGCGAACGCGCGAGAAAGTCCGCGCGACCCAACAACGCGACCACGCGCGCGCACCGCACCAACCAATTCCTTAAACCCGAACGAGCTTACGATGCACGGCTTTGGCGGCGAGCAACGCGGCGTTTGGCTTCGGTGGTTTGTCGAGCAGGTCGAACACGCGCTTGGTCTGTTTGCGGTTCAGTCGGATGATCGCCGCGCGCTCCAGAACCTCCTGCGCATGACGGTGAGCCGCCTGCACGACGAAGTTTTTGAGCGACACCCCATCGAGAACGGCAGCGGTTTGGATGGCCTTGCGCACAGACGCTGGGATGCGGGCAACGAGACGCGACTTCTTTTCGGCTGCTGCTGACATGGTGCCAGGATGCCCTTGGGCTTCAGAGTGATCAACTTCGCAGAACGAGACTGGTATGCGCGACATATCCTCGCTTCACCAAGACGATGAAACCACTCCGCTACATCGTGACGATTGAACCAATGGACGAAAACACCAGCAGTCCGCTTCCACCGGTCAAAATGGCCAGCCGCGCACCCGAAACGCCGACACGAGAAACAGAGGAAGTAAAACTCGTGCGCAAAAAGAACCTCGCAGCACTCCTCGATGTGTCGCCTCGGACGGTGGACACGTGGGTTTCAAACGGCGTCATTCCCTACATCGCGGTGAACGAACGGATGCACCTCTTCGATCCGGTGAGCGTGAAGAAAACGCTCACGACCAATTTCGGATTCACTCCCAGGTCTGTGCGCTGAGCGGCTCGCAGCTACTCTTCGCCGGCTACGCGGTGGAAAATGTCCGCGATCCATCCGGGCGCGCATCGAGCATCCTGCAAAAGCGCGAGCCGATCGTCGGCGGAGAGATTGCGCCGTAACTTGGCAATCACGTCCGCGTCCACGTTCTTGCGACCGAGCCAGCGGAGAGCCTGAATCACGATGCCGCTCGTGGGGTTCTTCACCGCGAGATAGCGGGCCGGTGTGCGCTTGAGCTTAATGTCGCCAGCTCCGACACGAATTTTCCGGCTCCGCCCAGTTGTGAGATAAACCGCGCGCATTGGCACCTGATCGCAAAGGCCAAGCGCGTTCGCTGCGTGCGCCCCCGTCGAAAAGATTTTCGCCGCATCGCGCCGGGCGACTGCATCCAGCAAGGCGCGTCGGTCCGGCGCGAGTCGCCTGAGCTGCGCATGGTCGCGTGGCACGTCGTAAAGACCGCGGGCGATTTTGCGGATATGCCCAGCTCGGCAGTTTCGCGACAACGCTTGATCGACAGCCGCACGCGTGCCCAGATCAAGGAAGTCAGCCGGGCTGAAGACACGCCCCGACGCGCCGGATCGAATTCGATCCAGAATGGCCGCATCGATGGAGTCTCCTGGCATGTCGCGCGACAGTTAAAGAAAGAAGCAGTTTGCTTTAATAGCCCGCTTGCTTATTCAAGTTTCCCATCATGAACCGCGACGCCACCGGCACCTACCGCATCACCGCCACCGGCGGCGAGCAAGTGCGCGCCTTCGTGCCGCTGCCGCTGCCCCCGGCACCGCCACTGGACATCACCGGGCCACGGCAGTTGCTTTTGGAGCGCGCCACCCTGGCCGTCGGACGGCTGGACAGCATCAGCACACTGCTGCCCGACCCGCACCTTTTTCTCTACTCGTATGTCCGGCGCGAAGCCGTCCTTTCCTCGCAGATCGAAGGCACGCAATCCTCGCTCTCCGACCTCCTGCTCTTCGAGTTGGAAGAAGCGCCCGGCACGCCGCTCGACGACGTGGTGGAAGTCTCAAACTACATCGCCGCTCTGGAGCATGGCATGGCGCGGCTGCGCGAAGGCTTTCCGCTCTCGAACCGCCTCCTGCGCGAAATGCACGCTGCGCTCATGGCCAAAGGCCGCGGTAGCGACAAGCAGCCTGGCGAATTCCGTCGGAGCCAAAACTGGATCGGCGGCACGCGACCGGGAAACGCCCGTTTCGTGCCGCCGCCGCCGGATGAAGTGGAGCCGTGCATGGGCGCTCTGGAGCGTTTTCTCCACGACGACACGAGTGGCCTGCCCGTGCTGCTCAAAGCAGCTCTCGCCCACGTGCAGTTCGAGACCATCCACCCGTTCCTCGATGGCAACGGCCGCCTCGGACGCCTGCTCATCGTGCTCCTGCTGCACCACGGCGGTCTGCTCGCCGAGCCGCTGCTCTACCTTTCGCTCTATTTCAAAGAACACCGCCCCGTGTATTACGACCTGCTCGACCGCGTCCGCACCACGGGCGATTGGGAGGCGTGGGTCGATTTCTTCCTCGAAGGCGTGGAGCAGACCGCGCGCAGCGCCGTGCAGACCGCCCGCCGACTCGTCGATCTTTTCGACGCCGACACCCGCCGCATCCAGCAGACCGGTCGCGCCGCCGCCAGCGCCCTACGTGTGCTCGCCGCACTGCGCCAGCGCCCCGTGCTCACTCTCAAACACCTGCGCGACACCCACGGCATGACCTTCCCCACCGCGTCGAAGGCCATGCACACGCTCATCGCCGTCGGCATCGCCCGCGAGCTCACCGGCCAGCGCCGCAACCGCGTCTTCGTTTACGACGCCTACCTCGCCATCCTCAACGAAGGCGGCCAGCCGCTGTGACGCCCGGCTACACCGAAGAAGGCGTTCACGAGAAGTGGAATGTTCACGGCTCCGTGAACATCGCGGTTTCCGTGAACACCCGGCGAGTCACGACCTGCTCCGAATGCCGTGGTAGTGCCGGTGACGTTTCAGCAACTCCGGCGCAGGGCGCAGCTTCGCGCTCGGGTCGAACTGCAAATGCCGCCCGGCGAACGACACGAGTTTCAGCGCCTCGGGGCCGTTTTCCGTGAACCGATTCGACGCCACGACGATGCGGAAGTCTTCATCCACAGACCATAATCCTTCGTCGAACATCCAGTGCGCATTCTTGGAAAGCGCGAGACCGTTCTCGGGATTGTCGTTCTGCGTCGTCGCCCACGCCTCGATGTGGGCGGCATCGACGATTGTCGCACTGTCGCTGGTCAGGCAGCGGTAGCCTGTGAGAGCGCAAGTGAATCGGTATTCGCTGACGACGCGCACGGCAAAGCGCGCACACCGACCTTTGCGTTTCGCGACCTCTTCAGCTTCTTCGAGCACGCGCGCGGTCGTCGTTTCATCACGCCCGCCGGTTTGCAGCCCGAGCGTCTCGAACAGTGCGATTTTCTCCTCCGGAGTGAAATACCGCGAAACGAGAATCATCCGCGCCTTCAGTCGGAATGTCGCGTCGGCGAGCAATGCAAAAAACTCTGGGTCCATTTCGCAAACCGCGCATGACTCAGGCGACCCGGCCCGGTGCATTTCGTTGGTCAGCGGCTCCCAAAAGCCTTGTGTGCTCAGGTGAAAGAACGGCATCCGAAGATCGAGCCGCGTCGGCCACCTGTCGGCAACGATCGAACCGTAGCTCCGAAACCGCAGCGCCAGCCCCGGACTGCGCGTGAAAGCTCGCGACGGCAGTTCGCCGGATTCCGCGAGATCGAGCAATGCGAGAAGCAGGAGCGGTTTGTGCGGTGCCTTGCCGCGACATTCGCCCCGGCCCGACGCCGGGTTGAGGCGCGTCAGTTTAGCGAGCCAGCACTTTTGGATGTCGTCCGTGTTCATGGTGTCGTTGCTCATTCAATCCCGTCGTAAAATGGCCAATGAGGGTGCGTCGGCGGCTTCAGGCTCTCCTGCTCGAAGTCTCCTTTGCAGCCCGCTGCGTGCATCGCTTCTAGCGCGGTCCGTTCCGCCGGCATCTTGGGGAGGAGTTCCCCGATGAGCGCACGTTCGCGCCCGGTGAGCGGTGGCGCAGCCTCCGAGTGCCTGAAATTCATGTAGAAGGAACGAACCTGTATCCCGCTGCGCTCCCGCAAATCGGCGAGGATGTGAAAGCCACTCGGATCGGTGTCACCGAAATGCCAGAACTCCGGCGGCGACGGGAGCGCCTTGAGATGACCGAGCAAGCCGAGCGTCGCTTCATTCGGATAGCTGGTGTGGATGACCAGTTCGCCGGAACGGAGCGCAGCGAGCGAGCGAAAGGGTGTCGCGTTTTCCACCGTGAGACAACGGCGCGCTTCACATTCGCAGCCGGTAATGCGCTCTACATCGGCTCCCGATAAAGTCGCCGGGCCGTGCAGGTCGCGGAAGTCGCGCCACTCAGAGCCGATGCGCAGGCGGAGTGGGCCATGAAAAGTAACGCCCGGTGGCACCGGGAGAATCCCGAGGCTTTCGTATGTCGGCGCGCTACCCGCGGTCGCTTCCGCAAGTAACGACTCAATCGTCTTTTGCCGTCGCTCGAGAAACTTCGAGTAACCACAGATCACGCTGCTCGCCCAGCGCACGAGATGGCGGCCCTCCCACGCCAGCAATCGCGGGAGCAAGGCGAGCAACTCTCTTCCGCCCGCTAGGTCACCGCGCTCGAATGGCTTCATCCCGCGCCAATTCAATGCCGCGTCCGCTCGCGCTGCGCAGAATGCTGTCCACGACCTGGCGAAGCGCTCAGGCACCGGCCACTCAGCAGCTTCGCGGAACAGCCCCAGCCACTCCGCGCGTTTCGCAGTCGGCGATGCCAGGTCGATGTAGGCGAAGAATGCGGCTTCGTCGTCCGGTGCGAGTCGGACTTTCCCAAAGGTGTTCGGTTCGCGTCGGTGGACTGGAACCAGCGTGATCACACCCGCAGCCTGCGCCGCGCGCAGATCGCGCTCCGCCAGCTCACGAGCCTCTCCTTCACGGCATCCCGCCGCGGCCAGCACCCCCTCGATGGCTGGTTGGAAGTCCACCTTGCCACCACCATGCCGACCGGCCGCCGAATCCTCATACAGTTCCGCGAGCTTCATCAGGACTGTTGAGCGCGGCTTCATCGCTACGAATTACTCGATCCCGAGCAGTCGCCGCGCGTCCGGCGAATCCTTGTGCATGCTCACCGGCACGTTGCGCACCTGCGTCCGCTTGCCCACGCGCTTCTCTTCCTTCGCCACCACCACGAGACTGTCGCAGTGCTCGAAGGCATACGGAATGTTCCCCGTGCTCATCGAAAAAACTCCCTGCAAGTCGAGCGACTTCATGGCCTCGATGCAGTCTTTGATGCGTTCGCCGCTCAGCTTCGAGAACGCCTCATCAATTGGCACGAGCGCGAGCGACGGCTGCTTCGTGCGGGTGTCGTGGCGTTTGTAAGCGCGCAGATAGCTCGCGAGGATTGCGATGAAATACGGCGACTGGTTTTCACCGCCGCTGAATTTTCCGCTCTGCCGATCTACGCGCGACGTGGCCTTCACCTCGCCATCGTCGCCCAGGTCTTCCACCTCCATGTCGTATTCGTAGTAATGCCGGTAATCGAGCAGCCGGTCGGCGAGCGCCTTTTTGTCTTCGTCGATCAGTGACTGTAGAAACTGATCGCAGGCATCGCGCAGTTCCGCGTCCGCCGACGCAAAGAACAGCTCGTCCTCGCGTGCGACTGCGCTGGCATCGAGCAGCTTGTGGTAAAGCGCGAAGTCCGGGTTCTCCCATTTGATGACGCGATAGCGGTTGTTACCGATGGGACGCTTCAGCGAGTTGTTGAGCAGCACCCGCGTGTTCTCCACCTCGAAAAGCGCGTTGCGCAGTTTCTCCAACACCTGCGTGCGAAAGAGCTTCTCCCACGTTTTCCGTTCGCGCTCGGCCTTCGCTGTGTAGTCGGGAATGTCGCTGTCGCTGAGCTTGGCGAGCTGCTTCTCGTAAGCCGCATTGTCCGCCGCTTCGATCGGGAGGTCGTCAAATCTCGGGTGCGCCATCGCGAGCGTTTCACGCGCCGCTCGGAGCTGCCCCCAGACCTCGATTGCCTTCTCTCTGTCGGTATGAAAGCGAGACGCGAATTCGCTCGCCGCCACGTCCTTCGCCGGCAGACGCGTGCAGACTTCATCGCGAAGTTCGCGAAGGCGAGGCAGCCACACAGACACATCGACCTCGCGCTGCACGCGCTGAAATTTTTCCAGCAATTCACGTTCCGTCGTGCGCCTCTCCTCGACAGATTTATTCAGCCGCCGGAAGTCAGTGCGTTTCTCGCTTTGGTCGAGTCGCCGCTGTTCGCCTGCAAGCGTTCGCAGTTCGTTTTCGAGATCGTTTTGCTCCTTGGTCAGCTCATCAAACTTTGCCCGGTCGATCGTGTTGAGGCGGGCAATGGTGCGGTCGCGCTCTTCGACCAATTCTGGAAGCCGTCGTGCCTCGGCAAGCTGCTCGGCCAGGGACTCAGGAGCGACGAAGCGTTTGCTCCACTCCTGCTGCACCGCGATCGCGTCATCGGCGAGCGGAGCCAGCTTCGCCTCTTCGACCAGGAGTTCGTCGCGCTGCTTCTCTTTCCACGCGAGTTGCTGCTTCAGGCCGCGCTGGCCGATGAATGGGTGATTGTCGTAGTGCCGTGTCCGCTCGACGAAGGCGCCACGGGCCATGAATCCATCCGGCGTGATGGCGGAGTCGTGATCGCGCAATGCTTCGCGCCGTTCGACACACATCAGCTCGCCGAATTGATGGCTAATGATCGCCTCCGCGACTTTGTCGTTCGTAGTGAGTTTCTCCGCCAGCGAACCGGCGCGCACGGGCCGTTTCAGTTTCAGCGCCTTGGTTGGGTTCACCAGCGATTCGCCACGCGCTTCCTCCCGCATCTGGTGGTAAATCTGCTCGGCTTCGTCGTAATTCTCAGCCGAAACCACGACCGCGAACTTCCGCGTGAACGCCACCTCCACGGCCGGGCGCCAATGTTCCTCGCCGTCTTTCACCTCGCACAGTTCACGAAGATGCCGCGCTGGAAGTTCACGCGAACCCGACAGCAGATGATGATTGAGCGCATCCAGCAGTCGCGTTGGAAATGGCAGTTTCCCAATCTTCAAAGCGGCAATCTCATCACGAAGCGGTCCCAACTCGGCGCGAATCTTCGCGAGTTTGCTCTGTGTCGGCTCGGCGAGCCGGCTCACTTCCGCTGCCGCACGCTGTGCCGCTTCGCTCAACGCACGGAAGTTCTTCGTGAACTCGGGCACGCCGCCGTTCTCCAGCGTTGTGATCGCGCGCTCAACGGCCTGGACGTTTTTCGCATCCAGGTTCAGCGGCAAAGCCGAGAGTTGCTTCACCCACTCGCGGGCGCTCTTCACCCGCGCGGTCAGCGCCGATTCCAAGGTGCGCCCGGTTTCCGTCAGCCTCGCGATCTCTCCGACGAGTTGCTGAAGGCGCGTCTTGAGTTCCAGATACAACGCGCCGCCGGGTGATTCCCGGATCGTGTTCTTCAGCGCATCGAGGTCGGCACTGCGCTTCGGGATGAGCTTGTCCAACTCGGCCAGTCGCGATTCTTCCTCCGCACACGCACTGCGCAGCACCAGAAGCTTTTCTTCGTCCTCACGCAACAAGTCCGCCGCGTGCGCGTGGCGCAACTCGGCTTCGAGATAGCGAGCGAGCGAGGCGTCGCGGCGGAAGTTCTCGTGCGTGGTGAAAAGCGTCGCGATGCCGCGCAGCCGCTCAAATTGATCGTTCAACTCCTTCAGGTCCTTCTCGTAGCGAACGAATGCTCGGTAGCTGTCGCGCACGTCATTCACGTCGAGTCGCTCTGCGGACAGGATGAATTGCCGGCAAAAGTCGTTGAAGCTGCGCAGGAAGGTGAACGACATGGCCGTCGGCAGCAGCCCGCGCAGAATCTTATAGTTGAAATTCAGATGTGTCGGCTGCTGGAGGTCGCGGGTGTATTCGTCGATCGTCGAGTAGAGCCGCCCGCGCACTCCATCGCGATCGGTGCGCGACTCGGCCAGAGCTTTGAATGCGGTGTAGTCGAGCGGGCGCTTTTCTTCGTCGAGGAAGTCGCCGCGACTTAACGCCGCAGGAATGAAGAACGGCGTCACCTTGCCTTGTGACTCCGCCGCGCTGGCAAATTCGATGCGGAAACCCCACGTCTCAGCCTTCCGCCGATTCGGCCAGGTGAATTCCAGCGCCACATAACTCACCGCTGAGTCGCGCATGTATTGCGTCACACCGCCTTCCTCCTGCTTTGTATCGCCGAGCACGTAACCTTTCAGCGAGCGGTCCGAATGCGTGCCGGTGGCGGACTGATTGAACTTCACCAGTCGCAAGTCGCCCACCAGCACGAACTGGATGAGATCCATGAGGATCGATTTCCCCGATCCGGTCACGCCCGCGAGCAGCAGGTTGCCATCGACCGGGATCGAGTCGCGGTAGCCATACCAGTTCAGCGCGTGGAAGCGGGTGAGATGGATCGCGCGGCTCATGGCGTGGACTCCCCGGTATCGTCGCTTTCCTCCGGCTCGGAAGTAGCCGCCGCCGCGAGATGCCGCTCCGCATGGCGGTTCCAGTCTGCGATGTCCTGAAATGGAATTACGCGCTTGAGCGTCGGCAGCACTTCGATGATCGCCTCGGCGGTTTCTTCGGCGGGTGAAAAGCGGAGCAGGTTCTTGCGCTGCGCGAGGCTCAGGATTTCGCGCAGGCGCGTCGGACTGGGCAGATGCTTGCGCAGCGGTTCGAACTTCGTCTTCAACGAATCATTCAGCCGTTCAACGCTCAGCCGGATGGGCGGAGCCTCACCACGATCCCGCACTGCCGTGTCGAACTCATACCAAAGCGTCAGCAGCACGAGTGTCGCATCGAGCTTCAGCTTCAGCGTAAAGGCGCCCGTCTGCGGCACCGCCTGCACGAGCCGGATTTCGTGGTCCCAATACAGCTTCAATTCCAGCAACGCGGCGAGTTCCTCCACCCACTCGCGATTCACATAGGCCCAATGATAAAGCTCCGTCTGGCCTGGCTCCGTGCCAAGGATCGAGCCATGCGCCATCAACCGGCGCAAGGCCTCGCCGAGCCGCTCACGATCGCCTTCGGAAAGACGGGCGAGCAGGCCATTGCCATTTGGTGCGGGAGGAGTCGGCGTCATTTCCGCGTGAGGGTGAAGCGCTCGATGCGGTAACTCAATTTCGCATCGTATTCCGCGGCGTCGGCGTCGGTGCGTTCGCGTGCGACATCCACGCGGTAGCGCGCGTCGCCGGCGTGCGCGTGGAGCAGGCAGGCGATAAGATCAGCGAGGTCTTCCTCGCAGTGCAGCGGAATGTTTTCCGAGCGAATGCTCGTCTTCCGTTCCGGCAGGAGCTGCTCAACAAAGCGGTTCGCCCGCGCCACGGTCATCGAGTCGCGCATCGCCGCACGCAGGCGGCGCAGCGCATCGTCTTGCTGATCTTCGCTCGCCTCATCGTCGAGCGGCTCGATCTCACCAGCGACACGGCGCAGACGCGGTGAGTAAAGCGATTCGACACCCGCAAGCAGCCGCGTGTCGTGGACTCGCAGTTCGGGAAACTCGATGCCCGCATTCTCCAGCTCCGCGATGCGCCGACCGGCGAAGTGGCGGTTCAGCGTCTCGAAAAACTCCTGCACGTGCGCCCGACTCTCGCTCGTCGTCTCCTGGAGATAACGGAAGCGCGCCAGCGAGCGCCGCGTGAACTCCGCCGTGCGCCGATCCACCGCATCCGCCACCGGGACCACGCTCTGGAGCAAATCCGACAACTCCTCCAACCGCAGCCGCACGCGCGACATCGCAGTCTCCGGCGACAGCGTCGATTCGCGACGCAGCAACTCCGCCTGCATTTTGCCGAGCAGCTCCGCGTCATACTCCAGCTCCTCCACCCGTCGCCGAGCCTCGCCCAGCCGCAGCGGCAACCGCGCCCGCACCAGCTCCGCATAGCAAGCGTGACCAATGCGCTCGGCGAACTGATCGAAGAGCAATGCGAGATTTTCCCTCAATGTCGCCGCCGCGAGCTGCTGCCGCGTATGCCGCTCGATGGCCGTCTGCATCCCGCGCAGCTCCGCGATCCCCTCCTGAAGCGCCGCGACACTGCTCTCCACATGCTGCCAAGGCTCCTCGCGCAGAGGGTCATTCACCGCATCCCGCCGCGCGAGCGTGGTGCAGACGCTCACCAGCTTGTCGGAGAAAACCACGCCCTCGGGGAAGGCGAGCCGCCGCAGCGTCTGCATGAGCGCCTGTCCGCTCGGGTGAAAATGGACGAGCTTCTGCCAATCGGAGCGTTCCTCATCCTCCAGCCAGCCCGCGCGACGCAGCGTATCGAGCACCGCCCGTGCCTTTTCCCGCGTGCTCAGCGTCGCCGACGCCGGGTCGGCCTCATCCAACGGCACGTCCGCGTGAGCCTCGACCGCTTCCTCGACAAGCGCCAGCGCATCGTCGCGCTCGATTCCCTGCACGCGCTGCGCCGCCGCGCGTTCAAGCGCATCCAGCGCGTCCACATACAGACGCCCGGTCTTCGCCCCCGCGAGCACGCGGAAAAACTCGGGACGGACTTCGCGATAAAGTGCAGTGGATAAAACAGTCGTCATGGGAGCCACTCGTCGCGGAATCGTTTCGTTCACTCTCCACACCTGTCGAGCAGCGAATCGTGGCTTCTCGATTTAGAACTATCGACCCCGCCTTCTACAGTCACGTCGTTCACCTCCAGATGATCGCACGAAACTTCAATTCGGCGGCAGACTCGGCCTTGCGTGTTGCCGTCCGTTCCACGGGCGAGTATCCGGGGTGCGTGTCGACTGACCTCAAGAACATCGTCGATTCGGTGAAAAACCGAACCGACTACGCTGAATCTCTCGTTACCGGCTTGCTGCTGCGACTCAATTCGACGCCGTTCGAGATCCGCCGCGCTGCTCATTCAAACTCCTGGCACGATTAACTTATGGCACGAGAAACCAAGAGCAGAAGTCTTGAACCCGTCATCAACGCAGCCCAGCAGTGGATTCGCGATTGTCTGATTGGCGACAACTCAGTTTTCTCAACTGGCCCGCTTTGGACACCGGAGAATGTGGCGGAAGTCCGCCGTGCGTTCGTGGATCATCCGGACGAAGGTGACGACAATTTTTCCACCAAGTTGAAGGGACAGATGGAATCTGCCTCGCCTTCAGCGAAGCGTTTGATGGCTGAGATGCTTTGGGCGCTCCTCCTGTTTCCGTCGAATATCAAAGTATCGACAAAGCGGCAGCAAGTGGGCGACATGTGGGAAATGTCGGGTGAGCGTCTGCGCGAAGACCTTTCGCCGCTCAGCGACGAAGCTTTGGCTGGGATTGGTTCCGGCGGTCCTGGGTTTAACACCAATCGCTGGCGCGAACTGGTTTTTCTGATCTCGCTAGTGGGCGATTTGAAACGACGAGATTCGGGCGAGCGGCAGAAACTGCTCTCCGAGTATGATGCTTTTATGGGGTGGATCGATCAGGTTCCACAGGAAGGCCATCGCCAGTTTCGGCACATGCTGAGGTTCTTTTCCTTTCCGGACCGCGTTGAACGGATGTCCTCGAACCGGGAGCGGTGGGCTGTGATCGCCGGGTTTGGCGTCGCAACAGAAAAGGAAGCCAAGAAGTGGAGTGATCGCCAGCTTGATGACTCGCTTCTCGCATTGCGCAATAGGCTACAGGAAGCCAACGAGTCAGAAGTCCTCGATTTCTACGAGGAGCCTTTGCGAGATCGTTGGCGCATGGCGGAAAAAGAACCGGGCGACGATAAACCCGGTCCTTCGCCTGAAACACCCGATCGAAATCCTGGTATCACTTTTTCCACGGAAGATTGCGCCGTCTTTGCCCGGTATCCGAATAGCGTGAGCTGGAAAGACGTGTTGCAAGCCGACCAGGGGCTTTTCAAAAGCGTCTGGGCCAAACTAAAGGAACTTTCCCAACACCTAGTCGTCAGCCCCTTTGCGGCGATTCCGCTCAAGGCGGACACGTCGCACTATGTCCCAAACGGCAGGTCGCCAAAGGAGATTTGGTGCTGCGTGTATCCTGCGGTGATTTCGAACAAGTCGTATGGCCTGCAGATCGCGGTGATAATTTCCGCGAGAGGCGCCGAGCTCTGCTTCTGCATGGGGTCAGGAACTTCTCAGGTCGCAGTTCTTGCGAAGAAGCATGAACTAGAAACCGGCCTTGAGGCTGCTCGAAAACGCCTCGGGAGCGTGTCGCAAGCGCAAATCGCAGCGGTCACAGAATCGCAGAATCGAAAATGGTTCTATCGGAAATCTTGGCTCGCAAAGCCCAACGAGACGGATTTTGGGACACTGGCGGAATGGATGAGCTATGCAAGCACGCCCGAAGGCAGCGGTGCGAGCATTTCCCATTACCTCAGCCCCACGGAACTACAGGACCTCGGAACGGGAATATTCACTGCCTCCGCGGATGCGTTGAAAACCTTCGGGCCAATCCTAGGCGCTGTTTATCCCGATTCCTCGGGGTCTCGGCATTGGATTTTTCAAGGCAATCCCGACCAGTTTGATGTCGACCGTTACCTCCGAGACCGGCAGGAAATCCTGTGGTCCGTGCGACAACACAAGGATCGTATTCTCGCCGGTGATAGAGTTCTCATCTGGAAATCGGGGGCGAGTGGTGGAGTGATCGCGGAATGTTCCGTCATTGCTCCGCCGAGCACGGAGATTCTCGAGGATGCACCTGAATTATGGAAAGAGAAACCTGACAATGAGGTTGGTGAAATGCGGTGCAAGCTGCGTGTGGAGAGTTCGTTTGTTGATGCCCCGATCGCCCGAGCCGCCATCCGGACCATTCTGCCCGAGCTTTCTATCGTTAAAGCCCCGCAGGGCACCAACTTTGAAATCACCCAGGCGGATTACGAGAAAATCATGGACCTGAAAGACTCAGTGACCGCATCGATTCCCTTCGATTCATCCGCGTTGTCTGTGGCTTTGGAAGCAATCGAGGCGACTCAGATGCGCGTCGAGCCTGAGTTCCTGAATCGCTTCGTGACCTCCCTCGTCGCCAAGCCCTTTCTGATTCTCACGGGTAACTCCGGAACAGGGAAAACCAAGCTAGCCGAAATTTTTGTTCAGTGGCTATGTCGCAATGTTTCCAGTCGGTTCGCAATTGTCCCCATCGGCGCTGATTGGACTGACAACCGCAACGTTCTCGGCTTCGTTAATCATCTGCGCTCGGCGAGCGTGAAAGAGACTGGAGCGGAGATCGATTTGCCGGTTTACCAGACCACCAAGATCCTTGATCTGCTTCTGGATGCAGCCCGAAAGGAGAACGAGGCAAAGCCGTTTTTCCTGATTCTCGACGAGATGAACCTCTCCCATGTGGAACGCTATTTTGCGGATTTCCTGAGCGCGATGGAGTCGAAAGAAGGGCGTTTATTACTCCATCGGGAAGGACGTCCGCTTCCGCGCAAGCAGGGTGGGCCTTGCGACGTGCCTGAGACCTTGGTGCTGCCGCGAAATGTCTTCGTCATTGGCACCGTGAACGTCGACGAGACGACCTATATGTTCAGCCCAAAGGTGCTCGACCGCGCCAACGTCATCGAATTTCGAGTCGGGACGGACGCTCCGGTGGGATTCCTGAAATCGGGTGGCCGAAGCATCGGCGAAATTGCTCATGCCGCTGCAGGATACGCTGAAGGCTTTCTCGAGGTGTCCTTCCGCGCCCGCAACATAAAGGGCACGGCATTGGCACTTGTCGCAAATCCGGATCTTTCACCGGACGACGCAAAGGATGAGATCGAGAAATGCCGCACCACTATCGCAGACCTTTTCTCGCTCATGCAGAGGAGGCACCAAGAGTTTGCCTTTCGCAGCATGGCGGAGATTCTTCGGTTTCTGGCCGTGACGTACGAACTCAAACCGGCGACCGAGGCCTGGAACTGGGGGGCCGCGATGGATGCGCAGATTCTCCAGAAGGTTCTTCCCAAGCTTCACGGATCCAAACGCAAAGTCGGTTCGCTACTCGCGGCCCTCGCCAAATACTGCGAGAGGCCGTGTGATAAGTCGCGCTCGCGGCGGTTGCTCGGAAGCCTTTGGCGATCGTTGATCTCTTTGGCAGGAAAATATCGCGCGAAGTGCGGTCCGGCGCGATCGGGTCGCCCGTTTGAGCTTGAC
>JBAVML010000196.1:0-9249 GCA_049690035.1 Chthoniobacteraceae bacterium
GACTGGATTTCGCGCACCTGCTCGCCGATCGCGGCGAGCAGTTCATCCTGCGTGTAGCTGGTGTTGCCCTGAATCTCGACGAAGTCGCTGGCCTTCGCGCTCAGCGCCGTCTTCACCAGATCCACGCCGAGTAACGCGCCCTGTGTCTGCCGATCCTGGGCGGGAGTGCGGAGCGGGCTGGCGGCGAGCAGCACGGGGATGAGGAGGAAGCGAAAGCGGTTCACCGAAAACGAATCAGGTATTTCAAGCTGCCGGTGAAGTTTCCGTCCACGCCGATGTCGCCGAGGAGATAGACCTGATCGGTGACCTTGAAGCGCGCCTTGATATCCTGCCCGCTGCTGCGGTTGCTCAGCGCGCCGAGTTCCACGTCGAAGCGGTCGAGCAGCGAGCCACTGTCGGTTTTCTTCGGGTCGTCGGGCGGAGGCGCCGCGCCGCGCTTGAAGATCTTCTGGTAAAGCTGTTTCACCGCGAGCAAGGCCGCGCGGCTGGCGAGGGCATCCGCACTGCCGGCGAGTTCGCTGGTCGTGGTGCCGGTAGCGAGGAGCGAGACGATGTCGGCGTGGGGCAGGGGAGGTTCGCTGTTGAGCTGCACCTGCGGGTCGGTCGCCTTGCCATAGATGAAGGCGTGGACCAGGTAGTCGCGCACGTGGGACTCGGCCTGGAGTTCCATCGAGGGCTGGAAGGGCAGATCCTTCGTGAAAGCAAGGAAGCCGCTGGTGATGGCGAGCTTGCTGAAGGGCAGCGTGGCCACGAATTGATCGATCTTCGCGGTGCCTTCGAGATAAGGGGCGAGGCCAGTGCCGCCGAGTTTGAGATTCAGCGAGACGGCGCCATTGGCGAGATTGCCGCGGATGAGGAAGGGATCGTTTTCCTTCGTTTTGATCGCGAGATCGAACTTCCAATCGCGCAGCGGCGGCTGCGGAAATGACACTGTAGTCGGCCCCCGCTGCGCGACCTTGGGCGCGGGCTTCGGCTTGCCCGGCAGCGCGATCGGCAGAATGTCGATCTCGCGAAAGAAACGGCTGCGGACGACGTAGAGCGCGCCGGTCACCGCGGCGGCGTTGAGCGGTCCGTCGAGCTTCACATCGGCATCGGCGCGGATGGTGATCGAGTCGTCGCGCTTCACCAGCACCTCATTGGATTCCAGGCGCAGGCCGAAGACGGGATTCTTCAGGTCCGCGAGATTCATCGAGCCGCCGAGCTTGAATTTTCCGCCGCCCACTTCGCCTTCGAAGGTCTGGAAGTTCAGCTTGTTCTCCGCAAAGCCGAGCTTCGCGCGGAAGACGCCGATGGCCGGAATGTTTTCATCGGCCATCCGCGCGCCCTTGAGTTCGACATCCGCGCCGCCGCTGAAGACCGGCTTGGTGACGGTCCCCGCGACCTTCACGTCGAGCGCGGCCGTGCCGTCGATGCGCCGGACCGCCGGCGCGATTTTCGTGAGGAAGCCGAGTGCGCTGGGCGGCAATTGCGCGGTCGCTTCGATGGGAAGATCGGGATCAAGTTTCTTGTTTTCCACCGTTGCCTGAAGATCGAGCGGCGTGCGCGCTTTGATCGTCAGCGGCTGCATTTGCGGTTGCTTGACCGTCGCGGCGAGCGTGAGCTCCTTGTTCGAATAGTGCAGGTCGAGCGCGAGCGTGCCCGGTTCAAACTGCTTCGCGGCCTTGGCCTGGAGCCGCTCGGCGGCCACCTTCAAATGCGCGAAGGGCTGCAGCAGCGTGCCTCCCGCGACGAGATTCGCGTTGAACGCGCCCGAGACCGGCGACGGCTGTCCGAAGCTGGCGAGCAGCTTTTCGACATCGAGTTTGTCCGTGTTGATGTTCGCGGCGATGCGCTGGTCGAAGGCGATCGGTTGTTTCGTGTTCGCCGGATCGAACGGCACGTACACGTAGCCCGTCAGCACCGAAGTTCCGGCCTGCTCGAACTTCAGATCCTTGAGCCGTAGCTTCGCATCGCGGTATTCGATCGCGCCGCCGAGGCTGGTCGGCCCGGCGACGATGCGGAACGGTTTCGACTCCGCAAACTCCGGCGTGTAGAGCCCGCCGAGCTCGAGTTCACTGATCTCGGTAGAGCCGAATTTAGCCTTCGTCAGCGCGAGGTCGAGCTGGCCATGGTGGCCCTGCGGTTCGACCTGGCCTTTGCCGTTCCATTGCACCGCGAGGGTGCCGGCGAGCGGTTGCTTGTTGCCGAATAGTTCGAGCAGCGGCTGGAGCGAGGCGAGGCTCTTGATGTCCACGAGCAGCGCGCCCTCGTAGGCAAACGGCTTGGCGATCCCCGCTTTGCCCGTGGCCACGATTCGATCCGTGCCGTTGAGCTGCAGCGCGAGCTCGTCGATCACCGCTTCGTTGTTCGCCACAGCGATCTTCGCCGCGAGGCGTTCCGCGATGAAGCCGCCGAGCTTGAACGCCCTGCCGTCGATCTGGAGCCCGCCGGCCAGCGCGCCATCGGTGAGTTTCAATGCGCCGCTGCCTTCGATCTGCCCGGTGAGCGTTTCGTCTTTCGTCGCGATGCCGAAGTCGCCGAGTTGCGGAACGTGAATTGTGAACTGCGCATCGACCGGCGTCTTCGCGATGAGCTTCGCGTCCTCGGGAATGCGCGCGCTGCCTTCCGCGGAGACAAAATTTTCGCCGCGCCGCACCTCGGCGGCCTGAAGTTTGATGAAGCGATGGCGCGCTTCCACATCCACGCGCGCCGAGTCGAGAGTGACGGTCTGGAAGCGCAACGCGCCGAGGTCCGCGGTGAGGCGTCCATCGAGTCCGTCGAAAGGGCCGGGCGTGGGTGGATCGACCTGCTTGTTCGCCTGAAGCGTGACTTTGCCCGAGGTGAGACCGAGGTCTTTGTTGGCGATATCCTGGGCGTCTAGTGCGATCTCCGCCCGGAGCTGACCCGCGCGTAGGACGATGGTGCCGCCGCCATTGACCGCGCCGGTGAGCGGCGCCGGCATGGTGGCAGTGAGTGTCGGAAGATCGGGTGCGGCGATCTTCAGCGCGGCCTCCACGTCACTGCGGGGAAAATCGTTTACGGATTCCGGCAGGCCGATCCGGGCCCCGAAGGTGACGTGATTCTGCCCGGCGGCGACATCGCCTGCCGTGATGTCGGCGCGGCCATCGTTGAACGCGGCGTTCAAGCCGGCGGCATCGATCTTCAAGGCGCCCGCTGCGATCGCCTCGACGCGGGCGGCGAGACTGCCGCGCCAGGTGCGGGGCTTCTCGGGCTCGCCGGTGAAAAGGATCGAGAGCTGCGCAAGCCGGGAGACGGGCGGCGCAGGCGCATGGAAATAGGCGGCCGCGCGATCGATGCCCACGTTTGCGAGTTCCACCTTCAGCGTCGTGTCGTAGCTCTTATCCAGTTTTTCGCCGCCCTTCTTGAGCTGGCTCCCGGAGAGGTCGAGCGCTGCGGTGCCGCCGAAAACATGCGCGCGCAGCTTCACGCTGCCCTTGTTTTGGGCGCGCTGCGAGGCGTCGAAGTTTACCTCATCGAGCACGATTTCCGGAGCGAGGCGGAGATCCTTGATGAAAAAATTTCGCTCGGCGTAGCTCGTCTCCGCGCTCAGGAATTCCCATGCCGGCACACCGGGGATGGCCAGCCGGTCGATTTGCAGGGAGCCGGCCTTCTCCGGATCGAGGCGCAGGTTGAAGCCTTTCACTTCGGTGACGTTGCTCGGCGCCGTCACGGTAATGTTGAAGTCGTCAATCCACACCCGGTCGGAGTAGGCGGCGGGCTGGCCGAGGATGTCGTTGAGCATCTTGGCGATCGCCACTTTCTCGTGCCGCTCCTGCTTGTCTTTGCTCGGCAGGGCCACGAGTTCGAGGTGCGCGTGATGGATTTCGTAGCTGCGCAGGAATTCGCCGACGCCATTCCGCACCAGCTTCGGCAGACTGTACTCGAGCCGCACTTGCTTGATCTCGATCAGCCGGATCGGCGTCTTGTCTCCTTCCGCGCGGACCTGCACATCCTCCACGGTCAGATTCGTGAAGATGCTCCCCGAGGTGTGAAGATCGGCGGCCACGTGCATCCGTGCGGCCACGGCCCGGAGAGCGATGCGGACGGTAAAATGAAACAGCGGCCGGTGGAAAATCACCAGGACGAGCAAGGTCACGCCCACCCATTTCAACCCGCGTCGAAACCAGGCACGCTTCGGCTTAAGGTTGGTTGGCGGTTCGGCAGGTTCCGGCATTCAGCGATCACGCTAGCGAGAGCTTGTCCCGGTGCAAGACGTGGAAGGTTGGCAGCGCCAATTCCTTCCCGCATAGTGTCCGCGCTGTGAACATCTTCTACCAATTCCGCACCCGCGCCTGGCCGCGGATTCTGCGTGAATTGAAGATGTCGGGCGCAGTGCTGTGGCGGGCGCTGATCAAGTACGATGAAACGGATGGCGAGCAACGGGCGGCCTCCTTCGCCTATTACGCTTTCTTCGCGCTCTTCCCGTTGGTCGTTCTGCTCATCACCATCTTCACCAGCTTTTTGGGGAATCGAGAGGAAGCCACCCAACGGATCACCTCGGCAGTGGAGCAGTATCTGCCGATCGATCAGACCGCCTCGGCGCAGATCATTCGCACAATCCAGGGTGTCGTCCGATCGCGCGGCAGCGCGGGGCTGATCGCCTTCGCCGTGCTGGGTTGGAGCGCCCTACGCTTCTTTCAGGCGTTGGTGCGCGGCGTCAATCGCGCGTGGGGCACGAAGGAGTACTCGTGGTGGCGGCTGCCGATCAAAAACGTCTTCATGACGGCGATCCTCGCGAGCGCGATGCTGCTCGGCATCGTCTTTCCCGCGATCATCAACAACGTCGAGTACCTCTACTGGAAGCACTCCTGGGAGTTCGGCCTCGATTTTCTTTTCTTCAAGGATGTCTTCAACACGGTGAAGTTGTTCTCGAAGTATCTGGTCCCGCCCCTCGTGCTCTTCTACGGCTTCGCCATGTTCTACAAGTTCGCCCCGCAGCGCCGGACGACGTTTCGCGAAGTCTGGATCGCCGCGCTGTTCGTCACGCTCGGGCTCGATTTGCTGAAGCGGGGCTTCACGCTCTACACCTTGAACATCGGTAACTTCAACGCGCTCTATGGCACCCTCGGCTCGGTCGTGGCGTTGCTGATGTGGATCTACCTGAGCGGCTCGCTGATCATTCTCGGCGGCTGTTTGTCCGCGGCGCGCTTCGAGATCAAGATGAGTCTGGCCGACCAGTCGGAGAGCCACCGGGCGCGGTGACGTTTTGCCCTTTTCCGCCGAATGCACGATGTCCGTCCCGCGCCCGTTCGCCCGCCCTTGGGTGAACTCGCGCATTTGCTTTCCTATGTGCGGCCTTATCGCGGCCGGTTCGTTCTCGCGCTCGCAGCGTCGAGTGTTTCGATGGCCTTCGGATCGATGTTTCCGTATCTGGTCGGCACGCTGCTCGATGCGTCGATTCCCTCGCTGAAGCTCCTCGAAGCCGCGCCGTGGCAGCGGGATCTCGACACCGTCGCGATCGTCCTACTCGGCACGCTGCTGCTCCAGGCCGCGCTAATGTTTGTGGCCTCGCTTTCCTTCAACACGGTCGGCGAGCTCGCCGTGGTCGATCTGCGGGAGGAGCTTTACGGGCGGCTCATCGCGCAGCCGCTGAAGTTCTTCGGCGAACATCGCGTCGGCGAGTTGACCAGCCGGCTTTCCAGCGACCTCGCGCAGATCCAGGACACGCTTACTTTCACCATCGCGCAGACCGTGCGGCAGGCGATGCTACTCACGGCGGGATTGATCATGATCGCCGCGACCTCGGTGAAGCTCTCGCTGGTGATGCTCTCGTCCGTGCCGGTGGTGATGCTCGTGGCCGTTCTTTTTGGCCGCCGCATTCGCCGGAACAGCACGCAGGCGCAGGACCGTCTGGCGGAGACGAGCACGGTCGTCGAGGAGACGCTGCAGGGTATCGCCAACGTGAAAGCCTTCGGCAATGAAGCCTTCGAGCAGCGCCGCTACAGCACGGGCTTGCGGACCTATCTCGACGTCATTCTCCGCAGCGCCCGCCACCGCGCCGCGCTCATCGCCTTCATCATCTTCGTCATCTTCGGCGCCATCGTGCTCGTGATGTGGTACGGCGGTCACCTCATGCAGCGCGGAGAACTGACGCACGGCGAACTCACCCGCTTCGTGATGTACACGCTTTTCATCGGCGGCGGCGTGTCGGCATTGCCGGATATCATCGGCAGCGTGCAGAAAACGCTCGGAGCCACGCAGCGGGTGCGCGAGTTGTTGCGCGAGCCGGTGGAAGAAATCGGAAGTCAGAAGTCGGAAGTCGGAACTTCCCAGCCCCGCCTCTCCGGCGCCGTGGCCTTCGAGGGGGTTCATTTTCATTATCCCTCACGGCCCGATCTGCCCGTGCTGCGCGGGCTCGAACTCGCGGCGGCACCGGGGGAAAAGATCGCGCTGGTCGGTCCGAGCGGGGCGGGGAAGAGCACGATCGTCTCGCTGCTCCTGCGCTTCTACGAACCAGACTCCGGCCGCCTCCTGCTCGATGGCCAGGACGCCCGCGGCCTTGATCTCGCCACCGTGCGCGGGAACATGGCCATCGTCCCGCAGGAGGTGCTGCTCTTCGGCGGCAGCATCCGCGAAAACATCGCCTATGGCCGCCCCGGCGCGACCGAGGGCGAGATCCGCGCCGCCGCCGAGCAGGCGCATTGCCACGAGTTTATCGCGCGCTTTCCCGAAGGCTACGACACGCTCGTCGGCGAGCGCGGCGTGAAACTCAGCGGCGGCCAGCGCCAGCGTCTCGCCATCGCGCGCGCTCTGCTCAAAAACCCCGCCATCCTCATCCTCGACGAAGCCACGAGCAGCCTCGACAGCGAGAGTGAAGCGCTCATCCAGCGCGCGCTCGATGTTCTGCTCGAAGGCCGCACTGCCTTCATCGTTGCCCACCGGCTCGCTACGATCCGTCGCGCCGATCGCATCTTCGTCATCGAGCATGGTGCGGTGAGTGAAAGCGGTTCCCACGACGAACTCCTCGCCCGCCCCGGCGGCACCTACCGCCGCCTCGCCGAGATGCAGTTCAACGCGTAGCGCTTCCGCTTTACGCGCCGGGCATCGCCCAGAACTGCCGGGCGGCCACGCTCCAGTCGCGGTCCTGCACGGTCTGATGTGCGGCGAGACTCATTGTGCGGCGCAGGGCGGGATCGTTCGCCAGCTTCGCGACGTGCCGGGCGAAATCCTCGACATCGAGTGCGCGCGTGATGAAGCCGGTGGTGCCGTGGACGATAAGATCCTTCGGACCGCCTTGATCGGAGACGACGCATGGGATGCCGCAGGCGAGCGCTTCGAGGATCACATTGCCGAAGGTGTCGGTGGTGCTGGGAAAGATGAACACGTCGGCGGAAGCGAAGGCGCGGCCGAGATCCTGCCCGGCGAGGTAGCCGGTGAACGCGGCCTCGGGAAGCAGGGTGCGCAGTTCTTTCTGATATGGACCATCGCCGACGAAGGCGAGTGAGGCGCCGAGGGCGCGCAGCTTTGGCCACGCATTCACGATCATGTCGAGGTCCTTTTCCTTCGAGACGCGCCCGACATAGAGCAGCACGGTCTGGCCGGCGGGGACGCCGTATTGTTTCCAAAAATCCGGATCACGCCGCGAGGGATGAAAGAGCGTGGTGTCGAGACCGCGCGGGAGGATTTTGATTTTTCCCGGCGCGATGCCGCGATCGGTCCAGGCGCGGCGGTACCCTTCGCTGTTCACGTAGAGCAGGTCGAGCTGCTCGTAGAACCACTTCATGAAATTCCAGGTCAGCGTCTCGAGGAAGTTGTCGTCGGTGAGGATGCGGACGTACTGCGGGAAGTCGGTGTGGTAGATGCCGCTGGTGCGGATGCCGAGGATCTTCGCGGCGAGCAGCGCGGTGAGGCCGACCGGGCCGGGCGTGGAGATGATCAGCTCGGTGAAACCTTCGCGCTGGATGTAGTCGATGATCTGGAGGACGGGCGGAAAGCTGAGCTTCTGCAGCTCGTACTCGGGCAGCTCGAACTCGCCGACCGGCACGAAGTTTTTGATCGGGATGCCGGTGATGGTGATGCTCGATCGCGACGTGACGACGATGAGATCATGGCCCTCGGCGCAGACCGCGGCGGTGAGGCGTTTGATCGTGTTGGCCACACCGTTGACGTCTTCGAGCGTATCGGTGAACCACGCGCGCTTGTGATTTCCCAATGCGGGCGGCTGCGCCCCGGCGAGGCTGGTGCTGAGTTCGCGCAGCCACGGGCGATCGGGCGCCTGGCTGCGGAAGGCGTAGAAATAGGGAGCGAGCGGGGCGAGCACCGGGATGAGCACGCTAATCTCCTGAATGGCCTCGATGATATTGCCGCTGGAAAGCTCCTTGATGAAAGTCGTGAAGAACCGGAACGCGAGCTGGTTGGCGAAGAAGTTGGCGGTGATGAACGCGCGCCGCTCGGGTTCAGTGATGCCGGCGGTCTCGCGGGCGAGCAGGGTTTTGAATTCGCTGCCGGTGAAGGTGGCGGCGAATTGTTTCCACAGCGAGGCGTTGGCGGGCTTGACCAGCTCGAAGATGCGACCGCTGATGATGCCTTCGGCGACGAACCCGAGCTTTTCCGCCCATGAGAATTCCGTGGGATCCTCACCTTCCATGAAACGCGAGAACGCCTTGCCGAGGAGCGTCGAGGTCTTGGCGCCCGCGACTTTGTCGCCGATGAAGTGGCGCAGGTTGTTGTAGAGGCTGTGCGAGAGCGCGAGCGGATTGCCGCCGCTCCCTTCGGTCGCACAACGCCCGGCCTGCACATGGCCGAGGAACTCGGACACGCTGGCCGCGGGCGGAGTCGTGGTGAACGCCGAGGCGGCGTACATTCCGCCGTGGTCGTCCGAGCCGCCGATGAAGATCTTCACCCAAGGCTCGGCGTGCGATGGGGCGAAGCCGTGGCGGTTTGCGAGTTCTTCGATCTTGGAAGGTGTCAGGTGGGAAAAGACGAACTGCGCCGCGTGGCTGAGCAGCCGGTCGCGGTGCCCGTTGAGGCCTTCAAAGTGTTTGAACAGCAGGACGAGCTTCTCGATGTGCGCCACGGCGAGCCGGTCATCCACGCGATAGAGCGGGTGCGCCACGGCGTGCGCGAGTCGCTCGGCCACGAGGTAGTTTTGTAGTTCGTAAATGTTTTCCCTTCGCCCCTGCATCTGCTCGTGCTGTGCCACGGTGAGCCCCCAGACGAGCAGGTGCACTTCACAGCGGTCGTCGGGAAATCGCGTGCTCACCTGCTCGCTGATGAAGACGCCGGGCCGGTCCGCGATCTCCAGGCAGC
>JBAVML010000197.1:0-7862 GCA_049690035.1 Chthoniobacteraceae bacterium
CTACAAGGGCGCGCGCAAAGCCGGCAAGGTCGCGATCTCCAAGGCGCGCGCCCTCGAAGCGGGCGTTGATCCGCGCGTGCTGGAGCTCGCCGCCCGCGCGGACGAACTGATCCAGTTCGACATGGGCGATGCGGCGATTCGCAATCTCTACGGCCCGATCGGCGTGGGCCTGACTTCCCGCAAGGGCAAGCGTTTCGACGCGTTCAAGGAGAGTTACGTCGAAGGGCTGAAAGGCTCGACGATCGGCAGCATCGGCGGTGCTGGAGTTGGCGCAGGCGTCGGCGCGCTCGTGGCGCGCAAAGGTGGCCGCAAGCTAAGTGCCGGCATCGGGGCGCTCGCTGGCTCGATGGCGGGCGGTGTCGGCGGCTCGATCTACGGCACGAACAGCAAGAAAGCCCGCGAGATTCAGGCCCGCTACAAGAAGTAAGTCCGTGCGTCTAGTGCCTGGCATGATCCAACTCGAAGACGGTGGCGCCCGGCCGCGTAACCGCGACGGACAGTTTCAGCCGAATGACGGCGGTGCCGTCGATTCGCAAACGATGACTCGGGCTTACGGGCATCCATTTGGAAATGGGGCCGGAGTGGCGGCCGCAGCCGGTGGGACGGCCGCTGCTACCCTCCTAGCCCGCAAGCTCATGAAACGGAGGCGCGCGTGATCGCCACCGCAGACCCAGCTATGGATATGCTCTTCGATAGGGCGGCAGGGCAGGGATTTGTCGTCCTGCTGTTGCTCGCGGCGGTCGTCATCATCGGGCGGATGCTGCAAGGCACACTGAAGGATCGCGTGACGGATCTAAAGGATCGGATCGTTGCGCTCGAAGGCTCGGTCACGACGCACCAGGAAGGGCTGAGGAAGTGCGAGGAAGACCGCGCGGCGCTCTGGGCGAGGCTCGGCGGGAAGCCGACCGAGGCGGTGGCGCGCGGGACAAGCGGCGGCCGGTAAATGGGCGAGCCCGAACACCTGATTTCCCGCGCGTGGTTCCGCGCATTCACCAACCAAAACCAAACCACTACCACATGAGTCAATTCGTTATCGAACATCAGAAAGCCTTGCTTACGGCAGGGTTCAATCCCGGCGCCATCGACGGCGACTGGGGCCGCAAGACGCAGCTCGCGACCGATGCCTGGCAGCGCTCGCGCGGTATTGTCATTCCCCCGTGGCTTACCGTCGCGGAGCGCGAGCTAGGCATCGCCGAGTATCCCGGAGACGCTAACAATCCGCGCGTCGTCGAATATCATCGTCACACATCGCTCAAGGCCAGCGACGACGAAGTGCCGTGGTGCTCAGCCTTCGCGAACTACTGCATGGATGTCGCCGGCAAGCCCAAGACGAACAGCGCGGCGGCTTCTTCGTGGCTGGATTGGGGGCACCGCCTCGACACGCCGATGTATGGGTGCGTCGCCGTCTTTTCCCGCACCGGCGGCAATCACGTCGCGTTCGTCGTCGGCTGGGACAAACGTGGTAACCTCGCCGTCCTTGGCGGCAATCAGAGCGACAAGGTGTGCGTCCACGCCACGACCACGACAAATCTGCGCGGCTATCGAATGATCTAATTACGATCGCGCCGCCCAGCATTGGACGGAGAACCGCCACCCCGCTTCGTTAGGCCGTTGGTAACGCATCTATGTCTATTTTTCTGATTGCTTCGGCGATGTCACGGCGATTGATGAACTCGAAACTGTGGTCTGAATGGATGACCTCGAAATCCATTGCGCCGCACAGCATGTTGATACGCGCGTATCCGGGCGAGTGCGGCAGGACTGTGTGGGATTTGGCTGTCTCGTGTTTAGCGAGGGGGATTCGGATTGCCTCGCATGCTCGAAAAATGGGAAGCATAACCTCATCATGCTTGCGCAGGAGGTCAGCGTATCCCGGCGTGTTCAAGGCCGTTTCGATGGCGTGCTCTCGCATGTGCTTGTTTAGATTTAGTTCGTCGTGGGGTTGGGCGACTTTCTTCGGGCGTTTCTTGGTGTCCGCAATCTGAATCAACTCACGAATACGTTGGCGCCAAGTGCGGAGGAGTTCGTAGGTGGAGAAAATCCACATCTGGGACAGAGCTGAAACAAAAATGGCACTATCGGTCGGAGTTCGTTCCATTTCGATATACTCGCGGAGTAAGTCCTGCTCCAAGCTGAGAAGATACTGGTCCACGATCGCGACGTTCATGGCCTGCATGTGAAGGAATAACTCGTCGAAAAGAACGAAGGCGCGAAAGACCGTCATCATCCGTGACGGGTCAACCTCGAATGGGTATAGCTCGTCCTCTTCGGTTGGTTCTTCGTCAGGTGTCATTGGACGGGACGCGCTCGAAGCGGCCTGACAAGGCGGTAGCCGGAAGCCGCTACTGTGACGCCCGGAGCGGTTCGCAGCGGCGGATGATTAGGCGACGGTTGTGACAGGTGACGCATACCCAATGGAAGAAAGGAAGGTGGCGATAATCTCCGAAAGGCGATCAAGCCCGAGAACGATGATCGCCTCGACGGTGTGAGTCTCGGCCAGTCGATTGAATGCGTCCACCGCGGCCTGGGTCACGGGAGATCGCCCCTCACGGATATTACGGAGTTCGGAAAGCTGTGAGAAGGAAATCGGGCCGAAAAAGAAGGAGCGAAAGTCCACGTGCGAAATGATCTGGTCGCGAGGAATCTCGGAGGTGCGCCGCCGGGTCAAAAAGGTTAGATGCGTTTCGTAGTTCCGGAGTTCCTTGAGCGTCGCAAGGAATTGGTCGTTGCGCATGGCGTTGCGTTCGGGTGAGGACCGCCACTCAGTCGCGAACCCAAGAAATTGAACCTCGCGTGCGAATACCTCTGGGATACTTGCTACGGCAGACAGAGAGCCCCAGCTGATCCATTTCTGGGCGTCAAGATGTCCGGCAAGGAATGGTGGAAACTTGACGTCGAAGAAAACGGAGGCAGCACGAAACCGATCCAATGTCATCGGAAGGGTTCGGACTCGCTCGGGCCAATGGAGCGTTGGTTCAGTCATGCACGTAGTCGCATAGACCCCAAGCTCAGCGACCGCGTAGGGCGACGCAGCCCATGCGGAAAAGCGGCGGGGGCGAAGGCGGTGAAAAGCATGGGGTGTGACGTCCGGAACGGTTTGCTGAAGCGGATGTTAGGCGACGGATAGAATAGCGCTGCGGCCTAGTCACCAGTGATTGAACGGCAGAGAAGAGCACCGTACCGTACTGTTGCCGACGCCGTGGGCCAAGAGCAGCTTCCTCACTGCAGCTTCGGCTCGGGCCTGGTTCGGGTTAGGTCCTATGATAACTTCTCGGAGAGCATTGCCGGAAGTGGCGCTAAGCAGCTGCAGTTCTACATATGGAGCAAGGAAAGACGCGCGCGCCCGGAACTTCACCTGCTCAATTGGACGGTTGGCTACGATGCGCCATTCTGCCTCCTCTCGAAATCCATCATTTTTGAATAACGGTGTTAAGTCTGCGATTTGCCTGCAAAGCCAGTTTACCGCCTCGTCGGCCTGAGACTTGTCGCGCCCCGCTGTCGTCTGCGAATGGTAATCGATACAGCAGTCGACCTGACCTTTGGAGGACAGTGTGTCGTACTGGGAGCGGCTGATGGACGGCTTTGGAAACATTTCGAAGCAGCGATCAACAAGGGATTCAATCTGCGGCGCCTGATCCTTATGATCATATAAGCATTTTTCGAGTCTGTAGCCCTTTGTGGCGCAAAATTCCTTTATACAATCGAGATCGAATCCGAGGCAGAGGCCTGCTCCCGCGGGACAGTAGCCACGCCACTGGCTCAGCAGGTCTGGTTGCTCGCTGAAGCACGCAACGTAAAGGTCGTCAGCAATGACGGATTCGAGAGCTCGCCGTATCGCCACACCGAATGCCTCAAGATAGTCATCCTCCATATAGATGCGTGTAGAGATATCCTCTGCGAAACTGAGGCCATGCACAAACTCGCTCGTGTCGTTGAGGTACATCACATGCGTGGCCCAAATACTTTGGCTCTGCACAATTCCGGCGATTCCATGCTGGCTGGTGTAGTGGTATAGGATCAATTAAGGGCTTGCTTCGTCTGCAGTGCGTTTCGAGGTGGAGATTGGACCCGGAGAGGTGCGCAAGTCGCCTAAATGTCAATAAGGTGCAGCGTAGTGACAAAGTGAATACGCCGTCGATCGCATCAACCCGATCTTTCTCCCATGTTGATCCTTACGCAAGGACGAAGGCCGGTTGACAGCGACGCGGGAGGGCATGCGTCCTACTCGCTCTCACCATTACTTCGCCGTCGCTGAGGAAATCGGCTTCCATGTCCCGTTCTCGGGCACGGTCGATTTCGACAATGCGATCATCCGCGATGTCGCCGTCATTACCGGCGATGTTGAAGCCGAGGGGCACGACCTGGTGGTCGATGCCACCACCGTCAAGCAGCTCCACGCGCTCGCCCGCAGGAAGGTCCCGGTCAATCTCGACCACGGCAGCGGGATCAAGGACACGTGCGGATTCCTGACCAACTTCCACATCGACGACAACAAGCTGCGGGCCGACTGGCATCTGCTCAAATCGCACGATGAGACGCCGAAGATGCTCGAGCGCGCGGACGTGATGCCCGAGTGCTTCGGCCTGAGCGTGAAGTTCAAGGGCGGCGGCGAGAAGAAGGGCATGAAGAAATTCGCCCGCGCCGAGAAGCTCATTTCCGTCGATTGCGTCACGCAGCCGGCGGCGAATCCGGAGGGTCTTTTCAGCGCGAAGCGGCCGGGGCAGTTGACACTACTCCAGCGGGGTATGCCTCGTGCAAAATCCAACCCCAACGGCGACTCCGGCGTACCGACGCTGGAGGAACTCCTGCAAGCCTACCAAGAGCAAGCGGAGATCATCGCAGAACTCGGCACTCGGCTCGAAGCGGCCGAGCAATTCCAGAACGAAGTCACGTCCCAGCTTCAGGACGACGACGACAGCGCTGATGATCAGCAGCTCACCGACGAGCAGATCAACGCGCTCGTCGAGGCCGGCCAGCTCATCAACGACGGCCGGGGCAATCTTGTGTGGGCCGATGGCGGCGACGACGGCGGTGACGACGCAGGCGAAGGCGACCTCGCTGGTGCGGGCGCAGACGCCGGTGCGGTGGCGGCGATGTCGGCCGGTCAGCGCGCGCTCCGGGGTGTGATCGCGCTGGAAAGCCGGCTCGCTGCGCAAGCCCGCCGCGATCAGGCTTCCCGCGAGCAGCACGCCTTCGCCACGGTCAATGCCAAGATCGAGGCGCTCGCCGCTCAAAACGAGCAGCTCTTCGCCGCGCTCGAACAGAGCGAGCAAGCCAACGAAGCGCTCCAGCGCATCGTCAAATTCGGCGGCCGCACTCCGGCTGCCGGCGCGCACGGCGGTCGCACGATCCTCTTCTCGAAGGATGCCGAGGAAGGCAGCTACGAGGCGATCGTCAACGAGAAGTATGTCGAGCTGAAGGCAGCCGATCCGAAGCTCACCGATGTCCAGGCTCGCTCCAAGGCGATCGACTTCGGCGTCCGCAATCACCCGATCGAGTTCCGCGAGTATCGCGCTCGGGGCGGCAAAATCCAGTTCAGCGCGAAGTAACCAGCTAACTCATCATGCTTAGCCCTAACATCGTATCCTTCATCGCCGCCGAGCTCATCCTCGCTGGCGCACGCGTCAAGTTCGCCGCCGGCTCGTCTATCCGGGTCGTCAATGCGGGCATCAACGACGTGGAAATCGGCACGGCCATCCTGCACTCCGGCAAAAGCTCCTACGCCGCCGAAGACGCAGTGGGCGTGAAACTCAGCGCTGATACCGGCTCGCGCACCTGCATCGCAGCGGGCGCGATCGCGAACGGCGCGACCATCAGGCGGGCGGCCAACGGCAAGGTGGACGACTCCGGCAACGGCTCCGAAGTGGGCATCGCTCTCGAATCCGCCGGCGCAGACGGCGATTCCGTCGAGTGCCTCTTCACGGTCACCCCGCCGATCTCCGTCGTGCTCACCAGCACGAACGGCGCGATGGCCGCCGCGGCCGACGATGCCGCGACCAAGGCTGAGGGCGAGAAGATTGGCGACGACGTGCGCGCCATCCACGCGGCGCTCGTCGCGAAAGGAATCCTCATCGGCACGTAGCCCTCGCCCCATCAACCCAACCTCAAACTAGGACCAACAATACCCAATGTCTTATCAGAATACCGCGGCGGAATTTCGCCCCGAACTGCAAGTCAAGGTCGAGGAGGCGATGGCGATTGACGACAGTTTCGTCGCCGACACCGTTTTCCCGATCTACCCGGTGAAGACCCGCACGGGTTTCTTCAAGAAGATCAAGCGCGGCAAAGGCCAACTGCTTTCCAAGGCAGGCGGCACCACTTCCGCGACCGACCCGCTGCGCCGCGCTCCCGGCACCCGCTACCGCGAAGTGACTCGGACCACGGAGCGGCACTCCTGGAACACGGAAGACCGAGGCTTGGAAGAGCCGATGGACGACGTAAACAAGCAGGAGGAATCCCGCTTCTTCGATCTGGAGTCGAGCACCGCCATCTGGCTCATGCGCAACATCCGCATCAGCCGCGAAGTGCGCGTCGCCGCGATCATCCAGGACGAAGCCGTCTGGGGCGTCGAAGAAGCCTCCGAGGCTTACACCGAGGACAACCTCGCCAGCATCGACTTCGCCAACGACACGAAGCGCCTCAAGCGCATCATGCGGAAGCGGCAGGAGCCGGTGAACGCGATGTCGCTCTCGCTCAACCTGTGGGACATCATCACGAGCTCGGAGAAACTCCGCTCGTTCTTCTTCGGCGCGAATGGCGGCAACGCCATGATCGACGAGGAGATGATCGCGAAGAAGTTCAAGCTCAAGTACGTGTTGATCGGCCAGACGAGCTACGACACCACGAAGCCGGGCAAGGACTCCGACGACGCGAACCTTCAGTGGGCGTGGAACGACGGCAACATCTGGTTTGGCAACATCCAGGGTGGCCCGCCCGAAGCGGGTGGCGCCGGCCGCACGTTCATTCTCGACGAGCTCACCGGCGGCGAGCTGTTCGTCACCGAGACCTATCGCGACGAAGGCATCCGCAGCGATCGCCTCCGCGTGCGCCAGGACGACGACACCAACGTCATCAACGAAAACAGCGGCATCCTGCTCAAAGTCGCCGATCTCGAAGGCTAAACGCTCTTGGCTGTGGTTCAGCCGGCCCTCGTTCCGCAAGGAGCGAGGGCCGGTTTGCGTTGACACCCTTACGTAAGGACGAATGAGCCTTTTCTCTGACTGCTTTACCGCCGCGAACGATGAATGGGAGCGCGCCGCCGGCGAGTCCTTCAACATCGATACCCGCGAATTTACCGCCAACACGGTCGAGGAATTGACCGTCGAGAAGCGCGCGATGCTCGGCGGGATCTTCATCAACGCGGCGACACGCATCCTCATCTCGGCAGCGACAAAAGCCGCCAGCGGTGTCGTCAAGGGGACCATTCTCACGGTGCGCGGCGTCCGCGTGCGCGTCACAAATGAGCCGGCGGATTCCGATGGCGATGGCACCTACTGGCTCGCGTGCGGTCCCGTGCAGATCAAGACCCCTGATCTATGAGCGATGAGATCAAACGCAAGGTGGAGCTCTGGCTCTGCGCGGAAATGAAGCACGCGATTCCCGGCTCGCGCGCCGTGCCGTCCAAGGGCGGCGACGCGTGCAACCCCGCCGACGCGCCGGAGCCGCCGTTCACTTTCGTCAAAGTCACCGAGTGCGATGAGGTCGATGATTGCGTTTACCAGGTCGAGGTGAAGATCGCGCGCGTGAGTCACATCGACGAGACGACGAGCCCGCAGCACAGCGCGCAGGTGGCGCAGTTCCACGAGGCTCTGCGCGGCCTCTTGCGGGTGCGCGGATGCTATGAGCCGCTGCAGCTCGTCATC
>JBAVML010000198.1:0-9262 GCA_049690035.1 Chthoniobacteraceae bacterium
TTCAAGGGGAACGAAGGCTGTGACGCGATGTGGATTGACCATACTTTCGCGGAGCGTCTAGCTTCCCCGCCCGATGAGTTCCTTGAACAAAAAGTTCCCGCGCCTGCTGCCTGAGCCGATCCGCAAGGGGATGAAGGTAACCGAGCTGATCGACACCTCCTTCAAGGCTTACAACGGAGGGCGGCTCGCGGAAGCATGCCGGCTTTTCACCGGGAAAATGGTCGCCGGCAACGGAACCGTCGGCATGTCGCTGACCGGCGCGCTGACTCCGGCGGGCCTCGGTCGCGCGGCGATCGTGCCGCTGATGAAGGCTGGTTTCGTGGACTGGATCATCAGCACGGGAGCGAATCTTTACCACGATCTGCACTACGGCCTGGGAATGCACCTTTACGCGGGGTCGCCGTTTCTCGATGACGTAGTCCTGCGCAAGGACGGGATCATCCGCATCTACGATGTGCTCTTCGATTATGACGTGCTCCTGGATACGGACGCCTTCGTGCGGCAGGTGATCCAGGGTCCGGAGTTCCAGAAGACGATGGCCACGGATGAATTTCACCACCTGCTGGGCCGCTACGTGCATCAGCGGGAAAAAAAACTAGGGATCAAGGATACGAGTGTTCTGAGCGCGGCGTATCAATATGGCGTCCCGATCTTCACGAGTTCGCCGGGCGATAGCTCGATCGGTATGAATGTGGCGGCGATGTCGTTGCGCGAGTCGAAGCTGCAAATCGACGTGAACCGCGACGTGAACCAGACGGCGGCGATCGTATATGCGGCGAAGGCCGGCGGGAATACGTCGAGCGTGTTCATCCTCGGCGGCGGGTCGCCGAAAAATTTCATGCTGCAAACCGAGCCGCAGATTCAGGAAGTAATGGGCATCGAGGAGCGTGGGCACGACTACTTTCTGCAATGCACGGACGCGCGCCCGGACACAGGCGGGCTGAGCGGCGCGACGCCAGGGGAGGCGGTGAGCTGGGGAAAGATCGATCCGGAAAATCTACCGGACTGCGTGGTGTGCTATGCAGACTCCACGATCACGCTGCCGCTCATCACTGCGTATGCTCTGAGCAAGGTGGCGCCGCGCAAGCTGAAGCGGCTCTACGATTCGCGCGACGCGTTCTACGAGGAGCTGCGGCGGCAGTATTTCAAGCATGGCAAGGTGGCGAAGATCGAACACCGCACGGATCTGACCAAACCAACGCGAGGCCGCTCCGGCCGCTCCGTGGTGGGAACCCGCCGCAAGAATGCCCAATAGACGTCCTGACCCCCGCGCGATTCTTTTCGAGCGCATCCGCACTTCACCCCCGAAGTTTGTCCACCTGGTCGGAGTGCCGTACGCAGTGCAGATCGAGGAGTCTCCTGATCCGACCCGGCTCGATCACGTTTGGCTCACTCTCGAGGTGCCGCCTTTCGGCCGGCTGCGGGTGGCGATCAATACCCTGTCGAAGCTGAATCGGGACGGAGGCTTTGATTCGCGAGTACGCGTGGGCATTATGCGCAGCACCTACGCAGAAAAGCCGAACACGGGTCTGGAGGAATTCCCGGGCTTTGATTACGCGAAAATGGAGGCGCGGGAGAAGGTGACGTATGACTTCTACGAGCACGAGACGCTCTCGGAAATGCTCGTGGCGAAGGCGAAAACGGCGGTTCGCGCCGAGGTGTGGGGCGAACTCTACGCCCGCGAGCACATCGGCCTGCATCAGATCCACTGCCGGCGGGCGAGCTCCGCGGTAAAGCAGGATCTCAAAAATCGCGACGGCGCGCTGAAGCTTTACTATCCGGAAGAAAACGTCGCAGAGCTGTTTCTGTTCAAATTCTGCGGCCAGCCCTGAGGCAGGGTGCTCCTCGACAGCCAAACTCGACGGCATTGGCATCGGGGGCCAAAACCCGGCGAATCCCAAACTTGGCTTCTGCCCCAGACCGCCAGTTAGAGGGAACATGACCGAGCCACCAGCTTTTAACACTAAAACAACCTAACTCAACGAAAGCGCCAAACCACTCTATCGAAGAAAGTCAATTCGCCCCTACGCCGCGTAGTATTTCGAATACCGGTAGTAGTGGTAATCCGGCATGTCGGTATCGAGGCAGTTGAGGATCAGACCGAGGACGTTCACCTGGCGCTGATAAAGCGCATTGATTGCATTCTTAGTCAACCGAGCGGGCGTAAACTGAGCTCGCATGACCATTAGCGCTCCATCGAAATTTGGCGCAAGCGTGGAAGTATCGTCGGTGGCAAGGATCGGAGCCGTGTTAAAGATAGTCAGGTCGTAGGTTTCCTTGAACTCTTCGAGGAGCGAGACCAGCAACGGGCGAAGCAGCAACTCACCGGATTGGTTCGTCACGGGACCGCGCGAGATGATCGAGAGCGTCGGGTGATGCGTTGCCTTGACTGCCTCTTTCCAACCTGCGGAGCCACGCAAGATGTCGGAAAGCCCAACGGGAGCTTCCATCCCGAAAAGCTGAGCGATATCGCCGCGCCTGAGATCGGCATCCACGAGCAATACTCTGGCACCGGCTGCGGCCATGGTAATGGCTAGATTGCTGGCGATGGTCGATTTGCCTTCGTTCGGAATCGCACTCGTGACGATCACGGTCTTCAACTCGCTCTGATTGGGCATGAAGATAAGCGAGGACCGAAGACTGCGAAAAGCTTCCGCGTAGGTATAGCGCTCATCTTCGGGCTGGAGAAGCGGAAGCCCGGATTCGTTCCGCGTCTCCGAAACATTGGGAACCTGCCCGAGGATCGGCTCGGAGAAGTGTTCGAGTAGTTCCGTGGCAGAGGCGAGTCGGTCGTCTGCTCGATCGAGAAGGAGAAGAATGACCATGCCCACGATGCCACCACCGATCACCCCCATGAGGATATGTTTCAGGGTTCCCCGCGGCACTTCGGATGCCGGCGTTGCTTTCTGCATCACCACCCAAGGCTCGGGGCTGGTACTCGAAACCATCCCTGCATTGGCAAGGCTGATCTTCAGTTTCTCCAACTGGCTCCCCGTCCGCGCCACGTCGGTCTGCAAGGTTTGATACTCGGCATCTTTGCGGCTGGCTTCGCGGACCTTTTTATCCCATGTCTCAATGCTTCCTTCGAGACTATGTAGTTCCGCTTTTATGGTCAAGGCGCGGGCCGCCGTAGCCTCGCGATTCTGTGATTTTATTGTCTCGATGGCGAGCTTCAGATTTCGGATGTCATCCTGGATCTTCTGCAACTTGGGATGCTTCGGCTTCCACACGACGCTCCACGTCCCCAAGTCGGCTTGCCGTTGCTTTAGTTCCTGGTCCTTCCGCAGGTATAGATTGTAGAGTTCGCTGTTAAACGAAGTTGATTGGTCCGCAACCATCGCGTCACTCGATCCGCCGTTCGGGTTGGCCGCTGCCTTGGGAGGCGCGTTTTGCGGAGTCGTCAGCAACTGGTCCGGTGTCAGATTTTCGATGCGCTGAAGTTCGTTCTGCAGCTGAGCCTGCTTGTTTTTCAAACCGGAGAGGAACATCGCCGAGCTCTTTCCCTGCTCGGTCCAAAACTCCATGTTGTTGAGTTCCGTAAAGCTCTGAAGCTTCAGCTTCTGCTCCTCAAGTTCGGCCGTCGTCGTCTTGATCTGGTCCTGAAGTTTCTCCTTCACCTGGCTCCCAGTGTCATTTCGACCTTCCGCCCGCAGATTGAGAAACTCCTGCACGGCAGCATCCAGGTAAATCCGCACAAACTCTGGGTCCCTCCCCGTCGCCGTAATCACAAACAAATTCGTTTTCGGAGTGATGTTGGCGTTGATGTCCACGGTCCCCGTGAATTGCGGCGCGACCAATCGGACCTTTTCGTAGGTCCGTCCTTGCACGAGTGGACTTCTCATTTGCTCGGTCGAAGTGCCGAAAAAGTTGCCCGTGGAATCCGTCCAACCAACTTTGAATTCGGCAATCAATTCCTCCCGAATATTCAGGCGGCTAATGGATTCGAAAAGCTGCGGCTTTTTGAAAGCGACGTAGGCCTCGTAGGCGAGCCCGAATCCGATGGTGATTGCAAGAATCCACCAATGTCGTCGGAGGAGGGTACGGAACCGATAGATCCGCATGCCGAATGCGGCCCCGATCGGCGTGGCCGGTGCGTCTGGATTCGCTGTGTCCATTTAGAAAATGATCGCTGCTCGCGAGACGTTGATTCGATCACCATCACGAACCTCGACGTCCTTCTCCACGTGTCCCTTCTCGAGCACCTCGTTAACATCAACAAAGAATTGCTTGCTCACCCCACCTTCAGTCCGGGTGACTTGTACCCGCTTCTTATTAGCAAACGGCCCGAAGCCACCTGATTTGAGAATCGCCTGACTCACCGTCAGGCGCGCACCAGCCTCCAAGTCGATCGACCCAACCGCTCGGACTTCGCCGGAGATTGTCACGGTTCCCGCTTTCACTGCGGTGCGAGGGCGTCGATCGAGGGAAAGCCTGATGGTCGCGGTGTAATAATAGTCCTTCTCAAGGAGGCGTTTGATTTCCGCAGCTGCTTCCGCCGTAGTTTTGCCGGCGATTTTCACTCGTCCGTAGGGCGGAACGTCGATCTCACCGGTCGCACTAACCATTCTCGGAAAGGCGCCTTCACGATCCTGTTCGATTTCGATCGTCAATTCATCGCCCGGGCCAAGTTTCGCATCGGGATCAACAGACTCCATTCGCTCCGCCGAGGGATAGGAACCGGGCTGGGGATAGCCGCCTACACCGCGCCCAATCGCTTCTGTCCTAGGGGCTGTGCTTTGCGCTAGAACCGCGATCTTCGCCAGCAACAGGACGACGAAGAATCCTGTGAACGAGAACCGGGATCTAGGCATGGGCCATACAAAGGGGTTTAGAATTTGTAGTAGAGACTGAGGAAGACGAGGTTTTGGTAGTAATCTGCATCCTCAAGATTGGAGTCCTTGAAAATAAAGCGATAATCGAGCCCGAGGGTAATGGAATTTGAAAAATGATGACGAATGCCAAAGGTCGCTCCATACCGATGCGCCTTCTCGCCCTCGCTTCCCGATGTCTTGTAATACTCGTAGAAAAGCGTTGGGCCCACCTCGGTCTTCTCTGACAGCTTCCACTCGGCATCATACTCCAAATGGTAAAGCTCATACGAATTCGTTCCAAAACCAATTTCCGACGTCTTCGAGCCGGAGAGCCGGTGGCGGAAATAGTCACTCGGTTTGTTCTGGATTTCAAATTTCCCATACCAGGACGAAGCGTCCTCATCGTCCCGAAAAGCGCTGCCGAGGAGTTGCTCGTCCCGCGACGTCAGTTGCAGTGCCCGCAAAGTCGAGTTGTTGAAGTTGCTGCCGCCGTCGTAACTAAGATTCTGATACCCCGCCTCGAGATAGAAGTTGGTGTATTGTGAAATCTGCAACTCGACGAACGGGCCAACGAGCAGATTGTCGCCATCCGCGCGATCCTCGCTGTCGAAGTTGATGAAACTGTAAGCCGCACTCAATCCCACCTTCAACGCCGGCGTCAACTGAACCGAAGGCCGGGAGTAGATGGTATCAATCGCCCTGTCCTGTTCGCTGAAAGCGTCGCCCTTGGTCCACAGATTGTAATGATCGTAACCGACCGGAAGGTCGAACTGCTGATTGATTTGCCAATCGGCTTGAATACCAGCCTGGTTCTCATAGCGCTGATAGGTTGCAACATTGCTCAACGTCGGAACGTCGTAAGTATCTTCCTGGTAGCTAAAACGATCGCGAGCAGTAAACTTGATGCTTCCGATGAAGAACGTCAGCGCGAGTTCGGAATTGGGCGAAATTAGAACGCCGTCGCTGTCGAGTTCCGAGTGATCAAAGTATTTTGCGTACGAGGCCTGGATATTGAATCGCAGCGTGTTCAGTTCGCTCAGACGCCACCGCGTATCAAGGTCCAAAGTTGGGCGAAAAATGAAGTCCGATTCGCGACCGTTATCGGAAAGGAAAATGTTGTCGTTCCACTCGACCCCAACGCCGGCGGCGAGACTGAAACGCAGCGGTCCTGCGGCAAAATTGTAGCGCTCCTCCTCGACGGCCTGTTCAACCGTAGTCATTTCCTGACCGGGCCGGAGCGGACGCAAACCGCTCGGCGAACCATCCTCGTAAGTATAGTCCGAGGGCACCACCGGGCCGATTCCACCGGAAGAACGCGAAGTTCCAAAATCCCGGAAGAAATCCTGACTCAGGCCCACCCCCGGCAGGATGAGGGAGATGGCACCAGCGAGAATGAGGGATTGGCCCAATGATTTATTCATAGATTTGCGATGGGTCGGATGTTTGACATTCGAGGGGGAATTGCAACGGAAAAAAGCCGCATCCGCTTGGGCGCCCGTCACTTCTTGGCTGCCTTCGCTGTGGAAGATTCCGTGGCGCGAACAACACGGAAACCATAGTTATCCGTGCTGCTGTCTGGCGCCGCGTGTACCCTGCAGGACGAAAGCAGGCTCAGCTTCAATGCGCCGTTGTACCACGAAGCTCCCCGTAGCACCTTCGCCTTAGACTCGTTGTTCCAGGAATCCATGCACCACTGCCAGACATTACCACCCATGTCGTAGAGGCCGAACTTATTCGGAGGGAAACTGCCGACTGGCGACGTCCAGGCGAATCCGTCATCGTAGCCCTTGATGGCGACATCGGAACCCGTCTCCTCCCCCGTATAGTTTCCCGCGCCCTTTGGCGGCGGCCAGTCCGTTCCCCAGGGATAGACATCGGGCACGCCCATGTCCCGGGCCTCCGGCGTCTTGCCGCTCTCATCGGGAAGTGAAACGGCCTTGCTCCACTCGAGATCGTAGGGCAATCGGTAAAATTGATTCGCAGCCAGCGAGCCTTCCTTGTGCTCCTTGTCCGTCAGCCACTTGCAAAAGGCAATCGTCTCCGTCCAGGTAACGTTGACCACCGGATGCTCGGGACCTTGCCGAAAGCCGGGGCCGCGCCAGGCGGTGGATTTCAGATTCACAGATTTCGCAAACGTCTCGAAGTCCTTGACGCGAGTCTGCCAAATGCAGAAGTAGATGTCCCCCACCGGAGCGAACTTCATCCCAAGACTGTTCAAGTTAGCGGAGGTCACAACGGGAAGCGGCGCGGCAGCCTGCGGAACAGGTGTGGCAGCCGGCGGGACCGGACTCTCGGTCTTCATCGCCATTAGAGGTAGCGTCGGCGCGGGAGTTGCAATCGCCGGCGGCTTCACTTCTGCGGTCGCCGGAGGCGAAGGTTTTGCCGTCGAAGCCGCTGAAGTTTTGGCCGCACCATCGATCTGGCGGCGGCGATCTTCGATATCCTTCATTTTTTGTTCGAAAAGCGCTCGCATGGCCGCGAGTTCGTCGTCCAGCTTCTGCTTCTCGGAATTC
The DNA here is from genome assembly GCA_049690035.1 of Chthoniobacteraceae bacterium. Lineage (GTDB taxonomy): Bacteria > Verrucomicrobiota > Verrucomicrobiia > Chthoniobacterales > Chthoniobacteraceae > Chthoniobacter. Next base: position 7,325 of record JBAVML010000198.1, read on the forward strand.
AAAGTCTGGCGCCGGCGCTCCTCCTCTACTGACGCCTTGGAGATGTTTGCCTTTGCTTGCGCGAGTTCTTGCTCGGTCTGCTGCAGCGCGGAAAGCTGTTGTTGGCGTGCCGTCTCGGCCGATGCGGCCGCCCGAGCGCTTTCTTCGGCAATTTTCTGACGCTCGGCCATGGTCTGCTGAAGCGCCTTGATTTCGGCATCGGCCTTGTCTTGAGCGGCAAGCTTATCCCGGTTCTGCGCCTCGAAATCCGCGAGCGCCTTCTTCGCGTTTTCTGCCGCCCGGGTTTTTTCCGCGGCGAGTTGCTGAGCGGCGCGAGCCGCCGTTTCCGCCTCTTTTTGCTCGTCCTCGCGCTGCTTCCTCGCCGCGAGCAGTTCGTCAGCAACCTTCTTTGCAGCTGCGGCGGATTTCATCTTTTGCTCGATGGCCGTCTGCGCGTCCGCGAGCGCCGCAGCGGCTGCCTGTTGCTCCTTCGCTCGCGCCTGTTGCGCCTTTTCGGTGGATGCCAACCCTTCTTTCAGCCGATCCACCGCGGCCGATTTTTCCGCGATCGCTTGGTCGACCGGAAGTGGGGATTTTGACGCCACGGCCGGGATGGACGGAGTCGGGCCCGCGGCCACCATCATCTCCGGCGGCTTCGTGGGCGCTTTCGCAACTGCCGCTGGCTCAGGTGGAACCGGAATTTCGCGGGCCTCCGACGCCTCAGGTGTTGCCTTGGCTGGTTTCTCGGACGATTCGACGACGGAGTTCTTGATCGATGTCAGCTCGGATCGATCCGAAGGATCACTGGTCGCGATCGATGGCTGACTTCCCACTTTTTCCTTCGATCCTTTGAAGTAGCCGTTGACTAATACCAACAGGAGAACGACCGCCGCGGCGACGGCGGCTGGAAACCGAAATCGCTTGGGAAAAATCGCGGAAAATGCATCTGTGTCCGTGTCGTAAAGTCGAACCGAGCGCTGGGGCAAAGATTTCGCGCTTGGTTTCGCCTCACTATTCGGCCCGTACTTCACCTCCGACGTCGGCCCAGGCTCCGTTTCCGCCGGCGGCTCCGCTTTCATTTGCAACGTCGGCTCAGGACTGGGCTCCGCAATCACCTCCGCCGTAGTTTCTACTGTCGGCTCCGGACTCGGTTCGCGCAGGGTCTCCGGCGTCGCTTCCGGTTGCATTTCATCTACTGATTCCAAAAGCGGTTCCGGCTCGATGACGTTGGGAGTCAACGTGAGGGTTGGGGATTCGGTAGCCAGTGCAGCAGCAACGGGCTCCTCATGGTCGCTCTGCGCTTCTCCGATCTTCTCATCTTCCGCGACGGTGGTAGTTACAGGCCCGACCTCATCTTCTTCTTTAGGAAGTTCCAGCGCCATTGCGGGCAACTCCTCTGCAGCGGTCTCCGCCTCATGCTTTGCCGTCACGGGGGGCCCGAGCTCAGTCAGTGCATCCTCACTCACCGCCGCGGTCGCCGACTCAGCGTGCGCGATGGGCAACGGCGCGGCGGGGGGAGCGTAAGCCTCGATGCTGAAAACAATTTCCGAGGGTCGGTGCGGACGCTCATCGCTTCGCTTGTTCAAGCATGCGGCGATCACGTTGTCCCAGCCTGGGGGAATCGATTCGCCGGGGTCGCTCGCTTCGTCTCGCACTTGGGAAACCCGTGGCGGAATAGAGTGGCGGATTTTTTCAGCGATATCTCCCCCCGAAAAAACTGGCTGGCCGGTAAGCAACTCGAAGAACAAGGTGCCTACACCGTAAACGTCGTCAGTCGGCGACGGCGGAGCGCCGTCCAGTAACTGGGGGCTCAAGGTGTGCAACCGGGACTTCCCGTGATCTGCGCCCGAGCGGCGAAGTGCGTCTTGAACGAAGCGACTCAGCCCGAAATTTGCCAGCAATAGGCGCCCCGTCGAGTTCACGAAAATGTTGTCGGGCGCGAGGTCACGATGGATGAGC
>JBAVML010000199.1:0-3105 GCA_049690035.1 Chthoniobacteraceae bacterium
GCGCTGCACGCCCACCGTGGCAAAATCACCCACGCCGCACGAGCCGTGAAAAAGAATCGCCGCACCTTTTGGGAGCTTTTGCGCAAGCACGGCCTGCACGCCAGGATGAAGCGCGACTGACTGCAACGGCATCGACTGGTCATCCGAGAACACGAAACAAAACGGTGACGGGTCCGGTTGCGCGTTGATTCAGTTGCGTTGCCAAATCATCCATGGATTCCTGCGGAGGATTTCCAGGACACACGATGTGGTATGTGATGGGAATACCGGGGTGTTCACGCTGGATGAGCCAAACTGTGGCCGGAATCTGAACCCGCTTGTGTCTGGCAAAAGTTGTGTCAGCCAGGAGGTTGGTTACGAGTGTTTGTTCGATTACCTGAATGTTTCCGCGCTGGCGGGCGGCTTCTGCAAGGTCGCGTTCGCGCCAATCGGGCACCCGGCGGAACCCTTCCGATTCAACACGTCGTTGCGCTGCGAGGTCGAGGGGCTGGCCCGGTGCACCAAGTTGTGCTGCCAGCACCGTGCGGACGTACCGATTGGTTCCCGTTTCCCAATCGTTCCCCGATCCGGCAGCCAGCTTCCCGACTTCTCCCGCTTGGTGTTTGGCCGGGGGGACGGCAATCACTGATACCGTCACCACCCCGACGGTCACGGACTGTGGTGGGCTAAAACTCCCTGAGATCACGAAGTCCGAGCGTCCTTCGCGAACCAGCGACAGAGCGTGCCAGCGGTAGCGCAGCTTTAGCCAGGCAAGTTGAGCGCGGAGAAGCGGAAACGGAAGACCGCGGGCAATGGATTTTTCAAGCGCGGCTTTGGTTTCCCGGCGAGCGCGCTCCTGCCGTTCTTGCTTCGCCTTTTCTTTATCCTGCTTCTTCTTCGCCGGATCGTCCGTTTTCTTGCTGGCGCGGCGTTTGTCCCGCCAGGCTTTGAGCTTGTCGTTTGCTTTCTTGAAAGGGGCGAGCGCCTTCTGTCCGACTTTCTTCAGGGCCTTGCCCACCCGGGTCGCGGCGCGCTTTAGTCGCGCCATGATCTTTTGGGCGATCGCCTTGATCTTGCCGCCGATTTTTCCGGCCGGTTTGCGGATTTTTTTCAAGAGCCAGTTCGCGACGAAGTCGATCACGACCACCGCGGCGGCGGCCACGGCGTCGGCGAATTGCGGGCCGGCGCTGCCGGTTTTCACGGCTTTGAGGAAGGCAAAGAATTTTCCAAATGCCGCGATGATCCGGCTTACCGTGCCCCACGCGGCTTGCAAGCCCTCAATGATCGCGATGACCGCGCCGGCAGCGGGCACGATCATCGCGACGAGCTTCTCAACGAGGATGGTGATGAGCGCGACGGGGATCGCGGCCTTGAGCCCTTCCCACGCCATTTTGCCGACTTCGCTGAGCGCGATGCCGCCTTTTTTCAAGATGCCCCAGATCATGCCGCCGACGCCGAGCACTTCCTCGAGCTTCGAGTTAAACCAGTTTTTGATCGCGGTCTTGAACGCTTTCCAGAGGTGGTTCCTGATGCCATCGACGACGGCCGCGGCGAGCTTGCTGATCCAGCCGCCAGGGTTTGCGGCCACATCTTTGACGAGCGCGATGAATGCGCCGAGCGCCTGCGCCACGGCCTGCGCGGCCTTGATCGTACCCTGCACGACGCCATTCGCCGCATCGACGGCGGCCTTCATTCCTTTTTCGAGCAGGCCCAGCGCCGCATCGAGTCCGGCGCCGAGCAGATCTAGCAGCTTCTGCACGCCTTTTTTCAAACCGTCGGCGAGCCGGTTCACTGCGGCTTCCGCGGCTTCGACCTTTTCGCGGATGAAGCGGCGGAAACGGTCGCGCAACGCCGGGAACGCCGCGAGCAAACGGTCGCCGATCGCGATGAGCGCGGCACCGACGGCGCGAATGATCCCGACCACCGCCTTGCGCGCCCGTTCGATGACGGCGACGGCGAGCTTCTTCGCCTTTTCGATCGCGGCCCGCACGAGCGCGCGCGCGGCATTGAAGATCGCGGTGATGCCGCTCTTGATGCGGTCGAAAAATGCTTTCGCCTTCGATGCGATCCAGCCGAGCACGCCGTCGGATTCTTGTTCGGCTTCGGAGCGCTTTTGCGAAGCCTGCTCCTCCGCCTGCTGGCGATGGGCGGCGGCTTCGGTGTTGCCTGCCTCGACATGCTGCGCGGCCTCGGCGTTGGCGGCGGTTTCCTCCTGCGAAATCTGCTGGTCGCCCTCGGCGACTTTCCCGTCGGCCTCCGCGCTGGCTTTGTCGGCTTCGGCCTGCTGAGCCTCGCTCCACTCGCCGCGCGCTTGCTGTACTTCCGCCCGGCCCTTTTCGCGTTCCGCGCTTTGCTCGGCGGCGTTTTCGGCTTCGAGCTGGGTGATCTGTTCGGTGTTCTTGGTGCGCTCGCGAGCGACGGAGTCGGCGTGCTCTTCTCGCCGCGCTGCGATCTCGCCGCGGGCCTTGGTGACGGCTGCGGTGATTTCCGGACCGCTCTGTTTTTGGGCGATGACCGAGACGGCTTCCGCGTCGCCATTTCCCGCGACTGGGGCCGCGCCCGCCACGCCGCCACCGCCGCTTCCGCCTCCCGCCGGTCCTTCTGCGCGCAGGGTTTCCGGCTGCACGGTCGGATAGATTTCGTCCTCTCCCATCGGCTGCGCGGCATCGCGCCGGCCTTCGACGGATGCGGCGTTCACACTGGCCGCTACTTCCGTGCGTTGCGCTTTGGCTTGCGCTGGGTCAGCGTCCCCGTTGAGAGCGAGGCTGGGCGCGGGTCCGGCTGTCTCGTTCAGGCCAGGATCGCTCGTGGGAAGACTGCGCACCGACGATTGCACACGGCTCGCATCGCCCGAGGTCAAATGGGCATCGCCAGCGGGGGAAATGGCGGGCGCGGTTACGGCATTCGTGACCGCTGGCGGTGAGGGCGCGAGCGGCGGCAGAGCTGGCGCGCGCACCTCCTGACCCGCGGGTGTTTTGGCCACTTTCCGAGCGCCGCCGGCAGGCAATGGAGGTGCGCTGCTTCGGGCGGCCTTTGTTGCAGGCGAACCGGTGGGGCGTTCCATTGTCGGCGGGTTCGCCGCCAGCTCGGTGCGCTGATGGCTGGCGTCGTTGCCGACTGCGGCGC
>JBAVML010000200.1:0-10306 GCA_049690035.1 Chthoniobacteraceae bacterium
GTTCTCAGCGGCGGCGGCCGCCGCCGCCAACATAGAGAGCGTTTCCCGCCCGCGCACGATCAGCGCCCGCCTTTGCTGGACGACGCTTTCGATCGTGCGGAGGAGCGCCGATTTGATCTCGACGTAATCGATCGCCGCGAGGGTCACCTCCGCTTCATCCGTGGTCTTTTCAGTGATGGAACGGACGGTGAGCAGCTCCGTGATGGCGTCCGTGCGGAGCTTCTCGGACGCCTCTGGGGTCGCCGCTTTGGCCCGCCCTTGCAGTTCCAGCAGCGAGATTTGGCCTCCCGCGAGCTGCAGTTTTTCGTTGAGCAGGGTGAGGCGCAGTTGCGGCAGATGCACCACCAAATTGTTCAGCGCCGATCGCGCGAAGGAGAGATTCTTGGAAGCCGGCGGTTCGGTGAATCGCTCCCCGATGCTCAGGCCGCGCGGCGGAAGCGTCGGGCCAGTTTCCGGAAGCTGCCCCGTAATCCTTTTCAACGGCTCGCGACCGCTAATGCCGGCGAGGATCTCCGGATCGCGAACGAACTGGCTTTCCAGCGGGACGACTTTTTCTCCGCCGCTGATACCGATCGTACCCAGCTTCCCGATGGTACCTATGGTGCCGATATTTCCGATCCTCCCGATGCTTATGGTTCCCGTGTTGATTTCCGTGATCGCTGGATTCAGCGGCTTGAAAAAGGAAGTGCCTTCGCGGAGAAGGTCGACTCTCGCAGGACCGCCGGGCGCTGCCACGCCCGCGCGTGGCGCCGGGCTTGCCTCCTGGGTGACGGTGAACTTGATGGCGGTGTTGATGGTGTTGATGGCATTAACTCCCTCCTGGTCGAGCTTCCGACCTTTGGCTGCGGTGAGGAAAGTGCTCAGTTGTTCGGCGGTCGCGGAGGCTGTCTCCTGCTCAGCGATGGTGGCGAGCGCCGGGTTGATCAGCAGGCGCTGCGCGGCGCTCTCGCCGAGGATGAGCTTGCGGATGCGGTAAAGATTGGTCTGCGCGCGGGTGAAGTACGCATCGACGAAATCGTCGGCTTCGTTGGCCTCGGCTTCCAGCTCGGCAAGAACCCGCTCAAGGCCATCGGCAGTGACGGAAATCGCCTCCGCACGGGGCCTCGCCTCGCTCGGATTCAGCGCGTCTTCGACTTCCATGGTGCGCTTATCCCAGCGCAGTCCGTCAGCGAAGACCGGCTCGAAATCGTCCTCGAAGGGTGCCGCGAGTTGCCGGGCCGAGCTGCCAGGCTGAGCGGTGCCGTTGACGAGCGTCCACTCGCCGCCGACAACGGTAATGGATTCGGCGACCTTGGCGTCGTCCGCGCTCCACCACGCGTTCAGACCGGATACGGCCTGCTTCTGCGGTGCGAGCATTCCCGCGTCGATGAGCCCCACGCGGCCGTCTTCGAAGTGAAGCGTGAAGCTAGTGAGAGTGCCTTCGTTCATACCGAGATCCGTGGCGGTCACGGTGTACAGCCGCCAGAGTTTCAGCGCGAGCGGCGTGCCGTCGGCTGCGAAACGTTCGACCTGAAAGTCGGAAGGCTCGGTCCAGGCGTGGCGAAATTCTTCATTGCCTCGCCGCCAGCGCACTTCAACGCGACCGGGCAAACGTTCAAGATCGAGCCGCAGCCGAACGAAGAGGACGCTCGAGGGATTGAGGCTCGTGACCCTAGCCGAATCGAGTCTCGCCGTGATCTCCCATGGACCAGCCGTATCTATCGGCGATTCGTAGAGCGCGTCGAATCCGAGCTCGTTGTCACCTTCCACAGGCTCTGGCTCAAGCTGGCCAGGTTCGAGCGCCGCGATGGCTGCGGCGGGCACTTTGCCGCTGATTTTCGACTGCCAGAAATCCCGCATCGACGACACGAAATCGCGGCGCTGCCGCCAGTCCTGCCGCACCGCGATGAGCCGCGCGACTTCCGCCGCAAAAAACGGATCTTCGAGTTCGACCACGAGCAATTGCGGATCAAAGAGTCGCTGCGGCAGTGGCACGAGCACTCGGACCCGGTCGGGCTCGGGATCCTCCTCCGCCGTTCTGGAGGGCGCGGTGAAATCGAACGGTTCGAGAGGCGCACTCGCAGCGAGTGCGGCGTCGAGGTCTTCGCTCGGGATCGGCACGGCTTCCACTTTGAAAAATGGCGGAAAGAAATGGCTTCCGGCGGCGCGGTCGGGCGGCTGGTCTAGGACGGGGGGAACGCTCGTGGCTTCTTCTGTGGTGAGAAAGTCGAGCGCTTCGGGCGGCAGCAGGCCCACCGGTGGGACGAACTGAAAACGCACCGCTTGTTCCGCGGAGGCCAGGTCTTGGAGACTGCCCAGTTGCTCGGCGAATTGATCCACACGTGCCCGCCAGAGCGAGGGCGTGCCGGCACCAGGCGGGTGAAGTGCGACATCGTTGTCTTCGGTGGCAAGCAGCGCGACCGTCCGCGAGCGCGACCGGGCGACGCCACCGGTCCGCACGACCGATGCGCGATCGAGGAAGAACCGGCTGTTCCCACCGAAGTCCAGTTCCGAACTGAGCAATGCCAGCGGCACGCCGAAGAGATCCCACGGGAAAATCTCACCGTCCGTCTGCACGGTGTCCCAACGATCGCCCGCAGGTCGCGATTGGAGGAAGCGGATGTATTGTCGCCGGGCACCGGCGCGCTCGGTGCGGAAGACGAAATTCGCGAGCTGATTGCGCCAGCGCGGGTCGGCGCGGTCGGCGAGGCGCGGGTCGTTTTCCCAATCCACCGGCAATTGAATCAACGAGAGCCCGGTTGCATCGAGCCGGCGCTCGTCGGCAAAGGCATCGCGCGAAGGATCGAGTTCGCACGGGTCGTCCGGGTCACCTTTCCCAAACGCGCGCAATTCCGCCGGTCGCGCGACCAGCACCGCCGCCCACGGAATTGGTCCGCCGACGAGATCATCGACGACCAGCCGCACCCCGCCGAACTCCAAGCTTGCACTCGTAGCGCTGCCGATTGGTGCCGGCTCGGCGGGCGCCTCGTCGCCGGGTGCGGTGAAGCGCACGTAGTGGATCGGGATCTGATCCAGCGCGATCCGCAGGGGCCGCGGAATCGTCGCATCCTCGCCGAAAATGGTGAGGCCGTAACCTGGCATCACATGGATGAAATGCCCTTTGGATGCCAGCGGCGACGTGGGCGCGGGCGGCTCTTCGAGAGCCACTTCCAAGCCGGTGACGACTCCCGCCGTGGTCATGCGTCCCCGCCACGCCAAGTGCGCCGCGCGGTGCTCCTGCTCGGTCTCGAGCGCTTCCGCGGTGAGAGCGCGCCCGGCCCAGAAATTCAGGCGTTGATGCCAGTCGGCGGCGGTCTCCAGTCGTAGCGCAGGCGAGGTGGCCGCAAGGTGCTCGTTCGGTAGCGGGCTGGCGATCTGGACGACGTTCATGGCGTTGCGAACTGGCGTTTCAACTCAGCGACTTTCGCGGTCAGCGTGTTGTTCTTTTTCGCCGCGCCCTTCAACTCGCCGGTGACCTCGGTAAGCTTTTCCGGTGGTACCTGGCGGAGGATCTTGTCCAGTTCGGCGAGCACGCCGGTTTCCGCCACACGGTCGGTGCGCAGTGTGCGGCCGAGGGCAGGATCCTCCTTTTCGAGCGCGGCGAGCCCATCACCGAGGCTGGGGTCACTCACGGGCGCGAGCTTCGTCAATACCGCATCGGGTTGCAGGGGCGCGCCTTTGTCGCCCGCAGCGCTCGCGAGCAAGCTCTTGAGCAGCGCCGGACGGGCGAGCAGGCGGGTCGCTGAAAAACGCCTGAGCAGTGAATTCGCCTCTGGTGAAGCGACGTCGCGGATGCGCGCGACCCGCTCACTGAGCTGGGGATCCTCGCGGACGACATCGAGCAGGCCGCGCACGTCCACTTCGCTGGGATTGTTTGCGAACACGGGCGTGCCGGGAACGTTTGAGGGGGTCGGCAGGTGCCGCCGCCGGACGAACCAGAGCAGCCGGCCTGCGAGCGCATCGCGTAGAAAGCCGCGCCATGCGAGCTCTTCCGGCGGAACTTCCACCTTCGCCGGAATCGTCGGAAACTTTCGGGCGAGCAGTAGATTTTTTGGCGACGTGTGGGCATCGATCTGGAAAAAGGCGGGGCGCAGTTGCGGCGGTTGCGCGTTCCAGTCCGGAAGGGCAGTCCGGTTCCGCGTGAACTCTGCACGCGATAGCGGCACGAGCACGATGACCCCGGTGCCGGTGCGCTCCTCAAGGCTGTCCGTGAGATCGATGGGCGGCAGGAGCAACGATTCCTCAATCAAGGCCGGAAGTTCGTCTGCGGGCACGAACGAAAGATCCACGTCGATGCCCGCGGGGAAAAATCGCTGCGTCAGGCGATCGGCGTCGAGCGTTCCGGCAGGGATTTGCCCGACCGGGGGGAGGGCGTCGAAGTATTCCGTCGCGGCGAACGGCTGATCGTTGTTCCAGTCGAGCGCATCGGCGAGATGCCGCTGGAACTGAAGCAGGTGCGCCTCGCGGAGAGCGCGCGCACCGAAACCGAAGTCCATGCCCGCTGGCCGCTCCGCCCCGGTCTCGCGCCGGACCATGAACGGATCCACCCATTCGATGAAGTTTCCGCGCAGCGCGACCAGCGCGAGCGGCAGCACGCCAGAGTCGAACCCGCGGTCCTTGCCCTCGGCGAAAATCTCGCGCGCCACGCGGGCGCGGCGCCGGTGCCAGGTCTCTTCCTGCCCGCTGTCGGGATAGGGGATGAGGGTCACGGCCACGCCCTCGACGATCGTCCCGTCCTCCACCGTGCGCTGACCGGTGAGCGACGTGGGATACGCACCGATTGGATTTGCGGTCCACTCGACAAGGCGCAAACCGAGTACGTAAAGCCCGGTCCGATTTCGCCCCGGTTCGTTCGGAATCACCTGCAAACCAAACGCAGCGTCCAGTCGCTGAATCTCCGGCACATTCGCCGGATCGACGAGCAGCGCCTCCGGCAGGACGATGAGTTCGCCGCGATCGCTGACTCCCGAGCCCGGTTCGATGCGCACCCGATCGCCATTGGCCTCCACGGAAACCATGAGGCCGTCCACAACGCCGCTGCCACCGGCACGACCGAGATCCGCCTGGCGCACCAGAAAGTAATTCTGCTCCGCCTGCAAATCCGACGCGGCGAGGAAGCGCCCATCGAACCACCGCGGACGCCAGCGGCGCGAGTCGCCGACGAGGACGTGCTGCGCGATGAGTTCTTCGCGTTTGGAATCCTCGATCTTGAGGAGTTGATCGCGATTCGATCCGAGGGTGTTGAGAGGCATGATGATTCTCCGTGTTTGGGTTTAGACGCCGGCCATGCGGCGGATGGCCGCGGGCGGCAGGATGAAATTGCGGACGTCGTTCCTGAGGTTGGGATTTCCGCCCGAGGCATCGCCGGCCCAGGTCGCTGCGGACCAGTCGGGGACGGGTGCGCTCGCGGGATTCGCGGGGAGCGTTGCGGGAATGCGGAGCCTCGCGAGCAGGACGGCCGTGGGGTCGATGCCCGCCGGATTTTCGTGCCAATCGCCGACATTGCCGGGCGCAGGCAGGGCGAGAGCGTCCCATGCGTCGAGGCTCGCCTCCTGCGCGGCGAGGCCTCGGTCCGCGGCGGTCTGGATCGAAAGCCACGGATCGAAGGCAATTGGCGGATTGTCCTCCGTCCGCAGTACCAACGACAGCTCGTAAGCGTCGCGCACGCGGGAGGGTTGCGAGGCATCGAGTGCATCGAAGGGTCCGCTTGCGAAGGCCGGCGTATAGCCGCGATCGCAGGGATGAAACGCGAGGAAAACGTCCGCCACCACGGCGCCGGCGTGGAAGGCGGCGCGCAGGTCGCCGACATCCGGCAGCGTGCTGTCGGGGAGCTGCGATGCGATGAACTCAAACCAGCGACGCAGCCGCAGGCAGGCTTCGCGCGGCACTTCGATGAGCCGCCCCGCTCGGTCGAGCGCGAGGCCGGGGCGGACCTCAAGATGCACCTCATCCGGCGTCGAAACGGTGACGGTGATCGCGGTGTTATCCGCGAGCGGGGCGCGCAGGCCGGGACCGGCGATGGTGACGACGTTGGAGGCGAGTGCGCGCGCGACGGGATAATTGCTTGTGTCCCCCGCGAAAGTGATGACGTCGCCGGCGAGCATCATGCCGCTGCCAGCGTCCACGGTGATCGCGGTGTCGCCGATGGCAAAAGCGCCATTCGAGAGATACCCATGCCCCCGTCTGGGACGCGCCACGACGCGCAGACCCGCCAGCGTACCGCTGCCATTGAGAAAGAGCAGCGCATGCGCGAGCTGCCGGCGATGATAGGTTTGTTCGTCGCGGAAATCGTCGGCTCCGAGCAGTTCGCCGGTGGCGTAGTGCAGGCGCTCGGAGGTGGTTTTTTGCAGGAGCGGATCAGCGACGGTTTTCATCGAGTTGGTGGCGGTGGTTGTCCGGGATCGAGCACGATCACAACGGCTTCCGAGGGTTTGCTGCTCTGCCCGCGCGAGTTGACGACGATGAGTTGAAAGCGATGCCTGCCGACGGGCAGACCGGCATCGACTTGCGCCGCGGCCTGACTCGTTTCGATCGGTCGGTTGGGCTCGAATTTCACGGTCCGTCAGGGGATGAGCGTCCAGATGTAACGCACGATGTTTCCGCCGCCGGAATCGATCGAGCGCTTGCCGCTAAGCAAGAACGGCTTGCCGAAACCCACCGAAGGCGGCGCGTCGATGACGGCAGTTGGGGCCTGGTCGTCGAGCACGGCGATCTTGACGGCGGTGGGACGCGAGCGGTTGCCCGAATCGTCCACGACTTCGAGTTGGAATACATAGACCCCAGGCTTGAGCGGAGCGGTGGAATCGATGTCGATCCCGAGCGATGAGTCGGGTGCGGCGACATCGATAGGGATATTGGGGACGAGCTTGGTGTTGATGATTTGCGGCATAGTCGGTTTTTGGTTGGGCGTTGTTTTCGGCCACTCCGCAGCCCACGCGGAAGAGCCGTCGGGTCATTGAGAAGGTTCGCGCAGAGTCCAGAGGTAATGTTCGATCTTGTGGTCCGGTGCGGCGGTGGAGCGGGAGCCATCGAGGATAAAACTGTTGCCGGCCGCGACCGTCGCCGGCGCGTCGATCCGCGCGTCCGGCAGGATGATCGCGCCCGCGCCGCTCAGCCGCGGATCAAGGGTGGGCCTGCGGCGGATGAAGTCGCCCTCGCCGATGCGGCTGCGATTGAGCTGCACCACGCCAGCCTGCGGGCGCGGCCCGAGATACGTATCCACATCCACGAGACTGGCGAGCCCCGCGAGCAGCGGGTAGCTGGCCGGGACGACACTGATCTTCAAATGTGCCGGCGCCTCCCGCTCCGCCACTCGCTCGATCAGCCGGAAATCCTGCGGTGCGACTTGATCGTGAACAAAAACTGTCACCCGATTCGCCAGGCGCGCATAAAAATCGTGCACTGCGGCGAGTTCCATCGCGCGCCGGGCGGGGTCGGTGCTGAACGCGTCGCGAAACAGCGCAAGCAACTCGGCCTTCTCCTCGTCGCCAAGGAAGAGCGTGTCGCCGACGCGCGAGTTGGCGCTGGCGATGAGGCCGGGCAGGAGCGGATCCTCGGGCAGCGAGAGATTCGCGCCGAGGATCGTGGCGAAGGTGCGGCGCAACCGGAAGTTTTCGATTACCAGCACTTCGCCACCAGTCACGCCGCCGCCACGCGGAAACTCGCTCTCTCGACCTTCGACGTATTCGCGGATGAGCCGTCCACCCGTCGCGATCTCGAGCGCGAGCTGCGTGCCGGCGAGCGTGCCGCGGCTCCGAAACAGGCGCGGCGCCGCCGCCAGCCACGCGCGGCGCTGCGGCGCCGAGAAGGCCGAATCGAAGACAACCCCGGTCCACGAGCCGAGCCATTCGAGCGCTTCCTCCGGCGTGGACCACGCATCCATCAGGATCTGTGCGGCGGCGACGCGATCTTCGAGCGGCGTGAGCACGCTCTCGAACAGACCGAGAAAACGTTCGAGAAAATCCGCGCCCGTCGCGGGGTCCACGGCATCCGCATCGTCGCCGAAAAGGTCTTCGCGATAAACCTCGGCGAGATATTGGTCGCGGTAGGAAAAGCGCGAAGCATAGACGCGCGAGGCGGCGATCTCAGGCGTGAGATGCCCCGTGCCGAAAAGCCGCACGCGGGTGTGCAGATAACGGCCCGCGAGCCGCCGCACGCGTCGGCTGGGGCGTTGCACGAGCGCGGTGAAAAGTCCCGCCCGGCCCGGCTCAGGCGCGCGGCCGAGCACCCCGGGGTGGTGTGGAATCTCCGAGCGGTCGGGCAGCCAGACACCGCGCGCGGGAGCGCGCCAGGTCGGGAGCGGTTCGCCCGCCACCGGGACTTCGCCGAAATGATGCGGGTGCCATTCCGGGACCGCTGGCACCACATCGGGATCGTCTGACGCGGCGAGTTCCACGATCGCCCCGCAGCCCGGGGGGAAGACCGCTTCGAGACAGAGCCGGTGCCAGATGGTCTGCGCCCTGCCGCCATCGATGACCCGCGTCCGCGCCGTGCCCTCGGCAGCGAACGAGGCAACGGAAAGCGGGACCAGCGGCGCGTGCCGGTTGCCGCTCGTTGGATAGTGCGGCGGCAAAGTGACGCCATTCAAAAACACCGAGTCATTGAGATCCCGCACCGGTAGGAAACCTCCGCCGGGCAGCAACTCCACGGTGTCGTCGTCCACGTCGTAGGAGATCGCTTCGCGCGTGCGCACCGTCTCGCCCGCGACGGTGCGCGGCGCGGACAGCACGACGATTCGTTCCGCGGAATACCACGCGAGCGTCGCGGGTTGCCCGGCATCGATCAACCGCCGCGGCTCGCTCCACCGGCCACCGGGCCGGCGAAGATGGAGCCACGTTTCGCCCGCGGCATCCCACGCGATCAACGCGAGCCGACTTTCGGAGCTGCACGCGATCGCGACCGGGCGCTCCGCGGCGTCACGCCAGAGAGGCTGGCGCGGATCGAGCGTGAAGCGCGGCTCGGCGGGATTCTCGGGCTCGGGACGAAAGGTGGTCGTGGCAAAATCCGGCGGCAGCCCGTCGCGCAGGGGCAGCCCTCGCACGCGGCCGATGCGCCGGCGAGCCACATCGCCTTCGCCGCGATCGAGCACCCACATACCGCCGCCGGGGTCGCTGGCGAGACGGTCGGGCGTGAAGTCGCCGACATCGAGAGCGAAGAGACGCGGTCGCTGCCACCGCCCACGTGAATCGTACAGTCCGATGGCGGTTCGTGTGGCCTCACCGCCGATTGTTTCCTGGAGCCCAAGATAGAGGACATCGTCGAAACCCATCGCGAGATCGGTGGCGCTCGTGGCGGGCGGCACGGTGAGGAGAGTGACCGGGTCGGCGGTCCCGCCGGAGCCGCCGTAAGCCTGCACGCTGCGTTCGATCGGATTCCAAACTGCGATGGTGCCATACGCATCCAGAGCGCGCGCCGGTGTGCGCAGCATTCTTTCATCCAGCGTCCCGCGCAGCGCACGATTTCGGCGCTGATCCCGCAAGCGAAGGCGGCGGCAATCCGCGTCAAACTCGACCGTGTCGTCGCTGCCCGCGGAGAGCCAGTCGGCGCGGTCGCCGAGCATCCAGAAGCGTTGGCGGTTGGCATCCATTTTCAGCAAAGGTCCGGCACAACGGGAACCGCGACGGCATCGCGATCAGCGGCGGGATTCATCGCAGCGGCGATCGAAAGCGGCGCGCCGGTGGCGCCATCGTCGTCCACCGCGGTGACGGTGAGGATCTCGGGCAATTGCCACCGTTCAAACGGGATGTTTTGCTCGCGGCCATTGGTCGAATCGTCGACGCGCACCCAGACTCCGGAGTCGAGATTCTTCTTGAAAAGATTCAGCCCGGCGACTTCCGCCACGCCCGCCACGCGCGCGACTTCCACCGCGAGTTCGCGATTGCTCAGCGCACGGCCGAGCGGCCAGCCGGTCCCGTCGAAACCGCCACCGGCCAGCGGCCAGAGCACGCGGGTCAGCGCGTCCTTCACCGCCTGCAAAGTAGTTTCCGGCGCGGCACCTTCACCTACTGTCACCGCGACAGTCAGGCCGACCGGCACATATTCGCAGCCGATGACGTAGAGCTCAACGCCGAGCGGGCGGCGCGGTTCGAGCCACGCGTAAACCGCTTCGAGAAAGGGGCGGTCGGCGCGGGGATTCGGCGCGGGCGCGAGCGGGCGCGCGGGCAGCGCCATCACGGTGACGATGCCCGGGATGTCGCCCTGCCGCTGCTGTGGCTTGAAGCGCGGCAGCAACTCGACACGGCCTACGGCGACGCCCGGCGTCTCGCGCGCGAGCGTCCGATAATCGTCGGCGGTGACTGCGCGCTCGCGATGACGCAGTCGCGCGGGA
>JBAVML010000201.1:0-15514 GCA_049690035.1 Chthoniobacteraceae bacterium
CGGGAAGATGGGGCGCTGACGGAGCAGCGCCCTCCAATCCTCCCTTTCGCGCGCGCAAAAACAGTCTCTAGCACGCGAGCCACCGTGCGGTCATATATTCGCTCCAAGCTCCTTTTCCCCATGACACGCATCCCCACGAGTCTCGCCGCCAGCCTGATCTTCGCCGGGCGACTCATCGCCGCCGAACCGCCGGACGTGCAGCGCATTTTCGCCGAGCACTGCCTGGAATGTCACGGGCCAGACAAAGCCAAGGGCGGGCTGCGACTGACGAGCCGCGAAGCGGCGTTGAAGGAACTCAAGAGCGGCGCGCGAGCGGTCGTGCCGGGTGATTTGAAGGAGAGCGAATTGATCGCGCGGATCGTCACCGACGACGCGGAAGACAAGATGCCGCCGAAGGACAAGAAGCCGCTCAAGCCGGCGGAGATCGAGACGCTGAAAAAGTGGGTCGCGAAAGGCGCGGAGTGGCCGGTGCATTGGGCGTATCTGCCGGTGCAGCATCCCGCGCCTCCGGCCGTGCAGGACGCCGCGTGGCCGCGGAATGAGGTCGATCGTTTCGTCCTCGCCGCGCTCGATGCGAAGGAGATCAAACCTTCACCCGAAGCCGATCGCTACACACTGATTCGTCGGCTCAGCTACGACCTGCTCGGCCTGCCGCCGACGCCCGAGGAAGCCGATGCATTCGTCGCCGACACCGCGCCCGACGCTTATCAAAAGCTTGCCGACCGCCTGCTCGCCTCGCCGCACTTCGGCGAGCGGTGGGGCCGCCATTGGCTGGACCGCGCGCGTTATGCGGACTCCGACGGCTACGAGAAAGACAACCCGCGCCCGGACGCATGGCGCTATCGCGACTGGGTGATCGACGCGGTGAATCGCGATCTGCCGTTCGATCAATTCACCATCGAACAACTCGCCGGCGACCTGCTGCCCAAGGCGACGCCGGAGCAGAAACTCGCGACCGCCTTTCACCGCCAGACGCTGACTAACACGGAGGGCGGCACGGATAAGGAACAGTTCCGCGTCGAGGCGACCTTCGATCGCACGGAGACGACGGCGAGCGTCTGGCTCGCGCACACCTTCACCTGCGCGCGCTGCCACACGCACAAATACGACCGGCTTTCGCAGAACGAGTACTACCAGCTCTTCGCTTTCTTCAACGACGCGGACGAGACGACGGCGCCGATCAAAATCTCCGACCAAGCGGTGCGCGACTACGATGCCGCGATGGCGCAGCACGGCAAAAAGCTGAAGGATCTCGAGGCCAAGCTCGCGACCGGGAAAAAGGAGATCGCCACCCGGCAGGCCGCATGGGAGCAGGATCTCCGGGCGAAGCTCGCCAGCGCGCCCGCAGGCGAACCCGCACCGAAGCCGGCAAAAATCGTCAGCGTGACGAGCAAGGGAAAGACGACCTTCAAGGCGCTGCCCGATGGCTCGCAGCTCGCGACGGGCAAGGCGTCGGCGAAGGACACCTACACCGTCGTGGTGGAGCTCCCGGCGGAGCGTGTGAGCGGCTTGCGGCTCGAGGTGCTGCCCGATGATTCCCTGCCCGGCAAAGGCCCCGGCCGGAGCAAGAACGGCAACTTTGTGCTCAGCGAATTCACCGTGCGCGCCGACACGCCGATCGCGCTGCATTCGCCGAGCGCCGAATTCAGTCAGGGGAAATTTCCCGTCACCGACGCGATCGATGGCAAAACCGAAACGGGCTGGGCGCTGTCGCCGCAGTTCGGCCGCGGGCATCACGCGACATTCTACTTCGGCCGCGCGCTCGACGGCGCGAAGACGAAGCACATCACCGTCACGCTCGATCAGCAGTATCAGAGCGCCGACCACGTCATCGGACGCTTCCGCATCGTCGCGCTGACCGGCGAGACCTTGGAAACGATCGCGCCGCTCGCGGTGCGCGAGGTCTTGGAAATGCCGGCGACCGATCGCGGCGAGGAGCAGCTCAAGCGGCTCGGCGATTACTTCGCCAGGATCGATCCCGTGGCGCAGCAAGCGGCCGAACAACTCGCCGCCGCCACGGCCACCGCACCGAAGCCGCCGACGATGGACGTCCGGATTTTCACCGAGCGCACCGCCCCGCGCGAAACGAAGGTGCTGCATCGCGGGGAGTTCCTCTCGCCCACCGATCCGGTCGAGCCCGGCGGCCCGGCCATTCTCCCGCCGATCAAGCCGCGAAGGGGCTCGCGGGCCGATCGCCTCGATCTCGCGCGCTGGCTGGTCAGCCCGGAAAATCCGCTCACGCCGCGCGTCATCGCGAATCAGTTTTGGGGCCAGCTTTTCGGCGAAGGCATCGTGCGCACGCCGGGCGATTTCGGGGTGCGCGGGGAGAAGCCGACGCATCCGGAGCTGCTCGACTGGCTGGCCAGCGAGTTTGTGAAACACGGCTGGAGCCGGAAGCAGATGATTCGCCTGATCGTGACCTCGGCGACTTACCGGCAGCGCTCCGACGTGCGGCCGGAGCTGACTGAAATCGATCCACTGAACCAGCTCCTCGCGCGGCAGAATCGCGTGCGCGTGGAAGGCGAAATCGTGCGCGACCTGCACCTCGCGGCGAGCGGGCTGCTTTCCACAAAGGTCGGCGGCCCGAGTGTCTTCCCGCCGCTCTCGCCGGAGATCGCGAAGCTCAGCTACGCGAACAATTTCAAGTGGACCGATGCGACAGATGAGAACCGCTACCGCCGCGGGATGTACACGTTCTTCAAACGCACAGCGCCGTATCCGGACCTGATCACCTTCGACTGCCCGGACGCGAACCTCGTCTCGATCAAGCGCAACGTCTCAAACACGCCGCTGCAGGCGCTGACCACGCTGAACGCGCAATCCTTTGCCGAAGCCGCGCGGGGGATGGCGAAGCGGTTGCTCGCCGATCCCGATGACGCGGCCCGCGTCGCGCATTGCTTCCGCCTGTGCGTCGCGCGCCCGCCGCAGTCGCAAGAGATCGCCGCGCTCACCGCGCTGCTCGGCAAGGCTCGCGAATACTACGCCGCGCACGCCGACGAGGCGAAGACGATGGCCGGCAATCTCAGCCCAATCACCGACGCCGCCGCGCTGACCGCAACCGCGCGCATCGTCATGAACACCGACGAATTCATCACCCGGGAATAACGCCATGCACCCACTCGACCACGCGATTCACCTCACGCGCCGCGACTTTTTCACCACCGCGGCAAGCGGGCTGGGCATGCTCGGGCTTGCCTCGATGCTCCAGTCGGATGGACTGCTCGCTGCATCCGGCTCCGGAACTCCGGCCGATCCGCTGCTGCCGAAGCCGCCGCATTTCGCGCCGAAGGCGAAGAACTGCATTTTCGTTTTCATGGAGGGTGCGCCGAGCCAGCTCGACCTCTTCGACCCGAAGCCGAAGCTGAACGAGCTCAACGGCCAGCCGCTGCCGGATTCGCTGCTCGAAAAAGTGCGCTTCGCCTTCATCAAAAAAGAGACCGCGCGGCTGCTCGGCTCGAAGCGGACCTTCACCAAGCACGGCCAGTGCGGCATGGACTTCAGCGACCTGCTGCCGCACCTCGCCACGTGCGCGGATGATCTGCTCATGGTGCGCTCGATGCACACCGACCAGTTCAATCACCATCCCGCGCAACTCCTGATGCAATGCGGGCGCGCGGCCTTCGGCCTGCCGACGACAGGCGCGTGGCTGAACTACGGGCTCGGCAGCGCCGCGCGCGATTTGCCGGGCTATGTGGTGCTGGCCAATGGCCGCGGGACGAGTGGCGGCACGACGCTCTGGCAGTCGGGGTTTCTGCCCTCGGTCTATGCCGGTGTCCTCTTTCGAAATCAGGGCGAGCCGGTGCTGAATCTGCGCAACCCCGACGGCCTGCCGCCGGAGCTGCAACGCGCGGGACTAGACACGCTCGCGGCGCTCAACGAGTCGCGTCTGCAACAAACGCACGACGCGGAAATCGCCAGTCGCATCGCGTCGTACGAGCTCGCGTTTCGCATGCAATCGGCGGCGCCGGAGTTGATCGATCTCTCGCAGGAAAGTGCGGCGACGCTCGAGGCCTACGGCGTGAATCGCGACGAGCCGCCGATCAAGGCGGACCGCGCGGGCGGGCCCGGGCAATACCCGGCGTTTGCGAAGAACTGCCTGCTCGCGCGCCGGCTCGTGGAGCGAGGGGTGCGGTTTGTGAATGTCATCCACGCGTCTTGGGATCATCACTCGAACCTCGACAACGAACTCGCCTTCAACGCCGGCATGGCCGATCAGCCGATCGCGGCGTTGATCGCTGATCTCAAGCAGCGCGGCTTGCTCGACGAAACGCTGGTGGTCTGGGGCAGCGAATTTGGCCGCACGCCGCTCGGCGAAAACCGCAACGGCAACACCAACGTCACCGGTCGCGACCATCACCCGTATGCTTTCACCATGATGATGGCCGGCGGCGGGATCAAAGGCGGCCAGGTCTATGGCGAGACGGACGAGATCGGCTGGGGCGTAGTGCGCGACCCGGTGCATGTGAATGACTTCCACGCCACGCTCTTGCATCTCTTCGGACTCGATCACCTCAAGCTCACCCATCGTTTCCAAGGCCGCGACTTCCGCCTCACCGATGTCGCAGGAAATGTAGTGAAAGCTTGGCTCGCGTGAGCGCGTGCCAAAGCTTTTCCGAGGCGCTCGATTAAGAAATCGTAGCCAAATCCGGCGCGGCTCACCTACGCTCGCGCCTCACTCCCATCACCCCACACATGAACTCACCATCCCAGATCATCACTCCACCCGGCCTCTCGCGTCGCGGCTTTCTCCGCACCACCGGCGGGGCCATGGCCGGCGGCGCGCTTCTCAGCGCAATCGCCCCCGAGCGTTTCGCCCACGCCGCGAGCGGCAGCGATGAAATCAAAATCGCGCTCATTGGCTGCGGCGGCCGCGGTTCTGGCGCCTGCGGTCAGGCGCTGAGCACTTATACACAAGGCCCCGTCAAGCTCGTCGCCATGGGCGACATTCACGAGGACCGACTCAAGAGCTCGCTGACGAATCTCGAGAAAGTCCACGGCGCGCGCGTCGATGTCCCGCCCGAGCGGCAGTTCCTTGGGTTCGATGCCTTCAAGAAAGCGATCGAACTCTGCGACGTGGCGATCCTCGCGACGCCCCCCGGTTTCCGCCCGATGATGTTCGAGGAAGCCGTGCGGCAGGGCAAAAACATCTTCATGGAAAAGCCCGTGGCCAGCGACGCCGCGGGCGTGCGCAAGGTGCTCGCCGCCGCCGAAGAAGCGAAGAAGAAGAATCTCAAGGTCGCAGTCGGCCTCCAGCGCCATCACCAGGCCGGCTACATCGAGACGCTGAAGCGCATCCATGACGGCGCGATCGGCGACATCGTGGCGATGCGTGCTTACTGGAATGGCAATCGCCCTTGGCAGAAAAAGCGCGCCGATCTCGAGAAGCAATACGGCCGCAAGCTCACCGAAATGGAATACCAGCTCCGCAACTGGTACTACTTCACTTGGATCTGCGGCGATCACATCGTCGAGCAGCACATTCACAACATCGACGTGATCAACTGGGTCAAGAACGGCCACCCCGTCAAAGCGCGCGCCATGGGTGGACGCGAAATCAGCAACGGCGGGGCCGACGATGGCGAGATCTACGATCACTTCGCCGTGCAGTATGAGTACGAAGATGGCTCCGTATCGTCGAGCGAAGCCCGCCACCAACCCGGCTGCTGGAACAGCGTCAGCGAAGCGGTCGTCGGCACGAAGGGCAAAGCCGACGTCAGCGGCAACAAGATCTACGGCGCGGAGCAATGGCGCTTCAAATCTGAAGGCGCGAAGGATCCGTATCAGCAGGAGCACGACGATCTCTTCGACGCCATCCGCAACAACAAGGCCTACAGCGAAGCCGAATACGGCGCCCACAGCACCATGACCGCGATCCTCGGTCGCATGGCCGCTTATTCTGGCAAGGAACTGGAATACAAGACCGCGCTGGAATCCAAGATCGAGCTACTGCCGAAGGAACTCGGCTTTGACAAGCCGACGCCGGTCAACCCCGGCCCGGACGGCCTCTACCAGCGCGCAATTCCCGGCAAGACCCAGGTGGTCTGATCGCCCGCAAGCATCTCAACAACGCCCCGCTTTCTCCTCGTGAGAAGGCGGGGCGTCGTTTTTTTAAGGATGAAGGCGGAAGGATGAATTCTCCAAGCGCGTCCAGACTCGCGGCCGCGGACGTTCATCCTTCGTCCTTCATCCTTCTCTTCAATGTCTTGCGCCATCTGTGGACGCGACGAAACACTGACCAGGCACCATCTCATTCCGCGCACGCGGCATCGGAACAAACGCAACAAGCGCGAGTTCGATCGTGCCGAGGTCAAGCGCACCGTCGGCATCTGCCGCCCGTGTCATGCGCAGATTCATGCCGTGCTCACCGAGAAGGAACTGGAGCGCGACTACCGCACCGTGGCCGCACTGCTCGCGCATCCTGAGATCGCGAAGTTTGCCACATGGATCGCCAGCAAACCACGGGGCTTTCGCGTGCCGACGCGAGATCGCGTCCGCTCGTGAATCGCCGCCGACTCACCAAACCCGCGGCACCAGCCGCCAACGCACGCGCTGCATGTATTCCGTGTAACCGGCCAACTCCCGGCGGAGAAAGTCTTCCTCGATCAAGATACGCACCGCGAGCAGCCCAGTCGGCACCAACGAGAGGAGCGCGCCCGCTGTCGATCCCAGCCACAGCGCCATGCCCGGCAGCATGAGCGCGACCGCGGTGTACATCGGGTGCCGCACGACAGCGTACACCCCGGTATCGATCACCCGATGCTCGCGTAACTTCTGATGTTTCACCACCGGCGCAGCAAAAGTGTTCGCGCGAAAAACCAGTGTGATCAGCGTCCAGCCTGCAGCAAAGAGAACCAAGCCGAGCACCGACACCGCAGCACCCGGCGGCGGGAGCAGATGCCAGCGAAACACATCAAGCGGAATGCTCACTACCTGCCCATAAAAAGCCGCAAGGAATGGCGCCAGGACGAGCTTGTCCGCCAAGGGCTGATCTTTTTGGAAAGGAGACCTCCGCCGCTCGCGAAGCAGTTCGGGATCATGGCGAAAGGCCAGCCACATCGTGATCGGCGTCCCTAGGGCCGCGAGCGCCAGGAGCACCCACGCCCGTTCCCAGTGCCACGTCCACGCTGGGAGAAACAAGGCCGCAGCAATCAGCATCGTGCTGAGAATCATACTGCGAAGAATTTGAAAAATGAACATCCCTGCTGAATCGCAGCGCAGACCGGTTTCGTCCGGGATCATTGAGCACCGCACCGATACCGCCGCGGAGCTTTCTCCAATCGAAACAACGGCAGTGCCCAGCGAAGTGTCCCCGCCGGGAATCGAACCCGGATCAGCGGTTTAGGAAACCACCGTTCTATCCGTTGAACTACGGGGACATTTGCAGCACAGGGCGAGCATACTTCGGCGAAACTAAGACACATTCCAAGAACACTTCCACCGCCATCCCAGGCGAAGCCCCACCGCACAGCGCCGAGCCCACGAACACGACTCATCGCGGCAGCACGGCGTGGAGCTTCGGATCGAGGAGCGTGCCCCATTTGCGGTTGTAAGGATGAACGGTACCGACCGTCTTGCCATCAAGCTCG
Source organism: Chthoniobacteraceae bacterium (assembly GCA_049690035.1). Lineage (GTDB taxonomy): Bacteria > Verrucomicrobiota > Verrucomicrobiia > Chthoniobacterales > Chthoniobacteraceae > Chthoniobacter. The sequence goes on from JBAVML010000201.1 coordinate 7,587, forward strand.
AGACTGCGGCCTTCATTGGCCCAGAGGAAGATCGAACCGCGCAGGTTGAAGACGTTACTGCGGCCGGCGCGCTGGAGCTCGGCCGCCGCTCTGGAAGACCGCACTCCCACGGAACAATAGAGCACGACGGTGCGATCCATCGGCACGTTGACCAGCGCCGCCCGAATCTGCGCCGGGGTTTCGGCCCAGAGGGCGCCCGGCAGATGGCTCACGGCGTATTCCTTCTGCGTGCGGGTGTCGATGAGGAGCGGTGGCGTCCGGGGGTTGCGGAGACGGCGGGCGAGTTCAGCCGTGGTCATTTGCGGCACGTCCGGCCAGTCGCGCTGAATCCACGCGAAGACCGAATCCCATGTCGTTCCTTGAATTGGCGAAGCGGCCAAAGTCGTTCCTTCCCCGAGGCAGAGAGCGGCGCACACCGCGATGAACATGAACAAGCGCGAATGGAGCTGGTTCACGCCGTTTCTCATCGCTCGATGCGGATGCGCATCACGCGAGGAGCGCCTCGACATGCGCTACCGCGGCGCTGGCCAGACCGGAGAGAGCGTATCCACCCTCCAGCATCGAGACGACGCGCCCGCCAGCGTGACGATCGGCCACGGCACGCACGATCTGCGTGAGTCCGGCGAAATCCACGTCGGTCAGTTGGAACTGACCCAGCGGATCGCCAGCGCGCGAGTCGAATCCGGCCGAAATCAGCACGAGTTCGGGTCGAAACGCGTCCGCCGCGGGCACAAGTTGCTTTTCAAATGCGGCAAAAATTTCGTCGTGACCGGAGCCCGCAGGCAGGGGGCAATTGATGGTGCTCCCCTGCCCTGCCCCGGTGCCGGTCTCGTCGGCGCGGCCGGTGCCGGGATACCACGGCGACTGGTGAGTGCTGAAGAAAAGCACGCTGCCATCGGCGTAGAAGATGTCCTGCGTCCCGTTGCCATGATGCACGTCCCAATCGACGATCAAGACGCGCTTGAGGCCATGGCGGCGCTGGGCGTGGCGGGCCGCGAGAGCCACGTTGTTCACGATGCAGAAGCCCATGCCGCGATCGGCAGAGGCGTGATGACCGGGCGGACGGACAACGCAGAAGGCATTCGCTGCCTTCCCCGCGACCACGGCATCCACCGCAGCCAACCCGCTGCCCGCAGCGGTCAGCGCGGCTTCCCAGGAATGCGGGCTGACCACCGTATCGCCAGTGCTGAGCTGCGATTCACCGGAACCGATCTCACCTTCGGCGAGCGCAAGATATTCCGCGGTGTGGGCGAGCAGCAGGTCCTCACGCCCCACCGAGCGCGGCGCGAGTTGCATCATCTTCGCCGCGAGGCCACCAGTCTCCAGCGCGCGGACGACGGCGTCAAAGCGCCGGGACGATTCGGGATGCCCGCGGCCAGTTTCGTGGCGCTTGCAGATGGAGTCGGCGACGAGAGCGGTGGCAGTCATGCGGGGTCAAGTCGGGCAGTTTTTGGCGCTGCGGCCCTTGTGGGCGAGGAAGCTTTCGGCCAGCGCGCGACGGCTGATCTTGCCGCGCTCATTGGTGGGAATCTCGGGCACGATCCACATTTCCCGCGGGATCTGCCAGGCACTGAGCCGGCCGTGGCAGAAGCGCATCATCGCGGGAGTCTCCACCCCGTCTCCCGCGATGCAAGCGACGGCTTCCTCGCCTCGCAGCGCCGACGGCACGCCAAAAACCACCACTTGTTTGACCCCCGGATACTCCGCGAGACGCGCCTCCACCTCGAGCGGGTTGAGCTTTCGCCCAGCGATATTGATCACGTCCGAAACGCGCCCGATGAGGATGAGTCCACTTTCTGCACAGCGAACGAGATCACCCGGAATGAAGCGACCTTCACCCAGCTTAGGGGCGTCGCGGTTGGGGAAGTAGTCGTCACCGACGGCCGGGCTGCGCACTTCGATCGCACCACCCGGATCGCCCGCCGGGCAAATCCCAACCCCGCGCATCGGCGGCCCGACGAATCCCTCCTCGTAGCGCGCGTCGTCACTCGAATCGTAGGCGATGCCGCCGCATTCCGACGATCCGTAGAACGCGTGGATCTTCAATCCGAACGTGGCGGTAAATGCCTTCGCCACCTCCACCGGAAGCAGGGAACCTGCGGAGATGCACAGCCGCAGCGCGGGGCACTTCGGCGGGTTCTGCATTTCAGCGAGCTTTTGAAAAAAGACGGGCATGCCCGGGAAGACCGTGGCACCGCTGCAAGCGAGATCCGTGAGAATGGCGCGTGGCATCCGATCCTCGCTCGCCACGAGAGGCACGCCTCGACAGAGGAGCGGGGTCAGCAGGTTGCTGAAGCCGTAGGAGTGGGAGAACGGGATCACGCCGAAATTCAAGTCGCGCTCGGTGATGCCCATCGTGTCGCAGATGCTCTCGCAATCGGCGACCAACTGCCCCGCGCGGAAGCGAATCGCCCGCGGCAGGCTGGTCGTGCCGGAGGTGAGCTTGAGCAGGTCTGGCACCGGCTCATCCCAAGCGAAAGCGCGTGGGCTGACCGGCGCGCAGCGCGTGAGTTGCAGATCGCCGTCCCCCAAGGTGACGAGCACCGCAGCCCGGCAAGTCTCCAGCGCGAGATCGAGTTCGCCATTCTCCATGTGCCGGCCGAGCGGGAGCACCACCAAGCGACGGCGCACGAGCGCGAGCAGCAGCGCCGGCCAGCGCTCGCTGTTGCCAATCTGCACGGCGACAACGGAATGCGCGGGCACATCGGAAAACAGCCTCTCCAAATCCACCGCCTCGCGCTCGATATCCCGAAACGTCCGCAACACCGCCCCCGCGGGAGACCACACCGCCGGAGCCTCCGCACGGCGCGCGAGCGTTGATTTCCAAGCGGCGAGCAGGGCGTTGTCGGTCGGAGTTGGAGTCACGAAAATAGTCGGAGTTTTTAATTGCGGCCCAAGGAGCGGCTGCTAGCGTCCTACTCCCTTTTCCGAGCCATGAAAGCAGATATTCATCCCGACTATAACGAGACCACCATCAGTTGCGCGTGTGGCACTGTGTATCACACCCGTTCCACCAAGCGCGACATCAAGGTTGGTATCTGCGCGGCCTGCCATCCGTTCTTTACCGGCGAGCAGAAATTCGTCGATACCGCCGGCCGCATCGAGAAATTCTCCCGCCGCTACGGCACCGCCGCGAGCCGCAAGAAAACCGCTTAGATTCCCAGCTTCCAGCTTTGAAACGGTGAAGACGCCCCGTGCGTCTTCACCGTTTTATTTTGGCCCTGGAACTTCCGCACCGTGGACTTTTCCTCCCTCATCGCCCGCAGCACCGATCGCTTCCGCGAACTCGAAGCCGAGATCGCGTCGGGCAATCTCTACGCCGATCCGCGGCGGGCGAAAGAGATGCTGCGCGAACACACCCGCCTGAAGGCGCTGCTCGCCGACTGGGAGCAACTGCAAAAATCCCGCGCGCAGCTCTCGGACGACCAGGAACTCGCCAAGGGCGAAGACGCCGAAATGGCGGAACTCGCCCGCGCCGAAATCCCGGAACTCGAAACGCAGGTCGCCGCTCTGGAGGAAAAGGTGCAGTATTCCCTGCTCCCGCCCGATCCCAACGAAGAGCGCGATGCGATCGTGGAAATCCGCGCGGGCACCGGCGGCGATGAAGCGGGTCTTTTCGCCGCCGATCTCTACCGCATGTACACCCGCTTCGCGGAAGCAAACGGCTTCAAGATCGAGACGCTCGAATCCAGCCCGGGCGAACTGGGTGGAATGAAGGAAGTCATTTTCAAAGTCAGCGGCGATCAGGTCTTCCGCACGCTGCGCTACGAGAGCGGCGTCCACCGCGTGCAACGCGTGCCCGCCACCGAGGCGCAGGGGCGCATTCACACCAGCACCGCCACCGTCGCCGTCCTCCCCGAGGCGGAGGAAGTGGATCTCGAGCTCAAGCCCGACGAAATCCGCATCGAAGTCTGCCGCGCCGGCGGTCCCGGCGGCCAGGGCGTCAATACCACTGACTCCGCCGTGCAGGTCATGCACATTCCCACCGGCACCATCGTCCGCTGCCAGGACGGCCGTTCGCAGCAGAAGAACAAGGAAAAAGCCCTCACCATCCTGCGCTCCCGCCTCCTCGAAGTGAAGCAACGCGAGGAAGCCGAGAAATACGCGGCGCATCGCAAGAGCCAGATCGGCACCGGCGACCGCAGCGAAAAAATCCGCACCTACAACTTCTCCGAAAACCGCGTCAGCGATCACCGGATCAAACTCACCCTCTACAGCCTCGACCGCTTCCTCAACGGCGACATCGGCGAAATGATCGGCGCCCTCCAGGCCGCGGACATGCAGGACCGCCTCGCCGCCGCGAATCTCGGCGGCGCTGGCAACTGAGTTGGTTGATTTCGCGGAGCGGGCACGCCGTCATCCATGCGTCGAGGAAAGCGTGCTCCGGCTGGCCCGCGTAGATCAGGATGTTGCTGTCTAGCAGGCGCATCATTCGTCAGTCACGACTCGGCAACTTCACATCCTCGCGCATCTCGCGCTGCCAGGCCACGGGGTCCTCGATGCCCTTGAACGGGTTCCGAGCGCGAATTCGCTCCATGATCTCCAGTAGGCGCTGCTGCCGCGCCGCCTCCGCCGCGTCGCTGCGTTCGCCGGGGACGGACTCCAGCTTCGCCTCGACCTTCACCTTGCCGTGGCGCAACTCCGCCGGCAGTGGCAGATGCAGCGTCCCGTCGGCGTCGGGTTCCAGGATCGCGGTGATCGTGCTCATGCGGTGGAAGCTACCGGCCCTTGCGGGAAAAGGAAAGCGCCCGCGCGGTGCTCAGGCAGTCTCCGGTTCCGCGAACGGATTGATAATTTCCAGCCCCGCAACGTGCTTGAAATCATCCACGTTTCGCGTCACCAGCGGGCACTGATGCACCAGCGCCGTCGCGGCGATGAGCGCGTCGCCCAAGCCCATCTTCCGCTGCTGGCGCAGGGCGACAGCGCGTTCGGCCACCACGATGTCGGTGGGAAAAATGCTGAGTTCGTTCAGCAAGGCGCGCAGGTCAGACTCCTCCTCGCGAGTCAGGAGGTGATAACCCAGTACTTCCACCATCGTCACCACCGAGACGCCCGCCGGTTCCGCCAGGATTCGCTCCCGCAGGGTCTCCTGTCCGGGTTCGGTCGCGTAGATCAGAATGTTGCTGTCGAGCAGCTTCATTCCTCCCGGCCCGGCAACGGACGATCTTTGCGTTGCTCGCGCTGCCAGGCGACTGGATCGGAGATGCTTCCGATGCCGCCGCGAGCCGCGAGCCGCCGGAGCGCCGCCAGCGCACGTTCGCGGCGTTCCGGCCAGTCCGCCCCCGCCGGCTCCAGCGTGGCAGTCACCTTCAATTTTCCGCGCGGTGCATCCGCCGGCAGCGGCAGATGCAGCGTTCCGTCGGCGTCGGGTTCCAGGATCGCGGTGATCGTGCTCATGCGGTGGAAGCTACCGGCCCTTGTGGGAAAAGGAAAGCGCCCGCGCGGTGCTCATGTCTCCCGAGTGCGGTTGAGGTTGGCTGGATCGCGCGTTCGGGTTCTTCGCAGGAACGACGGAGTTTCGCCGCTAAGCCGGAAGCCCGTTCGCCGCCCTACCGGCGCAGCGCGTTGATCATCTCATTGAGCTTGTCGAGCATCGCCTGCACTTCGCCGGTTTGCGGCGGGTTGTTGATCCCCAGCCCCGAGAGATCGCTCACGCCGGGGATGTTATTCGCCGTCCCGGCGATGGCTGCGGCCAGGCTCGCCTGAAGGTTGGCGATCTGCTGCGCCTGCGCGTCGATCAATGCCTTCAGCGCGTTGAACTGCGCGCGGATGAGCACCGCGTCCACGGCCTCACCGGCCTGCGGTTTGTTTGGGTCGAAAGCCATTGGTCAACTCCCGCTCAGGGCACCAGATGCTCCACGAGGTCGCTCCACGGCCCCTCCTCCTCTTTCGCGCCGATCGCCCGCACGCGCACCTGCAGCTTCTGTCCGCTGTTCAGGCCCTTCAGCGTCACCTTCGCCTTGCTCGCCGTCTTCGCGTGGGCCCACGCCGCTTCGCCCGCGCCCGCATAGCGACATTGGAATTCATAACTCACCGCGCCCGCCAGCGACTTGCCCTTCACCAACAGCTCGCCTGGGTTCGCGCCAAAGTCGAGCATCGGCGGCTCCATCTGGCCCAGCGGCGGCTTGGGCGAGGGCGTTTTCTTCAGGGGATAAACCTTGGCCAGCTTCACCGGGTCCTTGATCTTGCGCTCGGCCCAGCTCGCCGAATCCGTCAGCACCGATTTCAGCGTCGCCAGCGACACATTCTTCGCCATCGTCGCCGCCTCCGCCGCCGCCGCCTTGGTGTCGGCGTCGAGCTTGGTCGCCTTGAAGGCATCCGTCGCCGTGGTGATCTGCGCCGGGGTCGGATCCGGATTGGGAAGATCAGCCGCGTTCTGGGTCAGCCCGGTGGCGATGTCGCCGCCGAGGACGATGATTTCGGCCTCCGTGAGCCCGTCGAGATTGAGAACTACTTTGCTCATTTTCAGATTTCCGGCATCGGCGTTCAGGCCATTCCAGACCACGCCTGCGCCATTCCAGACGAGACCTGGTTGATTCCAGACGATCGGAGTCGCCATCACCGGTTAGTATTGGGGTTTGTTGTTGGGTTCAGCCGTCCCCCACGCCACCCGGCGGGGAGACAGAAGATCTTCAAGAAGTCCCCCAGCGGCCGCCCCCTCGACGGACACACTGGGGAAAAGTGGCGTTTTTTGACCTGAGGTCACAAAGTCCTCGCGACGAACTCCTTCCGCCGCACGCCCGACTCCGCCTGAGGCAAGCGGACATCCGGAAGCCACAAGCGGACCTCCGGAAATGGCACCCGGAACTGCGGAAGAAGCAACCGCACGTGCGACAGTGACAACCGGACCCGCGGAGGAGGCAAATGGACCTCCGAAAAAGGCTGCCGAACCTGCGGAGGAAACAACCGGACCGGCGGGCAAAGCAAATGCCCCTCCGAAAAGGCGGGCGGACATCCCTCCGAAGCCACCGCACCTGCTCCCGCCCCGCGCGGACGCGCTCAGGTGCCGGGATGATTTGCTCTGGAAATCGGGGGCCATACGGGAGGAAAGGGTGGCGCATCTCCATAGCAGCACCCGTGCCAGCATCTTCGCTCGTTCCCGAGTTTCGGCACTCCTCGGATGGCAGGCGACGCCCATTGCGTCACCGACGCCGCCCTCCCCAGCACGGAAAAGGAGCCCCGCCCCGAGCGCGTAGCTCGGCCTCCAGCGCGAAGCCTTGTGCCCCGAGCGCAACTCCGCTTTCCTCACCCCCTGCGGTCCGCCCCATCGCCCCCTCCCCGGAACGCCCCCCATCCCCTTCCCGTCGAGAAAGGCTGCAAAAATGAAGGACTAAATTTTAGGGCTTCAACATTGAAGCCTACTTCGAGTTCGGCGACTCCGCGCAAATCCCTTGAACGTGGCCCAACTGAATAACACAAAATGCGCAAAGCGTTACTCGCCCTTGGACTTGGCTTGGCGCTGCTCATTGGTGGCGCCTTTGTCCTCCTGCTCGTCAGTCCTACATCCGTTACCGTCCGCAACGATTCCAGCCAGACCATCACCACAGTCTCCGTTACCGTGCAGGGACGCACGCTCAACTTTCCCAACCTCCCGCCCGGAGACTCTGCGCGGCGCTGGTTCCACAACACTGGCGCAGACGGCCATTACTCTCTTGTCGCTCACCGCAGCGACGGAACGCAGATTCAGCGAGACGAGGGCTACATCACGAGCGGCAGCTTTTATGGGTCAGCTCAGTTCACCATCACGCCGTCTGGCGATGTTACTTTCACCGAGGATTACTGAACGCAACTCGACTCAACCGTCGCCGAACCATGCGCGAGGCCGTGTGATAAGTCGCGCTCGCGGCGGTTGCTCGGAAGCCTTTGGCGATCGTTGATCTCTTTGGCAGGAAAATATCGCGCGAAGTGCGGTCCGGCGCGATCGGGTC